>NZ_JBEYIS010000044.1:0-67470 GCF_040635975.1 Streptomyces sp. NPDC006798
GATCGGATCGCCGGGCTTCAGCCGGTTGATATAGCGGAACGGTTCGCCATGGGTGTTGCGGTGGCCGTCGCCGTGGTAGTGGTGGTTGCGGCCGGAGTGGTCCGGGGCCTGGGAGAGGGCGACGATCGCCGCGGCCACCGTGTCCACGGGCACCATGTCCAGCACTTCGGCGGTGTCCGGGACGGCGCCCGCGGCGACGCATCCGGTGAGCCAGCGGCTGAACGCGGAACGCGGGTCGGCGGCGCCGGTGGCGGTGTCGCCGACGATGGCCGCGATGCGGTGGATCGAGACGGCGAGACCGTGTGCGCGGGCGGCGTCGGCCATGGCGTCGGCCGCCCATTTGCTGAGGTCGTAGCCGCTGGTGAGGCCGCTCGGGTCGGTGGGGGTGTCGGCCTCGGTGACGACCCGGCCGTCGTAGGCCGTGCCGAGGAAGACGCCGAGGGTGGAGATCAGATGCAGTGGGGCGCCGCTGTAGCCCGCCAGGCGCAGGATCGCGGCGGTGGCGTCGACATGGGCGGGTTTGAGGGCGCTGTAGGGCGCGGCGAAGTGGGGTACGGCCGCGTTGTGGTAGATCGCGTCCATGGTCGTGAGGGTGTGGTGGTCCTCGGTGGACAGCCCGAGGCCGGGTGCGGCCAGGTCGCCGGGTACCGGGATCACCCGGCCGGTGGCCGGCAGCCGGTCGATCGAGCCCGGGCGGACCAGGCAGTGGATCCGGGCACCGGTCCTGGCCAGGAGCTGGTCGAGGAGGTGGCGGCCGAGGAATCCGGTGGCGCCGGTGAGCAGGATCCGGCGCGGCGTACCGGCCGGGTGGCCGCCGGACGGGGAGCCATCGGCCCGGGGGACGCCGGACGGGTGGCCGGTACGGAGCCGGATCTCGGCCGGGGGTACGGCGTCGGCGCGCAGCCGGTCGACCGTGGGCAGCTCCGACGGGGCACCGCCGTCGACGGCCGCCGCGAACGCCGCCACGGTTGGGGCGGTGAACAGGGTGCTCATCGGCACGGTGACGCCGAGGCGGTCGCGGACCGCGGCGAGGACGTGGGCGGCGATCAGGGAGTGCCCGCCGATGGCGAAGAAGTCCGAGGTACGGCCCACGTCGGACCGGTCGAGAACGGTGGCCCAGACGGCGGCGACGGCCCGCTCGGTGGCGGTCCGGGGCGGATCGGCCGGGGCGGTGCGGTCGGTGGGGCCGGTCGGGGGTTCGGGGAGGGCGGTGTGGTCGACCTTGCCGGTGCTCTGAGTGGGCAGGGCGTCGAGGACGACCACGGTGTCCGGCACGAGATGCGCGGGCAGGCGGTCGGCGCAGAAGGCGCGCAGGCCGGGGACGTCCGGGGCGGCGGGCGGCGAGCCGGGTGCGGCAGGATCGGAGGCGTACCGCCCGGATGTGGGCGGGTCGGAGGCGTACCGCCCGGGTGCGGCCGGGGCGCCGACGTAGCCGATGAGACGGTCCCCCCTGGCCACCACCACGGCCTCCGTGACGGCCGGGTGCGCGGCGAGCACGGCCGCGACCTCCCCCGGCTCGACCCGGTTGCCGCGGATCTTGACCTGGTCGTCGGCCCGGCCGACGAACTCGATCGTGCCGTGCGGGTCGAGCCGGGCGAGGTCGCCGGTCCGGTACATCCGGGCGCCGGGGGCGCCGTACGGGTCGGCGAGGAACGCCGAGGCGGTCGCGGCCGGGTTTCCCCGGTACCCCCGGGCGGGCGCCGTCCCGCCGATGTAGACCTCGCCGACCACGCCGACGGGCACCCGGCGCAGAGCCCGGTCGAGGAGGTGGACGCGGACGTTCGGCAGCGGGCGGCCGATCGGCAGCCGGGTGGGGTGCTCCAGGCCGTCGACGGTGCGATGGCTGGTCGCGCAGACGGTGGCTTCCGTCGGGCCGTAGTGGTTGTGCAGGGGGATGCCGTGCTTCGCCCAGGCGCGGACGGCCGCCGCCGAGACGATGTCGCCGCCGACCATCATCATCTCCAGCGGGAGGCGTTCCCCGGCGAGATCGGCCACCCAGCGCTGCCAGAGGGGGGCCGCGGTGTCGACCGCGGTCAGCCGGTGTTCGACGCAGAGCCGGAGGAGGTCGGGGCCGGTGAGGCCGCCCGGGTCGGGGTGGACGACGAGGGTGGCCCCGGCCGCGAGGACCGGGAAGATGTCGCCGAACGCGGCGTCGAAGTGCGGGGGCGGGACCATGAGGAGGCGGTGCGCGGCGGTGAGGCCGTGTTCGGCGATGAACGCGGTGGTGAGGTTGAGCAGGGTGTCGTGCTGTACCTCGACGCCCTTGGGTTCGCCGGTGGAGCCGGAGGTGTGGACGACATAGGCGAGCTGGGACGGGTGGACGGGTGCGGGTTCGTGGTGGCCGGTGGCGGGGAGGGTGTCGCGGGTCAGGACGGTCCGCGCGCCGCTCGCGGTGATCAGGGCGTCCCGGCGGAAGGGCGGCTGGGCGGGGTCGACGGGGACGAAGCAGCCGCCCGCCTTGAGTACGCCGAGGATCGCGGTAATCGCGTCGGCGCCGGACGGGATGGCGATCGCGACCGGGTCCTCGTTCCGGATGCCGGCCTCGCGCAGCCGCCCGGCGACGGCCGAGGATCCGCGGTCCAGTTCGCGGTAGGTGAGAGGAGCGGCGGCGAGGTCGAGGACGGCGGTCGCGTCGGGGGTCCGGGCGGTCTGTGCCGCGATCAGGTCCAGAACGGTGGTGGCGGCTGGCCGGGTCCGGACGGCCGGGCCGGTGGCCCGCGGGTCCGGTCCACCGCCGGTGGCCGGACCGGACCGGGTGCCGAGGGCGGTGTGGACGGCGCGGTCGGCCGGGGCCAGCAGGTCCAGGTGGGACAGGGGCAGACCGGGGTGGCGGACCACGGCCGCCATCACCGCCGACACCTGGTCGGCGATCCTGGTGATCGTGTCCGCCTCGTACCGGTCGGTGCGGTAGTCGATGAGGGCGGACCAGTCGCCGTCGCGCTCCCTGATGTGGAGGGTGAGGTCGAACCGGCTGGTGGCACGGTCGATCGGGACCGGGGTGGTGGTCAGGCCGGGGAAGGCGGCGGGGGCCGTCTCGCGGTTGAGGACCAGCATGGTCCGGAACAGGGGGTGGTCGTCCCGTGAGGCGGGAACCGTGGCGAGGATGTCGGCCAGGGAGATATCGGCGTGGTCCATCGCGTCGGCCACCACCGCGGTGGCGTCGGCGAGCAGTTCGCGAGGGGTGGCCCGGCGGCTCGTACGGAGCCGGAGCGGGAGGGTCGTGACGAACATGCCGATCGCGTCGTCCCACCCGGCCGGGCGGGTACTGACCGGGGCGCCGACGACGAGGTCGTCACCGCCGTCGCGGGTGGCGGAGACGATGGCGAAGACGGCGAGGAGACCGGCGAAGGTGGTGGCCCGCTCGCCCCGGCACCAGGCGGCGAAGTCGCGGGCGAGCCCGGCCGGGACGGTGAACCGGTGGGTGGCACCGGGGGCGGCGCCCGCGCGGTGGGGCCGGGCCGGGCCGGGACCGGATTCCGGCTGCGGCGATCCGCCCGCGCCCGGCGTGGCGGCCGGGGCCGTGCCGTAGGGACGGTCCGGCGCGGGTCCGGAGGCGGGCGGGGCGTCGCGGAGTGTCTCGGCCCAGAACTCGGTGGTCCGTCGCCGTGGGCCCACGGCCGTCGGCCCGGGGTCCGGGAGTCCCGGTACGCCGGTCCCCGTGCCGGACGCGGCCCTCGGCCCCTGGACGTCCGTGGCGCCGGCCGGGGGCGGGACGGCCGGATCCGCGGTGGCCAGGGACCTCAGCAGGGTCGACATCGACTGGTCGTCGCAGATGATGTGGTGAGCGGTGACCGCCAGGAGATGGGTCGTGGGGGCGGTTCTGATCAGGTGGGCGCGCACCAGCGGTGGCCGGGTCAGGTCGAAGGGCCGGTCGGCGTCCCGGGCGGCCAGGCGTTCGGCCTCCGGCCACGGATCCGTACGGGCGCTCAGGTCGGTGCTGCGCCAGGCCCTCTCCGGCACATCGTCCGTGCAGGGTGCCGCGCTCAGCAGCGGGGTGTCGTGATGGACGGCGATCGCCGATCGCAGGACGGGATGGCCGGCCAGGGTACGGGCGAACCGGGCGCGCAGGTCCGCCGCGTCGAGCGCGCCCTCCAGCCGGAACGCGGCGTGTACGACGTAGGCGCCGTCGTCCCGGCCCGCCTGGTTGATGATCCACAGTCCGTGCTGCGGGCCGGACAGCCGTCCCGGTGCGGCGGGCTCCGGCTCCGGGGCGTCAGGGCTCTCCGGAGTCCCGGGAGCGCCCCGGTCCGCTTCGATCGCGGCGGCCAGGGCGGCGACGGTGGGGTTGGCCATCAGGGTCCTGATCGTCACCTCCACGCCGGCCGACGCCCCGATCCTGGCGACGGCCCGCACCGCCGCCAGGGAGTGGCCGCCGGAGAGGAAGAAGTCGTCGTCGCGGTCGACCGGGCGGGCCAGCAGGGCCGCGAAGATCTCCGCGATCGTGGTCTCGAGACCTGGGCGGGGATCAGCGGCGGCAGATTCCTCCGCCGCCGGTGGGGGCAGCGCGCGTACATTCAGCTTTCCGGCGCTGGTCAGCGGGAACGCGGCCACGGACACCAGCGCCGACGGCACCAGATAGGCGGGCAGGACCCGGCTCAGCCGCTCCCGCACCCCCGGCCAGCCGGGCTGCCCGGCGGCCGGGACGACGTAGGCCACCAGACGGTCGCCGTCACCGGTCACCCGGGCGTCGGCGATCTCCGGGTCCGCCCGCAGCGCCGCCTCGACTTCGGCCGGTTCCACCCGGTGACCACGTACCTTGAGCTGCCCGTCGACCCGCCCGACGAACTCCAGCACACCGTCCGGCCGGCGCCGCGCCAGGTCGCCCGTCGCGTACATGCGCGCGCCGGGGACCGGTGAGAACGGGTCGGCGACGAATCTGGTCGCCGTCCGGCCGGGCGCGCCGAGATAGCCGCGCGCCAGCGGGAACCCGCCCAGGTACACCTCGCCGACCACATCGTCGTCGACCGGCCGCAGGCCCGCGTTCAGCAGATGAAGGGCCACGCCGTCGAGCGGGTCGCCGATGCCGAACCGGCCGTCCCGGCGGACCTGTTCGGCGGTCGACCAGATCGTCGTCTCGGTCGGGCCGTACGTATTCCACAGCTCGGCCCCGCCCGGCGACCCGGCCAGCGCCCCGGCCAGCTCCGGCGTCAGCACCTCCCCGATCGACACCCGGAGCCGTACGCACTCCGGTACGCCCCCGGCCGCCACCAGGACCGCCCACACCGAGGGGGTGACCTGGACGGCCGTGACCGCCTCGGCACTCAGCCACCGCGCCAGCGCCGGACCGTCCACCACGATCTCCGGCGGTATCGCCGCCACCCGGGCGCCCACCGTCAGCGGCGCCACCAGTTCCCAGACCGATATGTCGAACGCCGGGGAGGTCATGGCCGCCACCGCGTCCCCGGCGCCGAGACCCACCAGCGCCGTCGACCGGGCCAGCATCCCGGCCACCGCGCGGTGCGGCACGCCCACCGCCTTGGGGCGGCCGGTCGACCCGGAGGTGTGGAACACGTACGCCAGTGACTCGGGTCCGATTCCGGGCTCGACGGGCTCGAACTCCTCCGGCAGGTCCGGGATCTCGGTCAGTACGACGCGGGCGGCGTCGGTGACGGCCCGGCGCCGCGGCTCGGGCCACAACGGTTCCACCGGTACGTACACCGCGCCCGCGCGCCAGATCCCGAGGACGGCCACCACCAGGTCCGGGCCGCGCGGCAGATCGACCGCGACCCATGCCTCGGGACCGGCGCCCTTCGCCCGCAGTACCGAGGCCAGGGCCGCCGAGCGGCGGTCCAGCTCGGCGTAGGACATGTCCCCCACCGCGAGGCCGTCGGCGTCGAACCGGATCAGCTCCGGCACGGTCGCCGGCGCCGGCCCACCGGCCGGCCCGGACACCGCCGATGCCGACAGCGCCGACGAAGCCGTCAGCGCCGACAACCGGCGGTCGGGGTCGGCGCACGCCCGGTCCAGCAAGGCCAGCAGCCGCCCGGCGAGACCGTCGACCGTCGCACCGTCGAACAGATCCGTGTCGTGCTCGGTGACCACGGCCATCTCCGCGCCGCCGGACTCCACCATCAGGGTCAGGTCGACATCGGCCGTGCCCTTGTCCGGCGGCATCCGGTCGGCCCGCACACCGGGGAGCGCCAGCTCGGGGGGCTCCTGCATGACGAGGTGCGCCTGGCACAGCGGCGCGTGGCTGGGGTCGCGGGAGGCACCGACCGCCTCGACGAGCCGGTCGTACGGGACTTCCGCGCCGCCCAGTCCCGCCGCGACCGCGCGGCGGACCCCGGCCACCAGCTCCCGGAACGTGGGATCGCCGCCGATCCCCACCCGCAGCGGCACCGGGTTCACGAACATGCCGACGACATCGGCGAACTCCGGCCCCGGCCGCCCGGACACCAGGGTGGCGACCACCACGTCGTCCTGACCGGCCGTCGTTCCCAGGGTGGCGGCGTACGCGGCCTGGAGTACGACGAACCGGGTGGCGCGGGTGGCCCTGGCGAGCGCGTCGACCCGCGCGGTGAGCCCCTCGGGGACGGTGTGGCGGCGCAGCTCCCCCCGGAAGGAGCGCATCCTCGGGCGGGGCCGGTCGGTGGGCAGGGTGAGCAGGTCAGGAGCGCCGTCCAGATCGGCCGCCCGCCGGGACGGGTCGGCGTCGGCGGCGTCCGGCGGCGCTCCGGGGTCCGGCAGTGGCCGGTCCGGGTCGGCGTACAGGGCGCCGATCTCCCGGCACAGCACCGACAGTGACGTACCGTCGACCACCGCGTGGTGCGTATTGATCACCAGGACGTGGTCGGTCGGGGTGATCCGGCCCAGACGGATCCGGAACAGCGGCCCGGAGCGCGGATCGAACGGCTCGCGTGCGGCCCGGGCCGCGAACGCCGCGGCGGCCGCGTCCGCGGCCCCGGCTGTTTCCGCGGCCGGCACCGTCCGCACCACGACTTCCGCGGCGGCCACCGGGCCCACCCGGCCGACCGGTTCGCCGTCGATCTCGTGGAAGGTGGTTCGCAGCACCGGATGCCGGGCGACCACCAGATCCGCCGCGCGCCGGAGCGCGTCCACCGACACGGGTCCGGTCAGCCGGAACACCGCCGGGTTGTTGTGCAGGGGGGCACCGTCGGCGAGCGCCTCCAGGAACCACAGCCGCCGGGCACCGGGCGGGAGCGGGACCGTCATCGGTACGCCCCCCGGTCGCCGAACCGGCTCCGGTACGCGGCCAGATGCTCCGGCTCCGCCCGCAGGAACGGCGCGTCGGCGGCCACCATGTGCCGCACCGCCAGCAGCGGCAACGGGCAGCGCATCGGCCGGAAGTCCGTATTCCACAGACCGCGGGCGGACGGCGGTCCCGGGTGGAACTCGCCGATCATCAGGCCGCGTTCCACGAATCCGGGCTTCAGCTCCCGCTGGGCGCGGTCGATCTCCCCGGGCGTCACGTCCGGCAGCACCACCAGGACCGCCCGGTATCTGGCCTGCGGCCCGTCACGCGGCGGCAGGTCGGGGAACCAGTCGCGGTAGGCGGTCATCACCGCCCGCAGGTCCGGCCGTCCGGGGTGGACGGCGAGGAAGAACCCGCCCCGTTCCAGCGCGAGGGCGGTGTACGGACAGACGTCACCGCTCCGCCCCAGATCGGGATGCGGTCGGCACAGATAGGACCGCGCCCACTCCAGCACCGCCTCGGCGGCGGCGGGCAGGTCCGGGTGGTCCGGCTCGAACAGCGTGACGTCGCCCGCCGGGTGGCTCAGCATCATCTCCCGCTCCGCTTCCGCCACACCGCGGCGAGCAACGCGACTCCGCCGAGCCCGGCGAGTCCACCGAGGAGGCGGTCCTGGCGGCGGGCCCGGGCGAGCGCGTCGCCGTACGGGAGGCTGCTGTGGCTGATCATCGCGTACAGCGTCCGCCACCCTGGCAACAGGCGGCCGAGCGCGAAGTCGATCCGTTTGCGGGCCAGGAACACCGGGGACCGCACCCGGTCGCGCAGCTCCACGAAGTTCGCCGCGGACAGCTCGGCGAGTACGTCCGTGTGCGGGCGGCGGCGGGCCTCGAACGCGGCGAGCGCTTCGCCAGGGGCGTACGCGGCGAGGCATTCGTCGAGTACCGCGCAGTCCTCGAACGCGGCGTTCATCCCCTGGCCGTAGAACGGGAACACGGCGTGCGCGGCGTCGCCGACGAGGACGACCCGGTCGTGCTGCCACGGCGCGGTGCGTACCGACACCAGGCTGCCCGGCTCGTGCGCGAGGAACTGGGTGACCAGGTCCGGCACCAGATCGGTCAGATCGCCGAACTCCTCTACCAGGAACGCCCCGGCCCGTGCCGGGTCGCGCAGCCCCGAGAAGCCGGTGTCGCCGTCGAACGGCAGGAACACGGTGCCGGTCAGCGATCCGTCCGGGTTGGGGTGCGCCACCACCAGTCCCCGGCTGCCGGGCCAGATGTGCAACGCCTCCGGCCGGTCGACGGCCGGGATGGTGAACTCCCGGTAGCCCCATTCCAGGTGGGTCTGGTGGAACTCGGCGCCCGCCCGGCGGTGCAGATGCGCGCGGACGGTCGAGTACGCGCCGTCCGCGCCCACGACGAGATCCGCCGGGAACGTCCTGGCCGGGGTCCGCACCTCGGTCCCGGCCAGGCCGGTGACGCGGTGCCCGAACCACAGCCGTACCCGGGGAATCGATTCGGCGGCGTCGAGCAGGGCGATGTTGAGGTCGTGGCGGCGGACCGAGTGCAGTACCTCGGTGTCGTCCGCGCCGTAGGGCTGGTAGGTGACCCGGCCGCCGTGGTGGACGATCCGGCCGCGCATGGGAACCGCTGCGGCCAGGGCCTCGTCGAGGAGGCCGATGTCGCGCAGCGCCGCCCGCCCGCGTTCGGAGAGTCCGACGCTGATCGACGCGGCGTCCGGGCCGTTCGTGGCGCGCGGGTCGCCGCGCCGCTCCACCACGTCCACCCGGTGGCCGCGGCGGGCCAGCCGGATCGCCAGCATGGTCCCGGCCATTCCCGCGCCGACGATGACGACATTCATATCCGGCCCCTGGTCGAGTCCACCGAGGCCACCGGGTCCATCGGATCCATCCGGCCCATCCGGTCCGTCGGGTCCTTCGGGTCCGTTCGGTCCGTCGCGGACAGGGCTTCGGCGAGTTCGGCGGGTGTGGAGACGTCGAACACGGTGGCCACGGACACTTCCACGGCAAGTTCGACCCGGATCCGGCTGACCAGCGCCGTGGCCATGAGGGACGTGCCGCCGAGGGCGAAGAAGTCGTCGTCGGGCGCGGCCGAATCCACCGAAAGCACCTCGGCGAACAACCGGGCGAGGTCGTCGGCGAGCGCGCCCGACGCCCGTGGCACCGGCTCGGCGAACGCGGCCCGGTCCAGTTTTCCGTTGGGGGTCAGCGGGAAGTCCCCGACCACCTCGATCATGTCCGGGACGAGATGGGCCGGCAGCCGTTCGGCGAGATAAGCGCGCAGGTCCGGCACGCTCGGCCCGTACGGCACCACATAGCCCACCAGGTAGGCGCCGAGCGGTCCGGAGTGGGCGACGACCGCCGCCCGCGCCACCGCCGGGTGAGCGCCGAGCGCGGCCTCCACCTCGGCCGGTTCGACCCGGTGGCCGCGGATCTTCACCTGGTCGTCGGCCCGGCCGAGGAACAGCAGGTCACCGTCGGGCAGTACGCGGACCAGGTCGCCGGTCCGGAACATCCGAGCCCCGGGCGGACCCCACGGATCGGCGACGAACCGCTCCGCGGTCGGCCCGGGGCGGCCCAGATAGCCGCGCGCGACCCCGGCGCCGCCGATGTACAGCTCGCCCTCGGCGGCCGGGGCGCACTTCTCGTCCAGCACCCGTAGTTCGGTACCGGGGATCGCGGCACCGATCGGCACCACCGGGCCGCCGGTGAGCGGTGCGCTCATGGTGGCGCACGCGGTCGTCTCGGTCGGACCGTAGGCATTGATCATCCGGCGGCCGGCGGACCAGCGGGCGACGAGGTCCGGGCCCGGCGCCTCTCCCGCGACGATCAGGCAGGCGACCGAAGGCAGCGCCAGGTCCGGCTGGCCGGCGAGGGCGCTCGGCGGCATGCACACATGGGTGACGCCGTGCTCGGCGACGAACCGGGCGAACGGTTCACCGGGCGGAAGGCCGTCGGGCGGCGCGAGAACGAGCGTGGCCCCGGTGAGCAGCGCCATGCACAGATCGGCGACGGCCACGTCGAAGCCGACCGACGCGTACTGCAGTACCCGGGCGCCCGGCCCGGCGCCGAAGCGTTCCCGCTGCGCCGCGACGAGCTGGGCGATCCCCGTATGGGGAACGACCACGCCCTTGGGCCTTCCGGTCGAGCCGGAGGTGTAGATGACATAGGCGGCACAGGCCGGATCGGGATCCGCCACCGGGGCGGCGGATCCCGCCGAGGCCTCCAGGGCCCGCAGTTCCCCGGGTGTCAGCACCAGGGCGGGGCGGGCGTCGGCGAGCAGGGCGGCCACCCGGTCCGGCGGTTGGGCGGTGTCGACCGGCAGATACGCGGCTCCCGCGGCGAGCACGGCGACGACGGCGACGACCATGTCCGTGCCGCGTGGCATCGCGACGGCGACGATGTCGTCCGGCCCGACGCCTCGGTCTCGCAGGCCGCCCGCCACCGCGGCGGCGCGGGCGTCCAGCTCACCGTAGGAAAGCGTGCCGTCGGCGGCGACGACCGCGATCGACTCCGGATCCCGGGCGACTCGGCGCCGGAACATCCCCACCATTGTCTCGGCCGGTAAGGGATTCGCCTTATCCAATCGCGCGTCCACTGCGGTTTCACACTCCGTGACCCACGGAAATCCATTAGGGGAACGGGGGGAACTCTGTCTCATGACGCGGAGCGGTGTCAACGAGGGCGACAAGCGATTACTTCAACCCCCACCCGATTGCACGGAACGCAACGAAAATTATGAGAACTTGCTCATGGAAATTTCTGTTCCACCGGTCTGTTCGGCGCCACGATCCGGCCAGTATCTTGTAGCCGCTTCCCGAGACCTGATCAGTTACGCGCTGCCGAGCGCGACCGAGTCGTGCGCAAAAGTGGGTTGGCCCATCTGGAGGAGTTCGGATGAGCAGAACAGATACACCGCCACCGCCGGGTACGCGATCGATGGACCCGCCACCGGCGTTCGTGCCGGTCGACCAGTTGACCGAAACACGTCTCGTGCGGGTGGCCGGCGCCAGTCCAGACCATGTCAGCGCGCTCGCGCAATGCTCGGACGACCTCCCGCCGATCCTCGTACACCGGCCGACCATGCAGGTCATCGATGGTGTGCACCGGTTGCGCGCGGCCAAGCTGCGCGGCGACGCCACGATCGCCGTACGGTTCGTCGACGGTTCCGAGGAGGACGCGTTCATGGTGGCCGTGAGCGCCAACGTGACTCAGGGGTTACCACTGACGCTGGCCGACCGCACCGCCGCCGCCGCCCGGATCCTCGCGTCTCATCCGCACCTGTCGGACCGTCTGATCGCGTCGACCGCCGGGTTGTCCACCAAGACGGTGGCCGCGATCCGGCGATGTTCAACCGGGGAAGCGACCCAGTTGAACACCCGCCTCGGCCGCGACGGGAAAGTCCGTCCACTCGATGCCTCTCATGGACGCACGATTGCGAGTCGGGCGATCTCGAACAATCCAGATCTCTCATTGCGGGAGATCGCCCGAATCGCCGGAATATCGGTCGGCACCGCCCGGGATGTCCGGGAAAGAATGCGCCGCGGCGACGATCCTATTCCGGCGCGCCATCGCCTTTCCGCCGGGCACCGTGTGGATAACCAGGAACCGGGCGACAACAACGGCGGCGACATCGGCACCAGCGGTACGCCCCGCGCCGAGCGGGGCCGGTTCCTGCTCTCGCTGCGCGCCGATCCGTCGTTGCGGTTCTCCGAGACCGGCCGGGCGCTCCTGCGGCTGCTCGACGCCAGCACCCTGGACGCCGCGCAGTGGGAGCGCCTCGCCGCCGCCGTCCCCGAGCACTGGTCACCGGTCGTGGCCGATCTCGCCATGGACTGCGCTGCCGACTGGTCGGCGCTCGCCGACCGGCTCCGCGACCGGGTCCGCGTCAGCGCGTGAGTCCGGCGCGCAGGCCACCGCGATCGCCGCCGCCAGCTCGACCACCGCGAAGAGCGCGATCACCGGAAGCAGCGCCGACGAGCCGCCGGTGAGCGCGACCGCGATCAGCGGCAGGAAGCTGGAGAGCGTGACGCCCACCTGGTAGGTCACGGCGATCGCGGAGAACCGCACCATGGTCGGGAACAGGTCCACGAGGAACGCCGCCAGGCCCCCGTAGATCGCGCCGTGCGCGATGGTCAGGGCGGGGATGAACACCAGGGCGATCAGCGTCGGATCACCCGAGGACAGCCAGGCGCCCGCCGGGATCATCGCCACCACCGCGACCGCGTAGCCGAAGATCATGACCGGTCTTCGGCCGTACCGGTCGGAGAGCGCGCCGAATACCGGCAGTGTCACGCACTCCCCCAGGGCCGCGATCATCAGCCCGGTCAGTACGGCCGACCGCACCTCCGGCCCGGACTTCGCCGCGTGCGCCACCAGGAACACGGTGAACATCGCGATCACGGACCCGGTGCCGAGGGAGGCGAGGATGCCGATCACCACCCGGCGCGGCCACTGCCGCAGCACCGTGATCACCGGTACCCGGGCGGCGAGGTTCTCCGCCCGGCCGCGGACGAACTCCGGTGACTCCTCGACCCCCAGCCGAACCCAGATACCGATCCCGACCAGGACGCTCGACGCCAGGAACGGCAGCCGCCACCCCCAGGTCAGGAAGTCCTCCTCGGGCAGCTTGGAGATCAGTACGAAGGTCAGGTTGCTGCCGAACAGTGCCACCGCGAAGCCCATCGCGGGCCAGCTGCTGAAGAAGCCCCGGCGTCCGGGCGGGCCGTGTTCGGTGCTGAGCAGTACGGCGCTGCCCCACTCACCGCCGATGCCGATGCCCTGGGCGACGCGCAAGGTGACCAGCAGGACCGGTGCGAGGACGCCGGCCTGGTCGTAGGTGGGCAGCAGGCCGATACCGAAGGTGGCGACGCCCATGACGAGCAGCGTCCACACCATCATCGACTTGCGGCCCACCCGGTCGCCGAAGTGGCCGAACAGCAGTCCGCCGAGCGGGCGGGCGACGAACCCGGCCGCGTAGGTGGCGAACGACGCGAGCACACCGCCGGCCGCCGACGACCCCGGGAAGAACAGCGGGCCGAACACCAGCGCGGAGGCCGTCGCGTACAGATAGAAGTCGTACCACTCGATGGCGGTACCGATCGTGCTGGCGACCAGTACCCGGCGGGCCGAACGAGGGGCCGGGGCCGCTTTCGGTCTCACGCGTCCTCATCCGACACGAGGACCCGCCCGCCGAGTTCGTCGGGGTCGGCGACCAGGTCGTAGGCCCACACCTGCCGCCCGTCCGCCTCCCAGATCACCTTCCGCCCGTCCGCCCGTACCGCGTGCAGCGCCTTCAGATCCGGGTACTCCGCCGAGGCGGCGGCCCGCTCCTGCGGGAAGTAGGTCTCCGAGTACGCCTCGCGGGACGCCCCGGTGCCGCCCGCGAAGAACTCGGTCAGCGAGGCGCCGTCCGACGACCGGGGCTCCAGCCCGAGCTGGTCGAGCACCGTCGGCATGATGTCGACCAGCCGTACCTGGCTGTCCACGCTCATCCCCGCCGGCACTCCTGGGCCGCTGATGATCAGCGGCACATGCTGGGTCGCGTCGAAGAGCAGGCAGCCGTGGCCCTCCTCGTACGGGTGGCCGAGGTCTCCGGCGTGGTCGTTGGGGTACCAGCCGGCCAGGTCCTCGCCGTGATCGGAGAAGCACACCACCAGCATCGACTCGACGTCGTGGCCCATCTCGGCGATCCGGCGCAGCAGGAGCTGGACGTAGTGGTCGGTATAGGCGACCTCGCCCTCGTACGGGTTCGCCACCTCGACCCCGACGTCCTCCGGCGGCTCGTACGGCCAGTGCGCGTCGAAGAAGTGCGCGAACAGGAAGAACGGTCCGTCGCCGTCCAGCGACTCCAGCCAGCGGGTGGCGCGTTCGACCACCACCGGCGCGCGCTTGAGTGCCAGCCCGCGCAGCTTCACGTCGCCGACCGACAGCGGGTCCCGGCCGTCCGGCAGCAGCGGGATCTCGTCGTCGTAGAAGTCGAACCCGCGGTCGATGCCGTACCACTGGTTCAGGCCGGGGCAGGACACCACCGCGCCGGTCGTGTACCCGGCCGCCGACAGGCACTCCGCCAGGGTCGGCACCTTCTTGTCCAGCGCTTCGCGGAACAGGTGTCTGACCCCGTGGCGCGGTGGCTGGAGGCCGGTGAAGACCGTGGCGTGGCTGACCGGAGTCAGGGGGCACGACGAGATCGCCTGGGTGAAGCTGACCCCGCCCGCGCGCAGCCGCTCCACACCGGGGTACTTCCCCGAATAGGCGACGTCGGCGCGCACGGTGTCCAGGGATATGAACAGGATGTTCGGCTGTGTGGTCACCGGGATTCCTCTGTATTCCTCTGTCGACGCCAGCGGCCCCGAAGGCTAACAACGGGCTCCCCGCGTACGGCAACGGCGAACAGGGTGGAATGAACACCCGTGTTGAACAGCAGATCCCGCCCCTACAGTTACCTGGCGGAGAGCGTCCACGACCGTGACGCGAGGGAGAATTCACATGGCGCGCAAGCTGTCCCTGGCCCTGGAGCTGTATGCCGACGCGAACGGCGGCGTCGACCAGCGCTATATCGAGCAAATGCGCAACCAGGACACCGAACCGGTGCCGACCGATCCCACGAAGCCGAGGTTCACGCTCGTCGTCGGGCCCTCGCCGTTCACCATGCCGCGTGGCTGGGAGTTCTTCCTCACCTCACCCTACGAGGGTGCGACCTACATCTCGACGGTGCTGCACAACGCCGGATACCCGGTACGCATCATCGACGTCCGCTACACCCTGAACCCGCTTCAGGCGGCGTACGACCAGATCGTCGAGGGCACCGATGTGCTCGGGATCTGCACGTTCGAGGACAACTTCCCGTTCTGCCGCGCGCTGATGGCGATGGTCCGCGAGTCGCATCCGGACATCCCGATCATCTGCGGCGGCTCGCTCGTCACTTCCGTTCCCGGGATATTCATGTCGGACACCGCCTGCGATATCGCGGTGATCAGCGAGGGCGAGATCACCATCCTGGAAGTGATGGAGAGCTACGTCCGCGGCTCATGGCAGCAGGATCTCCCGAACATCAAGGGAATCTGCTACCGGGACGAGCAGGGAAAGGCCCGCCGCACGCCGCCGCGCGGCCAGATGATGGATCTCGACGCACTGCCCAGGATGCGGCTCGACCTCTGGCCTCAGGCGCGGTCGCCGCTCGGAATGCAGCCGCAGGTGATCTCGTCGTACAGCCGCGGCTGCAAGATGGACTGCTCGTTCTGTTACCGCACCACTCCGCAGGTGCGGGCGAAGTCGCCGGAGAAGATGGACCGCGATCTCGACTGGCTGAAGACCCAGTACGGGGTGGATTTCTGCTTCTTCGTCGATCTGACGTTCAGCTCGCATCGCGGCCAGACCATCGAGATGTGCGATGTGATCTCCCAGCACGATCTGCGGTGGACCTGTCTGACCCGGTGCGCCGACATGGACGTGCCGCGTATCGACGCGATGCGGGACGCGGGCGCGGACATCATCCTGTACGGCGTCGAGTCGCTGGGCACGGATGTGCTGCGCGAGGCCCGCAAGGGCAGCAGTGAGAACCTGACGGTCCGTGCGATGCGCACCACGTTCGAGGGCGGTGTGCGGTTCGGCTCGCTGCTCATCGTCGGTCTGCCGAACGAGACCGAGGAATCCCTCTCCCACATGGTGCAGTTCGCCGAGCAGTACAACCATGTGACCCGGGTGAAGTATCTGTCGGCCATGCCCGGTACGACGGTGTACCAGGACGCGGTGCGGAACAAGGTGATTCGCTCCGAGATCGACCATCTGAACTGGCTGTCGATCGAACAGGCGTTGCACGAGGACGAGTTCCTGAATGTGAGCGGGCTGCCCGAGCGGGTCTGCCGGGACGCGTACAAGCGGGTGTACGACGCCTACCAGCCCGGCCCGGTGATGGACTTCCAGCACTGGCCGGAGCACTTCCAGTACTTCCACCCGCAGCCGGCCGACGGCACCGAGCGGTCGACGTCGTACGCCGGGACGGGCTGGCGCGCGGACTGGAGTTCCGCCGCCGCGCCGCTGGTCCCCGGTTCCGAGAAGTACACCCTGGACAAGGTGGCCGACGCGGAGGTGGCCGGGGTCGGGAGTGTGCTGATGGACTGCGGCGCGAAGAAGCTCACGGCCGGGGTCTGACCGGTGACCACTCAGGACGGCCCGATCCTGATCATCGGGACCGAGCGCTCCGGGTCGAATCTGCTGCGGCTGGTGCTGGACGCGCATTCGCGGATCGCGGTCCCGCACCCGCCGCACTTCATGCGGTATCTGTCCGGCATCCCGTACGACGGTGATGTCGACGCGATGACGGACGACGCGATGCGGTTGCTGCGGCACCACATCCATCCGTGGCCGCATGAGATCGACCGGGCCGCGGTGGCCGGGGCGGCCCGCCCGTCGCTGTTCGGAGTGGTGTCGGCGATCTACGACCAGTACCGCGTCGCGGAGGGCGCGGCCCGGTGGGGGTGCAAGAGCACATTCATGGTCGAGCATGTCGACAACGTGCTCGCCGAACTCCCGGACGCCCGGTTCCTGTGGCTGGTACGCGATCCGCGCGATGTGGCCGCGTCGGCGAAACGGGCCGTGTTCGGCTACTGCCACCCGTACCGGATGGCGCGGCGGTGGACGGCCGAACAGGAACTCGCCCGCGCGGCCCTGGACCGGTGGGGTCCGGAAGTGGTGCGCCTGGTGCGGTACGAGGACCTGGTGTCCGCGCCCGACCGGGAGATCCGGGCGATCTGCGACTTCATCGGTGAGGCGGCCGAACCGGCGATGCTGGCACACCACCTGAGCGGCAACGCCCGGGTGACCGCGTCGCTGTCGGCGTCCTGGCGCACGGCCGGCGACCCGATCACCGCGGCCCGGATCGGCTCCCACCGGGAGGGGCTGTCCGACCGCGAGCGGCGGCAGGTGGAGAGCGTGGCCGCGCGGGTGATGGAGCCGCTCGGCTATCCGTTCGACGCGGCTTCCCTGGACGAACCGGTTCCCGGTCCGCTCGGTGTCGCGCTGCGCGGGTTCGCGGTACGGCTGGCGGTCGAGGCGCGATCGCTGGGCACCGACCGCAACCACTTCCGGCGCTGGCGGCGCGACGCCACCGTCCGCCGGCTGCGCCGCCGCGCGATGCCGGTCAGCGCCCTGGTTCAGGCAGGAGAGAGCAGATGAACGAAACGGGAACCGTCCGTACGCACTTCGCCGACCGCGCGGGCACCTACGACCGGTCCAGTTCATGGTGCACCGACGACGCGCTCGGCGAGCTGATGCTCTCCGCGGCGGCGCCCCGGCCGGGCGACGCGGTCCTGGACGTGGCGTGCGGTACCGGACTGGTGTCGCGGCTGTTCGCCGGGCGGGTGGGGCGGCTGGTCGGCGTGGACATCACGCCGGAGATGGCGGAGCAGGCCCGCGGCACGCTCGACGAGCTGGTGATCGCCCCGGCGGAGAAGCTGCCGTTCGACGACGGCACGTTCGACATCGTGGTCTGCCGTCAGGGCATCCAGTTCATGACACTGCCGGACGCGGTACGGGAGATGGCGCGGGTGACCCGGCCGGGCGGGCGGATCGTACTGACCCATCTGTGCGCCTACGGGGACGACGACCGCGACGAGTACTTCGAGATCCTGCGGCTGCGCAACCCGGCCCGGCGGCACTTCTTCCGGCCCGGCGACGTCGAGGCCCTGCTCACCGAAGCGGGGTGCGACCCGGTGCGGTCGCGGCGGTACGTGTCGGTGGAGGACGTGGACGTCTGGTCGGACAACGGCGCGATCGGCGAAGACGCCCGGGAGGCCATCCGGGACCGCTACGGGAGGGCTTCGCCCGAGTTCCGCGCGCGGCACTCGGTGACCGAGGCGGACGGGCGGATCACCGACCACATGCTGTTCGTCGTCGCCTCGGGAACGAGGGTCTGACATGGCACCGGAACAGTCACTCGCCGACGGTGTGCGGGCCGCCTTCCTCACCGAGGCGGCCACCGCGGCGCGGTACACCTACTTCGCCCAGGTCGCCGGGATCGAGGGGCACACCGAGGCGGCCCGGGTCTTCGGCGAGCTGGCCGAGAGTGTGGCCTGCGCCGCCCACGGGCACCTGGACGTGCTGCGCGACCTGCTGGGCGGCGACGACCCGGGCACCGGCCACACGCTCGGCGACACCCGCCGCAACCTGGCCGCGGCGATCAGCGGCGACCTCGGGGAGGCCACCGAGCGCTACCCCGGCCTGGCGGCCCGGGCGCACACGGACGGCGTGGCCGATCTGGCGAGCTGGCTGGAGACCCTGTGCACATTGAAGAAGACGCACGTGGACCGGCTGGAGCAGGCCCTGACCGGGCTGACCGAGCCGCGGTTCGCCGGGAACGGAGCGCCATGACCACCGACTACACCGCCGAGGCGATCACCGTCTACTCCGGTCTTGAGGCGGTGCGCCGCAACCCGTCGATGTACGTCGGGTCGACCGGCTCGGACGGCGCCCACCACCTGGTGCTCGAACTGGTCGACAACGCCGTGGACGAGGCCGCCGCCGGGCACTGCGCCACCATCTCGGTGGAGCTGTACGACGACGGCTCCTGCTCGGTCACCGACGACGGCCGGGGCATCCCCACCGGCCCGCACCCGGAGGCCGGGATCCCGGCGTGCGAGCTGGTGCTCACCACACTCCACTCGGGCGGCAAGTTCGACCACTCCTCGTACGCGACCTCGGCCGGGCTGCACGGCGTCGGGCTGGCCTGCGTGAACGCGCTGTCGGAGTGGTTGCGGCTGGAAGTGTGGCGCGACGGCGCGCACCACAGCGAGTCGTTCACCCGGGGCTCGGTCGAGACCCCGCTCAAGCGGGTCGGCGACAGCGGCCGCCGCGGCACCCGGGTGTGGTTCCGCCCGGACCCGGAGATCTTCTCCGACTGCGTACTCGACGCGGATCTGCTGCATACCCGGCTGCTCGACATCGCGTACCTCCATCCGGGCCTGCGGGTCGATCTCACCGACCATCGCACCGGGCGGCACGAGTCGCTGTGCGAGACGACCGGGGTACGGGGCCTGCTCGCGTACCGAGCCCGCGACGCCGAGAAGGTCCACGACGAGCCGGCCGGCGTCACCTGGGCCGGGGACGGCTGTGTGATCGATGCCGCCGTCCAGTGGACCGAGGGGTACGCGGAGCAGATCTTCAGCTATGTCAACACCATCCGCACCGACCTCGGCGGGTCGCATGTGGACGCCCTGCGGAGCGCGCTGGCCGGGGTGGTGGCCGAGCACCTCGGCCCGGCCGCGGAGAAGATGACCGTCGTCGACATCCTGGAGGGGCTGACCGCGGTGATCGCGATCCGGATCCCGGACGCGCGGTTCGACGGCCAGACCAAACGCACCCTGCGCAACGAGGACGCGGGCGCCCGGGTGTTCGACGTCGTCACCGAGCAGACGCGGCGGGCGCTGGCGGCCGACCCGGAGCTGGCCCGCCGGATCGCCGAACGGGCCGTCGACGCGAGCCGGGCCAGGCTCGCCGCCCGGCTGGCCGGGCGGACGGCCCGCTCCCGGACCCGGGCCGTCGAGGTCGACTACGCGGTCTACCAGCGGCAGTTCGGGATCCGCTCGAAGGACTGGCACGACTCGTGCGCCTGGCTCACCGACGAGGACCTGCTCGGCAAGCACGCGGAGCTGTGCGCGATGCCGCCGGACGCCCGGATGCTGGACGTGTGCTGCGGCAGCGGGGTCGTCGGCGGCGCGTTCCGCGGCCGGGTCGGCGAGATGGTCGGGCTTGACCTCACCCCGGAGATGGCGGCGCTCGCGTCCACCCGGCTGGACGTCGTACACCAGGGCACCGTCTACGACCTGCCGTTCCCGGACGCCAGTTTCGACCTCGTGGTCACCCGTGAGGTGCTGCATCTGCTGCCCCAGCCGGAGCGGCCGGTGTCGGAGATCTTCCGGGTGCTGCGGCCGGGCGGGCAGTTCATCGTCGGCCAGATCGTGCCGTACGCGGACGTGGACGCGTTCTGGATGTTCCGGGTCTTCAAGAAGAAGCAGCCGCTGCTGTACCAGATGTTCCGCGAGGAGGACTTCCGGGCGCTGCTCACCGGCGGCGGGTTCACCGACGTACGGATGGAGGAGTACTTCCTGTGGGAGTCGATCGACCGGTGGATCGACACCCATGAGACGACCCCGGCGAACCGGCAGGAGATCTACCGCCTCTACTACGACGCGCCGCGCGAGGTCCGGGACGTACACCCGTTCGAGGTGCTGCCGGACGGCTCGGTCCGCGACCGGTGGCGGTGGTGTGTGTACTCGGTACGGAAACCCGACCATGACTAGCCGGACCGTGGAACGCCCGGTCGCCGAGGTGGTCCGCGGGCTGGAGCTGCTGCGGCCGCTGCGGGGCACGCCGGTGCCGCACTTCCGCGCCAAGGTACGCGATCTCGTCGTCGTCGCGTCGAGTTCGCGGGGCGGGTCGAGCATGCTCGCCGAGCTGCTGCGGTCCTCGCCGCATCTGCTGCATCTGCGTGCCGAGCTGAATCCGCTGCTCCGGCTGGTCGGTCTCGACCACCCGCACAGCGGCACCGGATCCGACGCACTGGACGCGGCGCACTGGCACGGGCTTCCGCCCGGGTCCCGGGCGTTGTTCGAGGCGGAACTGGCACTGGACGCGGGCTCTCCCGGCACCGGCGTGGAGAATCTGGCGGCGGACGCGGCATGGCGGCTGGTCATGCAGTGGCCGGAGCTGGGTCTCGACCCCGTCGACCTGGTGCGGACCGCCGAGGCGGTACTGGACCGCGATCTCCCCCGGTTCGCACGGGCGCTGATCGAGATGACCGGTGTGAACCCGTGGTACTACGACCTGCCCGGGCAGTCGCCGGGACCACGACCGGCCGGGCCGCCCGGTGACGTACTGCTCGAAGAGCCGCCTTTCGTACTCCCCCGCCCGTGGCGGCCCGCGAACGAACACGATCTCGCCACCAGGCCGCTGGTGATCAAGACGCCGGGCAACGCCTACCGGCTCGGTTTCCTGCGGGCGGTGTTCCCCAACGCGCGGCTGCGGGTGCTGCATCTGACCAGGAACCCGGCCGCCTCGATCAACGGTCTGGTCGACGGATGGCTGCACCACGGGTTCCACGCCTACCGGCTGGACGAGCCGCTGCGGATCGCCGGATACGCCGACGTACGGCCGGCCGACCGGCACTGGTGGAAGTTCGACCTGCCGCCCGGCTGGCCCGCGTACACCGCCGCAGCCCTGCCCCGGGTCTGCGCCCATCAGTGGTTGTCGAGCCACCGCGCGGTGCTCGCGCACGGGGCGGATCACACGGTGCGATTCGAGGACCTGATCAGCGGACCGCACGCCCGGGCGGACGCCGTCGAGCGGATCGCGGACTGGCTGGGGATCCCGTTCGACGGGCCGCTGAAGCGGGCCACGGCCGACGGCGTCGCCGCCACCGTGGCCACCGCAGCACCACGCCCGGGACGGTGGCGGGTGCGGGAAGCGGAGATCCGGTCCGCACTGAGCGCCGATGTCCTCGCGATGGCGGAGAGGCTTGGTTACGCCCATGACGATCACTGGATCTGAGCCGAGCACCCACGGCGGCCCGGGGTGGGTCCCCCGGGTGGCGTCGCATACGGACGAAGTCGCGGCCGGCGGTGTGTGGGAGCCGTGCGGATACCGGTCGGAGACGGCCGTACTGCGGTCCGTACTGCTGGTCCGCCCGCCGGACAGCGTCGCCGGGGTACGGCGGCCGGGAGCCTCGCTCATGCTCGGCCCGGTGGATCTCCCGGCGATGCGGGCGCAGTACGACGGCCTGGCGGACCGCCTGCGGAACCACGGGGTCGAGGTACATCTGGCATCCCCCGACACGACGCCGAACGCGGTGTTCGCACGGGACCTCTTCTGGATGACCCCGGCCGGGGCGGTGCTGGCCCGGATGGCGTCGGCGCAGCGGGCGGGCGAGGAACGGCATGCCGCGCTCGCCCTGGCCGGGGCCGGGTTCCCGATCCTGCGCACGGTGTCCGGCACCGCCGTGTTCGAAGGCGCCGACGCGCTGTGGATCGACCCGTCGACGGTGCTCGTCGGTACCGGGTTCCGGACGAACGCGGCCGGCGCGGCCGAGGTCGCGTCGGCGGTCGCGGGGCTGGGCGCCCGGGTGGTGACGGTGCCGCTGGGGCCGGGCGTACAGCATCTGCTGGGGACGGTGGTGTTCCTCGACTCGTCGACCGCCGTCGTGCACCGGGCGGCGTGCCCGCCGGAGTTGACGGCGCTGCTCGCCGAGTACGGCTATCGGGTGATCGCACTGCCGCCGGACGATGAGCTACTGGTGGGGCGCGGGATGAACCTGCTGGTGCTCGCGCCGGGGCGGGTACTGATGCCCGCGGGCTGCCCGGGAATCCGGCGGACGCTGGAGCGGGCGGGTACCGCCGTCGAGGAGATCGAGATCGGCGAGTACCTGCGGGCGGCCGGCGGGATCGGCTGTGTGACCGGGGTGGTGCGCCGTGACCACTGAGACCCGGCCACTCGGCCGACTACTGGGGCGGGTACACCGTGGGGTCGTCCAGCGGCACCTTCAGCCAGGAGATCATCTGCCGGAGCTGGTGGTACGCCGCGAGCCGCTGCTCGTCCGAATCGGCCTCCTCCGCTGCCGCGATCGGCTCCCACAGCCGCGGCACCATCACCGGCCCGAGTTCCAGCAGGCCGCCGCTGCCGCCGGTGGCCCACTTCGCCAGTACGTACCGGGCGATCGCACCGACCGGGATGTCCAGGTTCCGGGACATCCCGCGCACGGTCTCCAGCGGATCGAGGAGCCCGTAGTCGACCACCTCGGCCTTGAAGTTGGCATGCGGGTCGTCCGCCGGCCAGCACCGTTCCCACCGGCGCAGCCGAACCGTCGGCGTACCGGTCGCGTCGTAGGCCAGGTCATCCATGTCGCCGTCCATACCGCCACCCTAAGGGCGGCACCGAGCTTGTCCCACCGGGCAAGGATGAACACCGAAATGAGGAGAGGAGTACCAGTGAACGAGACCCTTCGTGAGGAGCAAGTCGCCATCGTTACGGCCGACTCGACCGTCGCCGACGGCACCGTCACGGCCGACGACGAGGCGATCCGCCAGCAGCTGCGCAGCCTCGGCTACCGCATCTGACCCAACCGCCCCGGCCCTCCCGCACGGGCGGGCCGGGGCGTCCCCACGAGGCATACGGCCCGGCACCCGGGCCCCCTTCGCCGGGGGCCCGTGCCGGCGGGCGGGAGTGTTGACCGCCCGGCGGCACGTCGTAGGGTGCGGCGACTTGGGAGACGGCATGACTGAGACGACCAACCCGTTCGACGACGAGAACGGTGTGTTCCGGGTACTGCGCAACGACGAGGACCAGCACTCGCTGTGGCCGGAGTTCGCTCCCGTGCCCGCCGGGTGGCACACGGCGCACGGCCCGGACGGCCGGGCGGCGTGCCTGGCCTACGTCGAGGCGAACTGGACCGACCTGCGTCCGGCCTCCCTGCGCCGCGCCATGGCCGACTCCACCGGGTGAGCCACCGGCGGACACAGCCGGACCAGCAGATTTCACACGATGCACGGCGGGCGATCGCCCGCGGGAACCCGGGGGCCTGACCGCATAGGGGCAGAACAGTGAGTCAGTCCAGCCTTCCTTTACCACGACCACGACCGCGTTCACGGGAGAAGCACGGCCGCGCGCTGATCGTGCAGCAGGGCGCCTGGGACATGCCGAAGGAATCGATGCCGCTCGCCGCCGGCTATCTGACCGCCGCGGCACAGGCCGATCCCGTGGTGGGACCCGAGTTCGACGTGGGAATACTGAACTTCCGCGGCGGGGAAACGCTCGGCTCGATGGCGCGCACGATCTTCTCCGGCGTCGTGCCGGACGTGCTGGCGTTCTCGGTCTTCGGCTGGAACCTCAATCAGTTCGGCGCGCTCGCCGAGACCTACAAGTCGATCCGTCCGGACGGCTGGGTCGTCTTCGGCGGAACGCATGTCGCACACCAGGCGGAGCGGGTGTTCCGGCGCTTCCCCGAGGTCGATGTCGTCGCCAACGGCGAGGGCGAGTTCACCTTCCGCGATCTGCTGCTCGCCGTCCTGGAGGAGAAGTCGCCGCACGACCTCGCGCGGGTGCCGGGAATCTCGTACCGCGACGAGGAGGGCACGGTCCGCACCACCGCCGAACCACCGCGCATCGACGACCTGGACAGCATTCCGTCGCCCTTTCTCACCGGGGCCATCCCGATGCTCGACCACCAGGGCCGGTTCCGCTACGACGTCGCGCTGATGGAGACCAACCGGGGCTGTCCGTACAAGTGCTCGTTCTGTTACTGGGGCGGTGCGGTCGGCCAGCGGATGCGCGATTTCTCCCGCGAGCGGCTGCGCGCGGAACTCGACGTCTTCGGCTATCACCAGGTTCCGACGGTGGTGTTGTGCGACTCCAACTTCGGTATGCGGCAGCCGGACGCGGAGTTCGTCGAGGACCTCGTCAGGACGCGCGAGAAATACGGGTTCCCGCAGTCGTTGGAGACGTCATGGGCGAAGAACAAGTCCAAGACGTTCCACGACATCATCCGCCGGATGAAGGCCGAGGGGTTCCAGAGCTCGTTCACCGTCGCGCTGCAGACACTCAATGACACCGCGTTGCGTGATATGGGCAGAAGCAATATGCGGCTCAACCAGTGGAAGGACCTGGCGGCATGGCTCGCGGCGGAGGGACTCGACGCCTATGCCGAGCTGATCTGGGGCGCGCCGGGTGAGACCGTCGACTCCTTCCTGACGGGCTACGACCAGCTCTCCGAACACGTGTCCCGTATCGCCGTCTATCCGCTGTTGCTGCTGCCCAATACGGACTACACGGAGAACCGCGAGAAGCACGGCTTCGTCACCGTACGCGGCGACAACGACGACTTCGAGTACGTACTCGCCAACCGCACCGTCACGGTCGCGGAGAACACGACGATGCAGCGGTTCATGTTCTGGGCCCGGATGATGAGCGAGAACATGTACTTCCGGCATATCTGGGTGCCGCTTCGGGAACTGGCCGGGCTCACCCAGAGCGCCGTGCTGCTGATCCTGTCGGACTGGTGCCAGGACTCGGCCGATCCCGCCGTCGCCGAGCTGCTCGGCCACGGCCGCGAGTTCACCGACTCCGGCCTGGTGGTCGAGTCGCTGCACAGGCTCTACGCCGACCCGCGGTTCGCGCCGGTGTTCCAGCGGTGGTGGGACGAGGCGATCCTGCCGAAGGTGCCCGAACGGCACAGACCGCTGCTGAACGAGATCTTCCGCTACGACAACGCGACCCGCCCGGTCTACTCCGGCGCGGACGCCGGGGACGCCGAGGTGCGGGGCATCGACGGCCTGCCGCACTACATCCGCGGCGGCCTGCGGTTCCAGTACCCGATGCCGCGCGTCCTCGACGCCATCCGCGCGCGCCGGCCGTTCGACGACGAACCCTCGCCGGTCGAGCTGACGCTGGCATTTCGCGTCGGGTTCGACGACTACCTCGACAACCACGAACTCGCGACCTACTACGCCGGTCGCTGCCTGGAGGTCCGGCAGCTGACGGCGGAACGGACGAGTACGCCGTACGACGAGGCGTCCACCCGCTGATCCCGCCTTCCCGGGGGCCGGCCCCGCGCGGCCGGGACGCGTCAGCCGAGCAACGGGATGACGTGGGAGCCGTAGATGTCGATGGTCGCCTCGCGGGCGTCGTGCATGTCGTAGACCGCGAACTGGTCGACACCGAGGTCCCGCAGGGCGCGCAGCTTCTCGATATGGGCCTCGACCGGGCCGAGCAGGCAGAAGCGGTCGACGATCTCGTCCGGGACGAAGTCGGTGGAGGGGTTTCCGGCGCGGCCGTGGTGGCTGTAGTCGTAGCCCTGGCGGGCCCTGATGTACTCGGTCAGTTCCTCGGGAACCATCGAGGAGTGCTCGCCGTAGCGGGCGACCAGGTCGGCGACGTGGTTGCCGACCATGCCGCCGAACCAGCGGCACTGGTCGCGGGCGTGCGCCAGGGCCTCGGGCGAGTCGTCGGCCGTGACATAGGCCGGGGCGGCCACGCAGACGGTGAGGGACGCCGGGTCGCGGCCCGCCTCGGTCGCGGCCCGCCGTACGGCCTTGATCATCCATTCCGTCAGGTAGGGGTCTGCCAGTTGGAGGATGAATCCGTCGGCTTTCCGGCCGGTCAGGGCGAGTGCCTTCGGTCCGTACGCGGCCATCCAGACGGGCAGCTTCCCGTCCTCGATCCACGGGATCCGCAGCGGTTCGCCGTCGACGACCGCCTCGCGCCCCTCGGCCAGGTCACGGATCACCTCGACGGCCTCCCCCAGCCGGGCCAGGGTGTTGGGGGCCCGGCCGGCCACCCGCATCGCGGAATCCCCGCGTCCGATGCCGCAGACGGTGCGGTTGCCGTACATGTCGTTGAGGGTGGCGAAGGTGGAGGCGGTGACCTCCCAGGTGCGGGTGCCCGGGTTGGTGACCATCGGCCCGACGCGCAGCCGCTCCGTGTTCGCCAGGATCCGGCTGTAGATGACGAACGGCTCCTGCCACAGCACGGCCGAGTCGAAGGTCCAGCCGTAGCGGAAGCCGTTCCGTTCGGCCCGCTTCATCAGGTCCACGACCCGGGACGCGGGCGGATCGGTCTGCAGAACGAGGCCGAAGTCCATACGTCGCTCCTTGCTGAGAAATGCCGCCGCCGGGCCGCCCCGGGCCCGCTAGAAGTACTGACAGGTGGAACGGGGGACGAAGGCCCCGTGTCCGGCCCGGCCGGTGTATTCGCGCCGGTCGATGACGATGTCGCCGCGCGAGAGCACGGTGTCCACCCGCCCGGTCACCCGTTTGCCCTCGTACGCCGAGTAGTCCACGTTCATGTGATGCGTCCCGGCCGAGATGACCTGCTCGGCGTGCGGATCGTAGAGGACGACATCGGCGTCCGAACCCGGCGCGATGGTGCCCTTCTGCGGATAGAGGCCGAACATCCGGGCCGGGGTCGCGCAGGCGATCTCGATCCAGCGACGGCGGCTGATGTGCCCGTCCAGGACCGCCTGGTGGAGCAGGTCCATCCGGTGCTCCACGCCCGGCAAGCCGTTCGGGATCTTCGAGAAGTCGCCCCGGCCGAGTTCCTTCTGGCCCGTGAAGCAGAACGGGCAGTGGTCGGTGGAGACCACCTGGAGGTCGTTCGTCCGCAGGCCCCGCCAGAGCGCCGCCTGGTGTTCGCGCGGCCTCAGAGGGGTGGAGCAGACGTATTTCGCGCCCTCGAAGTCCGGCTCCGCGAGGTTGTCCGCCGACAGGAACAGGTACTGCGGGCAGGTCTCGCCGAAGACCGGCAGGTCCATGTCCCGGGCGGCGATCAGCTCGGCCACGGCCTCCTCGGCGGAGACATGGACGACGTACAGCGGGGCGCCCGCGACCCGGGCCAGCTGGATCGCCCGATGGGTGGCCTCGGCCTCCAGCAGGGCTCTGCGGACCTCGCCGTGGTAGCGGGGGTCGGTCCGGCCGGCCGCCAGTGCCTGCTCCACCAGGACGTCGATGGCGATGCCGTTCTCCGCGTGCGTCATGATCAGCCCGCCGTTGCCGGCGGCCCGCTGCATGGCCCGCAGGATCCGGCCGTCGTCGCTGTAGAAGACACCCGGATAGGCCATGAAGAGCTTGAAGGAGGTGATGCCCTCCTCCACCAGACGGTCCATCTCCTTCAGGGACTTCTCGGTGACGTCGGAGAGGATCATGTGGAAGGCGTAGTCGACGGCGCAGTTGCCGTCGGCCTTGGCGTACCAGGCGTCGAGTCCGGCCCGCAGGGAGTGGCCGACGGACTGGACGGCGAAGTCGACGATGGTCGTGGTGCCGCCCCAGGCGGCGGCCCGGGTCCCGGTCTCGAACGTGTCGGAGGCGAAGGTGCCGCCGAACGGCATCTCCATATGGGTATGGGCGTCGACACCGCCCGGGACGACGTACTTCCCGGTGGCGTCAACGGTCCGGTCCGCCGTCCAGGCCTCGGCGGCGGCGGAGCCGTGGGCGGCGAGTGCGGCGATCCGGCCGTCCTCGATCAGGACGTCGGCGTGGGTCTCCTCGGCCGCGGTGATCACCAGTCCGCCGCGGATCAGGGTGCGTTTGCTGCTCATGACCGGTGCGCTCCTCTGGTACGTGACGGGTGCGGACGGGTTTCGGACGGGGCGTCAGACTTCGCGCAGGGCCTGTTCGAGCACGGCCGCGCCCTCCTCCGCCTCGGCGACGGTGAGCGTCAGCGGCGGCGCGATCCGCAGCACGCTGCTGTCATGGCCGCCGCCCCTGCCGACGAGGAGTCCGCCCGCCCTGGCGGCCTCCAGTACGGCGGCGGTGGCCGCCGGGTCGGCGAGGCCGGTACCGGGCCGGACGATCTCGATCCCGATCATCAGACCGCGGCCGCGTACCTCGCGGACCGAGGGCAGCCCCGCCGTGATCCCGCGCAGCCGCTCGATCAGCAGTCCGCCGACCCGGCGGGCATTGCCCTGGAGGTCGTGTTCCAG
Source organism: Streptomyces sp. NPDC006798 (assembly GCF_040635975.1). NCBI lineage: Bacteria > Bacillati > Actinomycetota > Actinomycetes > Kitasatosporales > Streptomycetaceae > Streptomyces > Streptomyces sp. NPDC006798. The sequence goes on from NZ_JBEYIS010000044.1 coordinate 28,627, forward strand.
CAGATAGGAGAGGTTGGCCAGACCGGCGGCCATGGTCACCGGCGAACCGCCGAAGGTGGAGATGGAGTTGGCGTCGATCGAGTCCATGATCCCGGCCCGGGCGACGACTCCGCCGACGGACATCCCGTTGGCGATGCCCTTGGCGAAGGTGACCAGGTCGGGCGGGCCGTTGCGGTCGTGGGCCTGCCAGCCCCAGAAGTGGTCACCGGTCCGGCCCCAGCCGGTCTGCACCTCGTCGGAGATCCAGAGCACCCCGTGCCGGTCGAGGACCTCGCGGAACGCGGCGTACAGCCCGTCGGGCGGCGAGGTGAAGCCGCCGACTCCCTGGATCGGTTCGGCGATCAGGGCGGCGGGCGGTCTGCCCTGGCCGATCAGATCCTCCAGATCGGCCACGCACGCCTCGATGAAGCGGTCGTCGGTGAGGTCCGCGTACGGGCCCCGGGTGCGGACGCCGCCGTGGACGTAGAGGGTCTGGAGCGGTGAGAGCCCGGTCGGTGACCAGGCGCTGTTGCCGGTGATCCCGACGGAGGAGAAGGACCGGCCGTGGTAGCTGTTGCGCATGGCGAGGATCTGCGGGGATCCCCGGTGGGCGGTGGCCAGCAGCAGGGCCGTGTCGGTGGCCTCGGTACCGGAGGTGGTGAAGAAGACCCGGGCGTCGGGGATGCCGGAGAGGGCGGCGATCCGCTCGGCCAGCTCGATCATGGGCCGGTTGAGATAGAGCGTCGAGGAGTGGACGAGCCGGCCCGCCTGTTCGCCGACGGCCCGGGTGACCTCGGGCAGGGCGTGGGCGGTCATGGTGGTGAGGATGCCGCCGAAGAAGTCGAGATACCGGTTGCCTTCGGTGTCCCAGACGTACCGGCCCTCGCCGTGGCTCAGTTCGATCGGATCGTCGTAGTAGAGGGCCAGCCAGCGGGGCAGTACGGCGCGGTGGCGGTCGTACAGCGGATTCGCGGCGGGCCGTCCCGGCGCCGGGGACGCGGCACCGGGCCTCCCGGCGGCCGGGGGCGCGGCACCGGTACCCGGGCGCGTGGGACCGGCCGCCCGGCCCTGGGCGCGGTTCACGGCCGTACCAGCCCTTCATAGGCGTCGGGGCGCCGGTCGCGGTAGAAGGCCCACTGCTGCCGCACCTCGTCGATCAGAGCGAAGTCGAGGTCCCGGACGACCAGCTCCTCCGCCGTGTCGTCGGCGACGTCGCCCACGAACTGCCCCCGGGGGTCCACGAAGTAGCTGGTGCCGTAGAAGTCGTTGTCGCCGTACTCCTCCCGGCCGACCCGGTTGATGGCGGCGACGAAGTACTCGTTGGCGACGGCCGCCGCGGGCTGCTCCAGCCGCCAGAGATAGCCGGAGAGGCCGCGCGAGGTGGCGGACGGGTTGTAGACGAGCTGGGCCCCGGCGAGACCGAGCTGCCGCCACCCCTCGGGGAAGTGGCGGTCGTAGCAGATGTAGACCCCGATCCGGCCCGCCGCGGTGTCGAAGACCGGCCATCCCGCGTTCCCCGGGCGGAAGTAGTACTTCTCCCAGAACCCCTGGACCTGCGGAATGTGATGCTTGCGGTACTTGCCGAGATAGCTGCCGTCGGCGTCGATCACGGCGGCGGTGTTGTAGTAGAGACCGGGGCCCTCGATCTCGAAGACCGGGGCCACGATCACCATGCCGGTCTCCCGGGCCAGCTCCCGCATCCGCCGTACGGTCGGCCCGTCGGGCACCGGCTCCGCCCAGCGGTAGTGCTCCGGCTCCTGCACCTGGCAGAAGTAGGGAGCGTTGAAGACTTCCTGGAACCCGATCACCCGGGCACCCCGCTCGGCGGCGGTACGGGCGTACGCCTCGTGTTTGGCGATCATCGACTCGGTGTCGCCGGTCCAGGTGGCCTGGACGAGAGCGGCGCGTACGACTGCGGCCATGGGCTGCTCCTTCGGCCGGGCGGGCACCCGGCATCGGCGCATCGCCTCTACGCACGTAGACGCGGAACGTAGATGGAGAACGTAAGCCCCGTCACACAGCGGGGCAAGACCATTGCCGCCGACCCGCTGAGTCGATCATGTTTCACCCGGACGGCGGGGTGTCCGCTCCGTCGCCGGGGGTTTCCCCGAGGGTGACGGCGATGCCCTGGTGGGGCCTGGCGCCGCGCCGCGCCAGCCGGGCGGGCCAGTCCACCAGCCGGAACTGCCAGCCGTACTTGCGGGCGACGAGGTCGCGGGCGCGCTTCGTACCGTCGGCGTCGAGGAGTTCACCGGTGCCGCCGGACCGGGGCGCGCCGTCGGCGATCCGGCCTCGGGCGTCGCAGACGGCGACGGTGACCCGGGGGTCGCGGCCGAGCCGCTTGACCTTCCAGGATTCCTTGTTGGTCCAGACGTAGAGCCTGCCGCCGTCCTCGGCGAACCAGACCGGGGTGGCCACCCCGGTGCCGTCGCGGCGGAAGGTGGTGAGGCTGATGTAGCGGGCGGCGGCGATGTCATCGGCTGCGGTCACACCGCCGAGCCTACGCGCCGCCGTCGCGGGCCCGGTCGTACGCGTCCCGGGCCCGGCGCAGCTCCGTGCCGTGTTCCCGGGTCCAGGCGCAGGCGGCGTCGAGCGGTCCGACCAGGGACCGGCCCAGCGGTGTGAGCGCGTACTCGACGCGCGGCGGATTCTCGTCGTAGGCGGTACGGCTGACGATGCCGTCGCGCTCCATCGCCCGCAGGGTCTCGGTGAGGACCTTGGGCGTCACCCGGTACAGCGGGCGGCGCAGTTCGGTGAAGCGCCGCGGGCCGTCCTCCAGACAGCGCAGGACCATCGCCGACCACTTGTCACCGAAGCGCAGGGGCCGCCGCTCGGGCCCGGAGCAGCCGTCGGCGAAGAGTTCGCGCGGCAGTGGCATCCGTACGGTCTCCCCCGCCGGGGCGCCCGGCGCGGCCCTCGGATCCGTCGTGTCCATGGCCCCATTGTCACCGGCCCGCCCGGGCGGTGGCCGGAAAGCTCCCCCGGCGGGGGCCGGTACCGTTGCGGTAACCGGCGGGTGCCGTCCTACCGTCCGGCCCATGAGCGAATCAACGAACAACCAGACACCGGACCTCGTCGTCTACGGGGCCGCGGGCCGGGTGGGGCGCGCGGTCGTCACCGAGGCGGTGACCCGCGGCCACCGGGTGACGGCGGTGGTACGGGACCCGGACCGGGCCTTCGGGCTCGGCTCGGACGCGGTGACGGTGGTACGGGGAGACGTCACCGACCATGCCTCGGTCGCCGCGACCGCGGCGGGCCACCGGGCCGCGATCAATACGACGGTCCGGCTCGGCGTACCGTCCGAGGAGTTCTTCGTGGCAGCGGCGAAGGCGCTGGTGGCGGGGTTGACGGCGGCGGGCGTCGGCCGGTTCGTGACACTCGGTGTGACCTCCACCCTGGAGACCGCGCCCGGGGTGCGGCTGATGGACGACCCCGGCTTCCCGGAACCCGCCCGGGTCTTCTGCCGGGGGCACGCGGCCGAGTGGGAACTGCTGCGCGGGACGGCGGGCGGCCTGGACTGGCTGATGGTCTGCCCGCCGGACCTGTCGTCGGGCCATCCGCGCACCGGCCGCTACCGCACCGCCGAGGGCACGGTGATCCCCGGCGGCCGGATCTGCCACGACGATCTCGCCCGGGCGCTGGTCGACGAGGCGGTCGACGCGCCCCGGCACCGCCGGATCCAGCTCGCGGTGGCCGCCGGGTAGGCGGCGAAAGCCCCGGGAGCGGTTCCGACCCCGCGCCCGGGATCGCCTACGCCGTCGGGGTCAGGACACAGGCGTCGGCGAGCTCGTCCGTCGACAGCCGCAGGGCCGCGGCGAGCGCGGCGACCGTGAAGAAGGCGGGGGTGGGCGCCCGGCCGGTCTCGATCTTGCGCAGCGTCTCGGCGGAGATCCCGGCCTCGGCGGCCACGTCGACCATGCTGCGGGGACCACGCGCCGCACGGAGGAGCCGGCCGAGCCGCTCGCCGCGTTCACGCTCTTCGGGGGTGAGAGGGGTACGGACCATGCCGTCATTCTAATACCGCGCACGGCAGATTGACCGGTATAGTAATTGGCATGGTTGAGATCAAGACGGAAGAGTCGATCGAGGCGATGCGAGCAGCGGGCCGCGTCGTGGGCCGAGCCCTGGCCGCTGCCCGGGCGGCGGCGGCGGTCGGCGTCGAACTGCGGGAGCTGGACCGGGTCGCCCGGACGGTACTCGACGAGGCGGGCGCGGGCTCCCCGTTCCTCGGCTACCGGCCCGCCTGGGCGCCCGTCCCCTTCCCAGCGGTCCTCTGCGTCTCCGTCAACGATGCCGTGGTCCACGGCATCCCCGACGACTACCGGCTGCGCGACGGCGACCTCGTCAGCCTCGACTGCGGCGCGATCCTCGACGGCTGGGTCGGCGACGCGGCCGTCAGCTTCACCGTGGGCCGGGCCGGGCCCGAGGACACCGAGCTGATCGCCACGGGCGAGAAAGCCCTGGCGGCGGGCATCGCGGCGGCCGTACCGGGCAACCGGATCGGCGATATCGCCCACGCGGTGGGCCAGGTCTGCCGGGCCGCGGGCTACGGCATCCCCGACGGCTTCGGCGGCCACGGCGTGGGCCGCTCCATGCACGAGGGCCCGGACGTGCCCAATGAGGGACGCGCGGGGCGCGGAATGCTGCTGCGGGCGGGCATGGTGATCGCGATCGAGCCGATGCTGATCGCCTCCGGCGCGGACGACACGTACACGGCGCGGGACGGCTGGACGATCCGCACACTCGACGCGAGCCGCGCGACGCACTCGGAACACACGGTAGCGATCACCCCGTCGGGCCCGCGCGTCCTGACGCTCCCGTAGCCCGGACCGCCGCGCGCGGCGCCACTAACCGGGCCGCGCCCGGCAGCCCGATCTTGTCCGCGGCCTGCGGACCGTGGCGGATCGCTCGCGCAGTTCCGCCCCCTATGCCTCCGGCAATGGGGGAACCCCAGCGCCTCGGCCCTCCAGGTAAGGCCCACAACCCCGGGCCGCGCCCAGCGATCTGGTGTACGCGGTCCACACCACCGTCGCGGCTGGTCGCGCAGTTCCCCGCGCCCCTGGGTTGCCCTGCTCGCCGCCCCCGCAAAAAGACGGGCTCCCATCCAGGGGCCGGGAGTGGGAGAGCGTTCAGGGGCGCGGGGAACTGCGCGACCAGCCACGGCCGGCCCGCAGACCGGGAACAACATCGGGTCGCCGGGCGGGCCCGGGTTGTGGGGCGGGCCCCAGGAGGGCAGGCGCGGGCGGGGCCGCGCGAAGGGCCATCAGGCGGCAAGGCCCCGAGGGGCGAGGCGCTTCGGGGCGTGGGGTCAGTTCGACGTGAGGAACGCGCGGGCGAGTTCCTCGCCCCGCGTCGTCGCGGACGTACGGCTCTCCACCGGGTCCGCCTCGGAGCCGGCGAAGAGGATGTACGTCACGCCCGACGGCACTCCCCCGCCGACCGGGTCAGAGTCGATCCCCAGCGCCCGGGCCATCGCGTACGACGCCTCCCCGATGATCTTCGCGGGGCCGGTGTCGCCGACCACCCCGTACCGGACCCGGTCACGGTGGACGACGGCGACGATTCCGCCGCCGCGGATCCCCGACTCGTAGTATTTCCAGATCGGTCCGGGCGTGGGTACCACCACATACGGCAGGGTCGCCGCGTCCAGCGGGCGGCCGTCGGACTGCCGGACGGCCGTATCGGGCAGATACCAGGGGTCGTTCTCCCGGTTGCAGATCGCGCTCTCCAGCCCGTCGCAGGCGACGTCCAGATCGGCCTTCCAGTACACCGCGCCCTTCGCCCCGCAGACCGGTACGGTCGCCTCCGCACCGGCGTCCTCGGCGTAACTCCCCTTGGACACCGGGTCGCAGCCCGCGGTGCTGGCGCGCAGTTCGTCCGCCCCTACGGCGCCCTCGGCCTCGACGGCCTCCACAGCCCGCACGGCCCTCGTCGCCTCCGTCGCCACGACCGGGACCGCACCCGCACCCGTCGCGCCCATCGCCACCGCCCCGCCGCCACCCGCCCCCTCGGACCTGGGCCCGGGCGGCGGCTGGGTCACAAAGCTCGCCGCCGCGGGCGGCGCGGGTGCCGCCGCCGCCAGGAAGGCCGCCCCGGAGGCGGTGGCGAGGGCGGCGAGGGTGCGAACATGCATGGGAACGGTCGCCTTTCTGTGCGGTTTCCGCGCGGAAAAGCGTCCTTACCCGTTCCCGGTCGCGACCGATCCCCCCGCCCCGCGCCGGGTTGCGCCGTCGCCCCGGCCAAGTGCGCCGGGGCGGACGGTGGTTGGCCGGGGGCGTGCGGTCGCGACCGGGATCCGGATGGAGTACGCCCGTTCGGGACCGGGTCCGGATCGCGGACGACCGTACGAACGCCGGAGCCCCGTTACGGCCTGCCGTCGCTCGGGCGTACCACCATCGCCGAACCGCCCCCGCGCCGGGTCTTCTCCGCCGCCGCCAGCCAGCGGCCGTCCGGGAGGCGTTCGATCGCGGTCGCCGCGCCGATCTCCGGGTTGAGCCGGAATCCGTGCCCGATCCGCTCCAGTTCGGCCCGGAGCGGGCTGTTCCAGAGGCCGGGCTCCAGTTCGGTCGTGGTCTGGTTCCGCTGGCTGGCGCGCGGCGCGGCGATCGCCTCCACCAGCGGCAGGCCCCGGTCCAGCCGGCTTGTCAGGGTCTGGAGCACGGTGGTGATGATGGTCGCTCCGCCCGGGGAACCGAGGGCCAGCACCGGCCGCCGGTCGTCGTCGAGGACGATCGTCGGGGACATGGAGGAGCGGGGCCGCTTGGCGGGACCGGGCAGGTTCGGGTCGTGGACGGCCGGGTTCGCCGGGGCGAAGTTGAAGTCCGTCAGCTCGTTGTTGAGCAGGAATCCGCGCCCCGGGACGGTGATCCCGCTGCCTCCGGTGGCTTCGATGGTGAGGGTGTAGGCGACGACATTGCCCCACCGGTCGGCGGTGGTCAGATGGGTGGTGCTCTCGACGTCACGCATCGTCGGCGCCGCCTCCCCGGTCGTACCGCACGGGACCGGGTTCCGGGGGTCGCCGGGCGCCAACGGGCTGGTGAGGACCGCGTCGTCCTTGATCAGGCAGGACCGGCTGTCGGCGAACCGCTGTGACAGCAGGCCCTTGACGGGGACGTCCTCGAACGCCGGGTCGCCCACCCAGCGGCCCCGGTCCGCGAAGGCGATCCGGCTGGCCTCGATGAAGCGGTGCAGATAGCCGGCCGGTGACACCCGTCCCAGATCGGTGCGTTCCAGCATGTTGAGGGCCTGGCCGACACTGGTGCCGCCGGAGGAGGAAGGCGCCATTCCGTAGACGCCGAGACCTCGGTAGCCGACCTTCGTGGGAGCGCGCCGGATCGTTTCGTACGACCGCAGATCGCGCAGGGTCAGATCGCCGGGGCGGACGATCCGGGTGGCGCCGGGGGCCACCGGCGGCTTGCGGACGGTGTCGACGATGTCCTCGGCGATATCGCCCCGGTAGAGCGCCCGGACACCGTCGTCGGCGAGTTCACGGTAGGTGCGGGCGAGATCGGGGTTCTTGAAGGTGGTGCCGACCACGGGCAGTTTCCCGCCGGGCAGGAAGAGTTCGGCGGTGGCGGGGAAGTCGGCGAACCGTGCCTGGTTGGCCTCGGTCTGGGCACGGAAGGTGGCGTCGACGGTGAAGCCGTCCCGCGCCAGTTTCTCGGCGGGCTTCAGCAGCCGGGCCAGTGGCCGGCTGCCCCAGGCGCGCAGGGCCGTCTCCCAGGTGGCGGGGGTGCCGGGGGTGCCGACGCCCAGTCCGCTGGTCTGGCCCTGGTCGAAGGGGATGGGGCGGCCGTTCTCCAGGAAGAGGGAGGCGTCGGCGGAGCGGGGCGCGGTCTCCCGGCCGTCGATCGTGTGCACGGTCCGGGTCCCGGCGTCGTAGTAGACGAGGTAGCCGCCTCCGCCGATGCCCGCCGAGTACGGTTCGGTGACGCCGAGCGCGGCGGCGGTGGCGACGGCCGCGTCCACCGCGTTGCCGCCGCGCCGCAGGATCTCGATCCCGGCGGCGGAGGCGTCAGCGTCGACACTGGCGACGGCTCCGCCGTATCCGGCGGCGACCGGGGTCTTCACCGGCGGTCCGCCGGGTGAACCGGGGTGCCGCACGGGCGGATCGGCGGGCGGCGCGGCGGCGCCGATCGAGACGACGGCCGCCGCCGCGGCCAGCAGCGCGATGTTCCGGGTGGTGGTACGACGCATCCGAACGAACCTCCAGTCGACGCCAGTGCGGACAACCTAGCGGCCCCGTACCACCCCCGTCAGGAGCGCACCGCGCGGCGGCGGGCGGTCCGCGCGGATCCCGGGGCGGCCCGGACGGAAGTAGCATGCGCCGACATGAACGACGACATACGCAATATCGTCCTCGGGCTGGTCGCCGCGGGGATCAGCGCCCTGGTCGGCTGGGTGGCCCGTACCTACCGCTGGCGCCGGTCGCTCCGCCGTACCCAGGACTTCTTCGGGCTTCCGACGGACTCGGACGCGCTGCTGGTCGTCAATCGGGAGGCCGGGCGGGACGGTTCGGTGAAGCGGCGGGACGTGTTCGCCCTGCTGGAACTGGCGGCGCTGATCAAGGACTGCGGGGCGCGGGCCCGGGTGGTCTGGCACGACGAGGCCAGGGAAGGGGTCGGCGAGCAGGCCGAGTTCTGTGTCGGCGGGCCGACGTCGAACCAGCGGATGGCGGCTCATCTACGCAGTCTGCTGCCCGGTGTCTCGGTGGACGTATCGGCGGAACCGGGCCCGGACCGGGGCGCGTTCCGGATCGGTACGGAGGTGTACCGGGCCGGGTACGGGGTGTCCGAGTACGTCCTGCTGGCCCGGCTGACGCCGGGTGAGGAGGGGCGGCCGGTCTTTCTGCTCTGCGGTCAGCTGGCGATCGCCAACCAGGCGGCCGCGCGCTATCTGGCGCGGCATCACCGGGAGCTGGCGGGGGCCCACCGCGGTGGGTCGTTCTGTCTGCTGCTGAAGGTGGTGGACTCGGCGGCGTACGGCCCCGATGTGGTCGAGGTGGTAGCCGATGTCACCGGACCGGCGCGGACGCCGCGCCCGGCGGTGGAGGCGGACGCGGCCGGGCCGGTGTGACGCCCGGTACGACCGGCCCCGGCCCGGGCGGCGGCTCACCGGGCCCGCTCCCCGCCAGCCCCGCCCCGGCCGCAGCTGACCTTCTCCCCGCCCCCGGGACCGGTCCGCACGGGGTCCGTGCCGGGTCCGAGGGGCGAGAAGTGATCACCGGCTGCCGCCGGGGCCTTACCGGGGCCGGGGTTCGGTGTTCCATGAGCCGCCGCCTCGGGCCTACGCCCGGTCGGGCGGGGGTGGCGGGCCCTGGGGTCCTGCGGTCAGCAGGGTCCCCGGTTCGGCCGGGGCGATCTCCGCGCCCTCGGTCTTCGGATTGCGGCGCTGCCGCCGGGCCACCCAGTTGGCGAACCAGGAGAGCAGCATGCAGAGCCCGATGTAGATCGGCGCGATCACCATCACGACCGGGATGAACGGCAGGTCGTAGTCGAGGTTGGAGGCGATCAGCTTGCCCGCGTGGAGGAACTCCTCGTAGGTGATGAGATAGCCGAGTGAGGTGTCCTTGAGGGCGACCACGAGCTGACTGATGATCGCGGGCAGCATCGCCCGGACCGCCTGGGGCACCAGGACATGGGTCATCACCTGGGTCTTGCGCATCCCGAGGGCGTACGCGGCCTCCCGCTGGCCCCGGTCGACGGCGTTGACGCCGGTCCGGAAGACCTCGGCGAGCACCGAGCCGTTGTAGAGGGTCAGTCCGGCGACCAGGGCGGGCAGCGGCTGGACCTTCAGCGCCACGAAGATGAAGAAGATCATCACCAGTACGGGCATCGCGCGGAAGAACTCCACCAGGAGGGTGGCGATCCAGCGCACCGCGCGGTGTTCGGAGAGCCGTCCGGTGGCGAGGACGCCGCCCAGGACGAGGGAGAGCACGGCCGCGTAGGCGAATGCCTTGAGCGTGTTGCCGAGCCCTTGGAGCAGGAGTTCCTGGATCCCCTTGTATTCGAACGGGGTCCATTTCTCGGCGGTGAACTGTCCGGTGTCGAAGAGCAGATAGACGATCCAGCCGACGAGGGCGGCGATGGCCAGGCTGGCGCCCATTCCGTAGAGCCGGTGCCGCTTGCGGGTACGGGGCCCCGGAATGTCGTAGAGGGCGGTGGAATCGGTCATCTGGCGACTCCGTAACGCTTCTCCAGCACGTTGAAGAGCGCACTGATGGACAGGGTGATGATCAGATATCCGACGGCGATCCAGACAAAGGTCCAGATGATGTTGTAGCCCAGTTCGCTCAGCGTCTTGTAGGTACCGAGGAGTTCGGTGACGCTGAAGGCGCCCGCGATCGCGGAGTTCTTGGCCAGGGCGATCAGGGTGGAGCCGATGGGCGGGATGACGGAGCGGAACGCCTGGGGCAGTACCACGGTGTGCAGGGTCTGGCCGAAGGACATGCCGAGGCTGCGGGCGGCCTCGCCCTGTCCTGTGGGAACGGTGTTGATCCCGGAGCGCAGGGCCTCGCAGATGAAGGCGGAGGTGTAGCAGCCGAGGGCGAGGATCGCGAAGAGCTGGAACGGCAGCACGATGCCGAACCGGGGCAGTCCGAGGACGACGGCGAAGAAGAGCAGGGTGAGCGGGGTGTTGCGGAGTACGGTCACCCAGACCGTGCCGAAGGCCCGCAGCGAGCCGACCGGGGAGACCCGGAAGGCGGCGATCAGAAAGCCGAGGACGAGGGCGAGTACCGAGGAGTAGAAGGTCAGCTCGACGGTGCCGAGGAAGCCCTGCCAGTAGAGGTCGATATTGTCGGTCAGTACGTCCATGTGCCGGGCCTCCTCAGCTCGCCGGATAGCGGTCGATCGGGGGCGGCGTGGGTGCCGGGACCCCGGAGAGGCCAAGGGTGGCGTCGTACGCCTGCTTCCACTCGCCGCTCTTCTCACCGGCTTCGAGGGCGTCGTCGATGGCGAACCGGAGCGCGTTGTCGTTCCGGGGTACGCCGATGCCGTACGGCTCCTCGGAGAAGGGCTTGCCGACGATCTTCAGTTCGTCGGGGACCTTGGCGGCGTAGCCGATCAGGATGGCGTCGTCGGTGGTGACGGCGTCGACCTGATAGGTGAGCAGATTGTCCACACAGACCGAGTAGGTGTCGTAGCCGACCAGGGTCGCCTTCGGGTAGTCGGACTTGATCCGCTGGTAGGGGGTGGAGCCGGTGGCGGAGCAGACCCGTTTCCCGGCCAGGTCCTGGGGGCCGTGGATGTCGTCCTCGTCGGCCCGCACCAGCAGGGACTGGCCGGCCAGGTAGTAGGGACCGGCGAAGCCGACCAGCTTCTTCCGCTTGTCGTTGATGGTGTAGGTACCGACGTAGTAGTCGATCTGGCCGTTCTGGAGGGCCGTCTCGCGGTTGGCGGACGCGATGGTCCGGAAGTGGATGCCCGCCGGGTCGAAGCCGAGATAGGCGGCGACCATTCGGGCGATCTCGATGTCGAAGCCGGAGTAGCGGCCGGTCGCCGGGTCCTTCTCACCGAGATAGGGCTGGTCCTCCTTGGCTCCGACGGTGAGATGGCCGCGGCTCTTCGCCCGCCGCCAGGTCGGGGATTCGGGGAGCTGGAATCCGGTGTTGACCTGGTAGACGGGGAGTTGGTCGGTCTGGGGGCCCTTGACGGGCGGGCTGCCCTCCTTGCCGCAGGCGGTGGCGGCGACGGCGGTCAGGGCGAGCAGCAGCGCCGTCGCGGCGCGGGCCGTCCGCCGCCGGTTCCGCCGGGGGCGGTGGGGTCCGGTGGCCGGGCGGTGCGGGCGGTGGGCGGTCGGGATGTTCCGGGTACGCGGCATCGACGGTCCCCCGGTCAGTGCTTGAGGATCTTGGAGAGGAAGTCCTTCGCCCGGTCGCTCTCCGGATGGGTGAAGAAGTCCTCGGGGGCCCGGTCCTCGACGATCCTGCCGTCGGCCATGAAGACGACCCGGTTGGCGGCGGAGCGGGCGAAGCCCATCTCGTGGGTGACCACGACCATGGTCATGCCGTCCCGGGCGAGCTGCTGCATGACCTCCAGCACCTCGTTGATCATCTCGGGGTCGAGGGCCGACGTCGGCTCGTCGAAGAGCATCACCTTGGGCTCCATCGCCAGCGCCCGGGCGATCGCCACCCGCTGCTGCTGGCCGCCGGAGAGCTGCGCCGGGTACTTGTCCGCCTGGGAGGCGAGCCCGACCCGGTCGAGGAGTTCCCGGGAGCGCCGTTCGGCCTCCTCCTTGCGCCGCCCGCGGACCTTGAGGGGGGCGAGGGAGATGTTCTCCAGGACCGTCTTGTGGGCGAAGAGGTTGAACGACTGGAACACCATGCCGACGTCGGAGCGGAGCCGGGCGAGGCCCTTGCCCTCCTCCGGGAGCGGCTCACCGTCGATGGTGATCGTTCCGGACTCGATGGTCTCCAGCCGGTTCACCGTCCGGCACAGGGTCGACTTGCCGGAGCCGGACGGGCCGATGACCACCACCACCTCCCCGCGGCCGACGGAGAGGTTGATGTCCCGCAGGACGTGCAACTGCCCGTAGTACTTGTTGACGTCCCGCAGCTCGATCAACGGATCGACGACGGCCATACGCTGCCCTACCCACTGGTTGCTGTGTCGAGGTCTGCGCAAACTATCCACCCCGGAAAGGGACTTCGCGCGCGACACGCATAAAAAGGGCATAAGCCGTATTTATTGGCTATATATCAGCTCATGTACGGGCCGGGCCGGGGCCGTCGTCCCCGGCGGCCGTACGAGCGCTCCACGGCCGCCGGGACAGCGGGGGCGGGCTGGGCGGGCGGGCTCACGCCTCGGCGGCCTCGGCATAGACCTGGGACAGCTCCGGCGCTCCGTGCACCGCCCAGTCGAGACCCGCCTCCACCACCCCGATCTCCCGGCCGGACGCCAGCCGCACCACCGGCTGCCCGGCGGGCCAGACATGCCACTCCGCGCCCGGCACCGTCCGTACGATCACCGTACCCAGATACAGCCCCGCGTCGTTGCCGATCCACGGCAGTTCATCCGGATCGTCCCGCCAGCGCGGCGGCAGCTGGTCCAGGGCGGCCAAGGAGGCCGGAGTGTCGTCCAGTTCGAGACCCATCCGCCCGATCCGCACCCGCAGCAGCTCGCACTCCGCGAACAACTCGGCCATCGCCGAAGCGCGCTCGGGGTCGTCGAGCCCGCCCCGGGAACCGGAACCCTGCCGCTTGAGCCAGCTGTCCAGGAAAGGGATGTTCATACCACCGAGACTGGCACCTTCCCCGGGCCGGGGACAGCCGCCGCGCGCCGAAGATCCCCGGGATATCACCGGGAGATCGGCGCACCCCCCGGAAGAGGGTGCGACCGCTCATCTGTTCTCCCGGGGTGCCTCCGCGGTCCCGGACGTCCTCAGACGTCGAGGTCCACCACGACGGGGGCGTGGTCCGACGCGCCCTTGCCCTTGCGCTCCTCGCGGTCCACATAGGAGTCCTTGACCGCGGCGGCGAACGGCGCGTTGCCGTAGACCAGGTCGATCCGCATGCCGCGGTTCTTCGGGAAGGCGAGCTGACGGTAATCCCAGTAGGTGTACGGGTGGTCGTACTTCAGCGGCCGGGGCACCACATCGGTCAGCCCGGTCTGCCGCAGCCCGGCCAGGGCCGCCCGCTCCGGCTCGGTGACATGGGTGGCGCCCTCGAAGGCGGAGAGATCCCAGACGTCGTCGTCGGCGGGGGCGATGTTGTAGTCGCCGAGCACCGCGAAGGGCAGGCTCCCGGCCGCGTCCTCGGCGACGGCGGTCCGCAGCGCGTCCAGCCAGCGCAGCTTGTACGCGTAGTGGGGGTGGTCGACCTCGCGCCCGTTCGGTACGTACACCGACCAGAGCCGGACCGGGCCGCAGGTCGCGGAGACCGCGCGGGGCTCGGCGGCGCCGTCGTACTCCGGTCCGTCCGGCAGCCCCGGAACGACCTGGTCCAGACCGACCCGGGAGATCAGCGCGACCCCGTTCCACCGGCCGTCGGCGTGCACCGCGGACTCGTACCCCAGCTCGCGCAGCTCGGCGGCGGGGAACTGCCCGGCGCTGCACTTGGTCTCCTGGACGCACAGCACATCCGTGCCGGTGGCCTCCAGCCAGGCGAGGAGGCGGGGGAGCCGGGCGGTGACGGAGTTGACGTTCCAGGTCGCGATGCGCATACCCGCCACCCTAATCGTTCGGGCCGCCGGAGCCCCCGCCTCCTCAACCCTGTTCGCGGTCCGCGGACCGTGGTGGGCTGATCGCGCAGTTCCCCGCGCCCCTGAACACCTTCGCCCGCTCCCCCTCGCCGGGTGCGGCACGCCGCGAGGACCCCCGAGCGGCCCGGTCAGAAAATATGCGCGGCGCCCGGGGAGAGGCGTTCGTGGGGCGCGCCGCCCAGGTTCGCGAGATGGCCGTCGTAGATCGGCCGCGCCAGCTCCGTGAGCAGTGCGTCGTGGATGTCGATCGTCAGCCGGGGGCGTACCTCGCGGACGTAGTCGACGACCTCGGAGAGCTTGTTCCAGGGCGCCATCACCGGCAGCATCAGCGTGTCGACGGGCCGCTCGGGGACGGTCAGGGCGTCACCGGGGTGGAAGACGGCGCCGTCGAGCAGGAAGCCGATATTGGTGACGCGCGGCAGATCGGGGTGGATCACGGCGTGCAGTTCGCCGTGTACCTCGATCTCGAAGCCCGCCGCGGTGAAGGTGTCGCCGTGGCCGACGGTCCGGACCCGCCCGGGGAACGCCGCGCTCAGGGTGTCGGCGACGCTCCGCAGGGTCCAGACCTCGGCCCCGGCCTCCAGGGCGGCGCGGACGCGGCCCTCGTCGTAGTGGTCGGGGTGCTCATGGGTGATCAGCACCGCGTCCGCCCCGGCGGCGGCGTCCTCCTCGGAGAACGCGCCGGGGTCCACGACGAGGGTGGCGCCGTCCTTCTCCAGCCGTACGCAGGAGTGCTTCTTCTTGGTGAGCCTCATGGGCCCATCCTGCTACGGCCGGGGTGTGGTCTCCTCCCGTACCACGGCTCCCGCGACCCGGAACGCGGTGTTGGCCGCGGGCAGCCCGCAGTACACGGCGGTGTGGAGCAGGATTTCCTTGATCTCGTCGGGGGTGAGCCCGTTCCGCAGGGCGGCCCTGACGTGCGCGCCCAGCTCCTCCGGCCGCCCCTGGGCGACCAGTGCCGTCATGGTGACGGCGCTGCGGGTGCGGCGGTCCAGGCCGCCGCGGTTCCAGACCTCGCCCCAGGCGTAGCGGGTGACGAACTCCTGGAAGTCGGCGGCGAAGTGTTCGTCGTCGCCGGTGGCGCCGTCGACATAGGCGTCGCCGAGGACTTCCCGGCGGGTCCGCATGCCCGGTTCGTACGGGTCGGGGCGCCCGGTCTCCTCCGGTGCGGCGGGCGCGGGGGCGGTCTCGGGGTCGGCGGGCGGGGCGGTGGCCGGGGCGACGGCCGCCACGGCCTGGAGGGGGATGGCCGTGAGGGTGTCCTGCGGCACCGAGGAGAAGTGGCGTACCAGCAGGTCGGTGACGGCGGCGGGCTGCTCGACGGGGGCGAGGTGACCGGCGCCGGGTACCAGGGCCAGCCGGGCGTCCGGTATCCCGGCGACCAGGGTGCGGGCCTCGGCGGGGCCGGTGACCTGGTCCTCGGATCCGACCAGGACGAGGGCGGGGACGGAGATGCGGCCGATCTCGGCCCGGACGTCGAAGGCGGCCAGCGCCTCGCAGGCGGCGATGTAGCAGGCGGGGTCGGTGGTGCGGACCATCTGGACGGCCCACTCCACGATCGCGGGCTGGGCGGCGGCGAAACCCTGGGTGAACCAGGCTTCGGGGGCGGCCAGCGCCACCGGGTCGAGTCCGTTGGTCCGGACGATCACACCCCGGCCGCGGAGTTCGTCGGCGGTCTCGAACCGGGGTGACGCGGCGACCAGCGCCAGCGACCCGACCCGGTCCGGTCTGCGCAGGGCCAGATCGAGGCCGACGGCGCCGCCGATGGAGCAGCCCGCGTAGCCGAATCGCTGGACGCCGAGGCCGTCGAGGGTGGCGATCAGCCGGTCGGCGAGTTCGCCGACGGATTCGGCGGGCAGGGCGGGGGCGCCGCCGTGGCCGGGGAGGTCGTAGCGGAGGATCCGCCATTCGCGGGAGAGTTCGGCGATCTGCCGGTCCCACATGTGCCAGGTGGTGCCCAGGGACGGGCCGAGGACGAGTACGGGCGCGTCGTCGGGTCCGTCGATCCGGTACTGGAGGGTGGGCGGAGCCTCCTCGGGGCTCCGGTCGGGACCGGGTTCCGCGCCGGGTTCCGCGCCGGAGGCGGGGAGCGGGGCGGAGCTCGGGTCGGGGCCGGATTCAGCGCCGTGCTCAGGGCTCCGGCCGGGGCCCGGCTCCGGGCCGGTGCCGGGGTGGTCCCCGGGGCCGGGGCTCGGTTCCGTGCTCTGCTCGGGGCTCTGGTCGGGGGTCTGCGTCTCACTCACCCGGTCCACCGTAGTGACCGCCCGGAGCGGTGGTGGGCGACCCCCCTCCTCTCACCCCGGCGGGTGGTTCGGTTGTGGTTCAGGGGGTGGTGGTCGATACCACGTAGACGCCGACGGCCCAGTCGTGGGTGGTGTCGATGACGATGTGCTGGTCGGGCCGGGGCGAGTCGCGCAGATGGGTGAGTCCGGTCCACTCCCGCTCGCCGGGGGTGAAGCGCCAGCCCGCGGTGGCGGCGTCCTTGCCGCTGATGGCGGGGACGCCGGGCTGGAGCGCGGACCGGTCGGCGCCGATCTCGGCCAGGAACCGGTCGAGCCCGTCGGTGGTGGTGCTGAACTGGACGTAGAGCCTGCTGGTCTTCCAGTTGCTGGTCTCGTAGTAGGCGACGCTCCAGGCGTTGTCCGGGACGGGCACCTCGAAGATCCGGCGCTTCATCTGGGAGGGCCAGGCTTCCCGCAGGCCCTTGCCGGAGGATTCGGCGACCTTGTCCCGTCCGCTGGCCCGGCTCTGCTCGGCGGAGACCACCAGATAGCCCGCCGGGACGCCGATCAGCAGCAGGATGACGAGCAGCGTCACGGCACGCCGGACGATCATGCGCCGGCGGCCCTCGGGCGGCCGGAAGGCCGGTTCGTCCGGCCGCTGGGTCGGTCTGGGTACGACACTCATGACTGCGGGTTCCTGGTGGGTGGTCGGACCTGAAGTCTACGGTTCGCCACCGGCGCATGCGGGAAAGCCCGGAAAATCAAGATCATCGGGAGGGTGCGGCGGGCCCGGGTCAGACCTCGCGCGGGGGCCGGCTCGTGCCGGAGTTCCGCAGGGCCTGGGCGTACCGCTCGTACCGCTCGTGGCGTTCGACCCGGCGCCGGTTGGCCCGGCGGAAGCGGCGGGCGACCAGCCTGGCCAGGTCGGCGGCGCCGACCATACCGGCCTCGGGGCCGAGCTGGGCCTTGACGATCCGGGCCTCGGGCCGGTAGCCGCGGCCGGTCAGATGGCGGCGGAAGGCGTCCCTGGCGGGTCCGATCAGCAGATCGTCGGCGGCGCTGACCCCGCCGCCGACGACGAAGCAGGAGGGGTCGAGGGCGGCGGCGAGATTGGCGATCCCGACGCCGAGCCACTGGCCGATGTCCTGGAAGAGTTCGACGCACATGGCGTCGCCCTCGCGGGCCAGCTCGGTGATCAGGGGTCCGGTGATGTCGGCGACATTGCCGCCGACCCGGTCGATCAGCACATGGGCGACGGGCGAGTCGGCGGCGGCCAGCTCACGGGCCTCGCGGACCAGGGCGTTGCCGGAGCTGTACTGCTCCCAGCAGCCCCGGTTGCCGCACGGGCAGCGGTGGCCGCCCGGGACGACCTGCATATGGCCGAACTCTCCGGCGACGCCGTACTTGCCCCGCTTGACCTGGCCGTCCTCCAGGATGGCGCCGCCGATCCCGGTCCCGAGGGTGATCATCACCAGATGGTCCTCGCCGCGCCCGGCGCCGAACCGCCACTCCGCCCAGGCGGCGGTGTTGGCGTCGTTGTCGACCAGGACGGGGACCGCGAGCCGGGCGGAGAGGGCGTCCCGCAGGGGTTCGTTGCGCCAGGCGAGGTGCGGGGCGAACAGCACGGTGGAGCGGTCGGCGTCGACCCAGCCCGCGGCGCCGATCCCGACGGCGTGGACATCGTGCCGGTCGGAGAGGTCGAGTACGAGTTCGCAGATGACGTCCTCGACGACCTTGGGACTCTTCGACTTGTCCGGGGTCTCGGTCCTGACCTTCTCCAGGATGACGCCGTCCGCGTCGACGACGCCCGCCATCACCTTCGTACCCCCGATGTCGATTCCGACGGTGGGGACCCGGGGGGCGGTCAGATGGGAGCGCCGCTCACGGGTGCCGACGGTACGCAGGACGGTGGCGCGGGCGGAGCCGCGGTGCGCGAAATCGCGGTAGGTGCTCATGTCCCTGCGGGTGCTCGGGGTCAAGGGGTCACTGCGGGTGGCGGAACGGGCCGCCGTACCGATTCTTTCACGGCACCCCCGGGGGGCCGCCCGTCGGGAGCGGGCCGTACGCGGGCCCGCGTACCGCTGTCGCCCGGGAGGGGCCGTACGCCGGCGCACGGCCCTTCCCGGGGTCGTCCGTCACTCCCCCGGCGGGTCGCCGGGGCCGGGGCGCTCCAGTTCGTGCCGGAGGTCGTCCAGCTCGGAGCCGCCCGCCATCTGCCGGGTCAGCTCGTCCAGGGTGACCGAGTCCTTGGTGTGGCTCGCGGTCATGGTGCCCCGCTTGAGCAGGACGAACCGGTCGCCGACCAGATAGGCGTGGTGCGGGTTGTGGGTGATCAGTACGACGCCCAGGCCCGCGTCGCGGGCGGCGGCGACGTATTTGAGGACCACCCCGGACTGCTTGACGCCGAGCGCCGCCGTGGGCTCGTCGAGGACCAGGACCTTGGCGCCGAAGTGGACGGCGCGGGCGATCGCCACGCACTGCCGCTCGCCGCCGGAGAGGGTGCCGATGGGCTGGTCGACGTCGCGCAGGTCGATCCCCATCCGCAGCAGCTCGGACCGGGTGGTCTCGCGCATGGTCCGGACGTCGAGCCGGCGGAACGGGCCCGAGCCCTTCACGGGCTCGGAGCCGAGGAAGAAGTTCCGCCAGACCGGCATCAGGGGGACCACGGCGAGGTCCTGGTAGACCGTGGCGATGCCCCGGTCGAGGGCGTCGCGGGGGTTGACCAGCCGGGTCTCCTCGCCCTCGACGGAGAACGTGCCGGAGTCGTGCTGGTGCAGCCCGGCGACGATCTTGATGAGGGTGGACTTCCCGGCGCCGTTGTCGCCCAGGACGCAGGTGATCTCCCCGGCCCTGACCTCCAGGGACACTCCTTCGAGGGCCCGGATGTTGCCGTAGTACTTACTGACCCGGTCGAGGGCGACCAGCGGGGGCCGCTCGTCCCCGGACGAGGGGGCGGGAGTGGGGTTCCGCGGGCTCATCGGGTGGCCTCCGCCCTCTTCCGTACCCAGGCGTTGAGCAGGGTGGCGAGCAGCAGCATCGCCCCGAGGAAGAACTTGAACCAGTCGGGGTTCCACTCCGCGTAGACGATGCCCTTGCTGGTCATACCGAAGATGAAGGCGCCCACCGCGGAGCCGATGGCGGAGCCGTAGCCGCCGGTGATCAGACAGCCTCCGATGACGGCCGCGATGATGTAGATCAGCTCGTTGCCGACGCCCTCGCCGGACTGCACCACGTCGAAGGAGAAGAGCAGGTGCTGGCCGGAGATCCAGGCGGCGAAGGCGACGCCCATATAGAGGCCGATCTTGGTCTTGACGACCGGGACGCCGACCGCGCGGGCCGCGTCGGCGCCGCCGCCGACGGCGAAGATCCAGTTGCCGAAGCGGGTCCGCAGCAGGACCCAGGTGGCGACGGCGACCAGGCCGAGCCACCAGAGGATCGTCACCTTCAGGCTGACGTCCCCGATCACCAGCTCGGACGCGAAGACCTTCTTCGCCGAGGCGAAGCCCTCCATATCGCTGATGGAGTCGGTGGAGACCCGGCCGGTGATCAGCTTGGTGAAGCCCAGGTTCAGCCCGGTCAGCATCAGAAACGTACCGAGCGTGATGATGAAGCTGGGCAGCTTCGTCCGGGTCAGCAGAAATCCGTTGAAGACCCCGACCGCCAGGGTGACCAGCAGGGAGACCAGTACGCCGACCCAGACGTTGGCCGTCATCTGGTAGCTGAACATCGAGGAGACCAGGGCGGAGCTGGTGACCAGGACGCCCGCCGAGAGGTCGAACTCGCCGCCGATCATCAGCAGGGCGACCGGGACGGCCATGATCCCGATGGTGGACGCCGCGTACAGCACGGTGGAGAAGCTGGACGTCTGGAGGAAGGAGTCGGCGACGATCGAGAAGAAGACGAAGACGGCGACGGCGCCGACGACGGAACCCAGCTCGGGGCGGCCCAGCAGCCGGCGCAGCGGTGAGGTCCGCAGCAGCCGTTCGTCGCCGGCGGGCCCCTTCGCGAGGTCCGCCGGTGGTGGCGCGGTCGAGCTCATCGGGTCCCCCGCCTCGTGTAGTCCTCCAGCTGGGCCGCCTGGTCCTCGGTGATGATCTGCGGACCGGTGAGTACGGGACGGCCGCCGCCGAGGACGTCGGCGTTGTACCGGTAGAGCCAGAGCAGGTCGACCGCCTCGTACCCCTGGAGGTAGGGCTGCTGGTCGACGGCGAAGCCGAGAGTGCCGTCCTTCAGTCCGGCGGCGACCTTCGGATTGAGGTCGAAGGTATCGATCTCGGCCTTGCTGCGGGCGCTCGCCTTGGCCCGGACGGCGGTGTCCGCGAACGGGGCGCCGAGGGTGACGACGGCGTCGATGGCCCGGTCGGTCTGGAGTTTGGCCTCGATGGACGCCTGGACGTCGGGCATGTTGGTGCCGTCGACGTAGAGGTTCTGCAGTTCGCCGTCGAAGGTCTTCCGCGTCCCGGCGCAGCGCTGCTCATGGCCGACGTTGCCCTGTTCGTGCAGGACGCAGACCGCCTTCTTGCGGCCCCGCTCGTTCAGCTCCTCGCCGACGGCCTCACCGGCGATGGTCTCGTCCTGCCCGATATGGGTGAGGGCGCCGTACTCCTTGGACTGGGCCGATCCGGAGTTGATGGTGATCACCGGGATCCCGGCGGCGACGGCCTTCTTCACCACGTCCTTCATGGCGTCGGGCTTGGCGAGGGTGACGATCAGGCCGTCGACCTTCTTGTCGATGGCGGCCTGGACGAGCTGGGCCTGCTGCTGGCCCTCGTCGTTCTTGGAGTAGAGGAAGTTGATGTTGTCCTTCTCGGCGGCCTCCTGGGCCCCCTTCTGGACGATGTCCCAGAACGTGTCGCCGTCGCCCGAGTGGGTGACCATGGCGAAGGTCCAGCGGGGCGTGCTGACCGTGGCCTTCCCGGCCGCCTCGGCCTGGGCCTTGCGGGCGTCCGCCGCGCGCTTGCCGCCGGTGCTGCTGCAGCCGACGAGGGACGCCCCGAGCACCGCCGCCAGCATCGCGCCGAGCGCGCGTACCCCTGTCCTTGCCCTTGCCACGACCCCGTGCCCTTCTCGCCGTACCGCTCGTCCGCCGGTCCGCCGCGCCCGGTGGCGCGGCGGCGGGGCGAAATGTCGTGCCCCAGCCGCCCAAGTATGGGTCACGGCAGGTCGGAGGGTGGGCATCGGGTACGCCGGGGCGGTCATCGGGTCCCGGCCGCGGTCAGTTTCGCCAGCGCGTCGGCGTCGTTCTGCCGGACCAGGGCGGGGCCGGTGAGGACGGGTTTCCCGCCGCCGGTGACATTGCGGTTGACCCGGTGCAGCCAGAGCTGGTCGACCGCGAGATAGCCCTGGAGATAGGGCTGCTGGTCGACGGCGAAGCCGATCTCCCCGGCCTTGAGCCGTTTGATCACATCCGCGTTGAGATCGAAGGTGTCGATCTCGGCGGTCGACTTCGCGGCCCGTTTCGCCTGGACGGACGCGGCGGCGAAGGGGGCACCGAGGGTGACGACGGCGTCGATACCGGGGGTGGCCTGGAGCTTGGCCTGCACGGTGGAGGTGGTGGCGGGCATGTTGACGCCCTCGACCTGAAGGTTCTCGACACTGCCGGTGAAGGTCTTCCGCAGCCCGGCGCAGCGGGCCTCCAGGGACACATTGCCCTGCTCGTGGATGACACAGACGGCCTTCTTCCTGCCCCGTGCGGTCAGCTCCTCGCCGACGGCCTCACCGGCGACGGACTCGTCCTGCCCGATATGCGCGAGGGCGCCGACGGCCTTCGAGAACTCGCCGCCGGAGTTGATGGTGATCACGGGGATGCCCGCGGCCACGGCCTTCTTCACCACGTCCCGGACGGCCTCCGGTTTGGCGAGGGTGACCACGATGCCGTCGACCTTCTGGTCGATGTACGTCTGGACGAGCTGCGCCTGCTCCTTGCCCTCCTTGTTGGCGGCGTACAGGAACTCCACGTTGTCCTTCTTCGCGGCGGCCTTCGCACCGGTCTGGACGATGTCCCAGAAGGTGTCGCCCTCACCGGAGTGGGTGACCATCGCGATCTTCATCCGGGGGGTGTCGGCGGTGGCGCCCCCGCCGCCGCCGGCCTTCTCCTCGGCGTCCTTGCCCCCGGAGCCGCTGCATCCGGCGGTGACGAGCAGGGCACTCGCGGCGAGCAGGGCTGCTGCCGTGCGACGGCTGCGCATGGTGGGTCCCGCCTTCTCTCCCGGGCCGCCCCGTTGCGGCTGGGTGAGTTTCTACGATGGTGACGCGACCCCGTCAAGACTTTGTCCGAACATTCTTACCGGGCTGACATACGGAGGGTACGGCTCCGGCCCCGAGGCCCCGATGACGGCACCGGCAACGGTCCCGGTGACGGCCCCGGCCGTCGCTCAGGGGCGGACCAGCAGCTGGAACTCGAAGGAGTAGCGGGAGGCCCGGTAGATATGGGAGCCGTACTCGACGGCCCGCCCCGTGTCGTCGAAGGTGATGCGCTCCATGGTCAGCACCGGCGCGCCCGGCCGCTCCCCCAGCAGCTCGGCCTCGGCCTCGGTGGCCGCCCGGGCGCCCACCGTCTGACGGGCACTGTGCAGGGTGATCCCGGCGGCCCGCAGCAGCCGGTAGAGACCGGTCGCCTCCAGGCTCGCCGTGTCCAGGGCGAGCAGCCCGGCGGGCAGGGCGTTGGTCAGCAGCGCCATGGGCTCCCCATGGGCGTACCGCAGTCGCTCGACCGAGTGGATCTCGCCACCCTCGGCGATCTTGAGCGCGGCGGCGATCCGGTCCGTGGCCCGGCCGGCGGTCAGGGCGAGGACGGAGGTGGCGGGCCGCTGGCCCGCGGCCTCCAGGTCGTCGTAGAGACTGCTCAGCTCCAGCGGGCGGCGGACCTGGCTGTGCACCACCTGGGTGCCGACGCCGCGCCTGCGGACCAGCAGCCCCTTGTCGACCAGGGACTGGATGGCCTGGCGGACCGTGGGCCGGGACAGGCCGAGCCGCCCGGCCAGCTCGATCTCGTTGCCGAGCAGGGTGCCGGGGGTGAGCGCGCCCCGCTCGATCGCGGCCTCCAGCTGCCGGGAGAGCTGGAAGTAGAGGGGGACCGGGCTGGTGCGGTCCACACTCAGCTGGAGCGACGGGGTCGGGTCCGTCTCCGGACCGGGCTGCTTGGGCACGGGGGCGAGCGTAATCGGCTCTCAAGTTGACGGGAAGTCGTGAAGTCCGGTTGTCAGGACAAAGTCTTGACAGCGTCGCGGCCCGGCCCCATTTTTGGCGCATGCGCATCGGACTCATCGGTACCGGACGTATCGGCACCTTCCACGCGGAGGTACTCGGCCGTCACCCGGAGGTCGGATCCCTGGTCGTGGCCGACACGGACGCCGCACGGGCGGCCGCCGTGGCACGGAGCGTCGGCGCCACGGCCGCGCCCGGCCCGCACGAGATCTTCGCCTGGGGCGTGGACGCGGTGGTGATCTGCTCGGCCACCGCCTCGCACGCCGAGCTGATCGCCCGCGCCGCGCGGGCCGGCCTTCCGGCGTTCTGCGAGAAACCGATCGCACTCGACCTGCCCGGCACGATCCGGGCCCTCGAAGCGGTCGGCGCCGCGGGCACCGAGCTCCAGCTCGGCTTCATGCGGCGCTTCGACGCGGGCTACGCGGCGGCACGCGAGCGGCTGCGCTCCGGACGGCTGGGGCGGCTGCACACGGTCCGGGCGACGTCGTCCGACCCGGCGCCGCCGCCCGCCGGATATCTGCCGCTCTCCGGCGGCCTGTACCGGGACTGCCTGGTGCACGACTTCGACATCATCCGCTGGGTGACCGGGCGGGAGATCACCGAGGTGTACGCCACCGGGTCCGACGCGGGCCCCCCGATGTTCCGCGAGGCGGGCGACGTCGCCACGGCGGCGGCCGTACTCACCCTCGACGACGGCACCCTCGCGACGGCGACGGCCACCCGGATGAACGGCGCGGGGTACGACGTACGACTGGAACTGGCGGGCGAACTGGACCAGATCGCGGTGGGTCTGACGGACCGCACACCGCTCACCTCCGTGGAGCCGGGGCCGGGGAGCCCCGGCGGCCCGGAACGCCCCTGGCCCGGCTTCCTGGAGCGGTTCGCCCCCGCGTACGAGGCGGAACTGACCGCGTTCCTCCGGCTGGCCCGGGGCGAGGCGCCGAACCCCTGCGACGGCCGGGAGGCCCTGGAGGCGCTCCGTATCGCGGAGGCGTGCGAACGCTCACGCGCGGAGCGCCGCGTGGTCTCTCTGTCGGAGATCCCGTCGCTTCCGTCACTCCCGTGACGCGGGGTCGCCGCCGCGCGTAGGGGTCTTCCACGTGGCCGCCTTGCCGCGCAGTTCCGCCCCCTATGCCTTCGGCGATGGGGGGACCCCCAGCGCCTCGGCCCTCCGGGTGAGCGCCACGAACCCGGCCGCCCCCAGCCGGTGATTCCCGTACGCGGTCCGCGGTCCGCGGACCGTGGCTGGCTTGTCGCGCAATTCCCCGCGCCCCTGGGTTGCCCTCCTGACCGCCCCTTCCAAAAGACGGGCCCTCCAAGGCCGGGAACCCTTCCAGGGCCGGTGCCGGGGAGAGCATTGAGGGGCTCGGGGAACTGCGAGACAAGCCACAGGCGGTCCGCAGACCGCGAACAACATCAGGTCGCCGGACGCGGCCCGGGTAGTCGGCGGCACCCCGGAGAGCCGAGGCACGGGGAGGCCCCCACCCCGCCAGGCACTGCAGGGGCGGGGCTCGGGCCCTTCGGCCGGAAAGGAGCGGCGTGGCGCTACCAGCGGAGCGGGAGCGTGCGGGTGCCTCGGATCAGGAGGCCCGGGAGCCAGTCGGGCGGCGGGGCCTCCGGGTCGCGGGCCAGCCCCGGGGCGCGGGCGAGGAGCGTCGTGAGGGCGATTCTCGCCTCCACCCGGGCCAGCTGCGCCCCCACACAGAAGTGGATCCCGTGGCCGAAGGCGATATGGCCCCGGGCGTCCCGGTGGACGTCAAACGTGTCGGGCGCTTCGAAGCGCGCCGGATCGCGGCCCGCCGAGGCGAGGCCGACGAGGACGATCTCACCGGCCGGGATCTCGGTGTCGCCGACGCGGACGGCTTCGGCGCTGTAGCGGAGTGTCGCGGTCTCCACCGGGCCGTCGTACCGCAGGGTCTCCTCGACGACGCCGTCGACCAGCCCGGGGTCGGCCCGGACCGCGGCGAGTTGGCCGGGGTGGTCGAGGAGGACGCGTACCGCGTTGCCGATCAGATTGACCGTCGTCTCGTGCCCGGCGATCAGCAGAATGTAGGCGAGGCCGCGCAGTTCGGGCCCGGAGAGCCGGCCGCCGTCCTCGTCGCGGGTGCGGACCAGGGCGGAGACGAGGTCGTCGCCGAGCCCTTCGCGGCGATGGGATTCGATGAGTCCGTCGAGGTAGACGGCGAGTTCGGCCCGGGCCCCGGCCGCTTCGTCGGAGGTGGTGAACTGGACGACCTTGTTGGACCAGACGCGGATCAGGTCCCGGTCGCCGGGCGGGACGCCGAGCAGTTCGCAGATGACGATGATCGGCAGCGGGAAGGCGAAGGCGTCGATCAGGTCGGCCCGCCCGGCCGGGAGCATGTCGTCGAGTAATCGGTCGGTGATCTCCTGGATCCGGGGGGTGAGCCGCTCCACCCGCCGGGCGGTGAACTCGCGGGCCACCAGCCGCCGGAGCCGGGTGTGGTCGGGCGGGTCGGACTCCAGCAGCGTACGGCCGATGGCCCGGCCGAGGGAGGGCCGTCCCACCTTCTCCGGTGTTTTGACGAGGCGTTCGTCGGTGAGTGCGGCCCGGGCCTCGTCGTGGCCGACGATCAGCCAGAACGGTCCGTCCGGGCCGTGGACCCGGTGGACGGGTCCTTCGGCGCGGGCCGCCGCGTAGTACGGATATGGGTTCTCGGTGAACCCGTGCCAGTCGCTCAGGTCGATGGTCCCCATCGGCCCAGGCTACGTCGCCGGTTCGGGATCGTCCTCGTCGAACAGGCCCGCGTCATGGGCGAGGAGCGCGATCTGGACACGGTTGTTGAAGCCGAGTTTGGCCAGGATCCGTGAGACATGGGTCTTGACGGTGGGGACGCTCATATAGAGCGAGGCGGCGATCTCCGCGTTGGACCGGCCCCGGCCGATCTCGACGGCGACCTCCCGTTCCCGGTCGGCGAGCAGGCTCGTCCTGGTGAGGGCGGCGGCCCGCCGGGCGTCGCCGCCGGTCGCGGCGGGCGCTCCGGCGACATGGCTCATCAGCTGGCGGGTGACGGCGGGCGAGAGCACGGGTTCCCCGGCCGCGACCCGGCGTACGGCGGCGACAATCTCGGCGGGCGGGGTGTCCTTGAGGACGAATCCGGCCGCTCCGGCCCGCAGCGCCCGCAGTACCTGTTCGTCGGCGTGGAAGGTGGTGAGGACGACGACCTCGGGGGCGCCGGGGCGGCGGCGCAGTTCCTCGGTGGCGGTGAGCCCGTCGACGTCCGGCATCCGGATGTCCATCAGGACCACATCGGGGGCGAGTCGTTCGACGAGCGCCAAAACCTCGGCTCCGTCGGCGGCCTCGCCGACGATCCGCAGGTCTTCGGCGCCGCCGAGCATGAGGGAGAGCCCGGCCCGGACCAGGGGGTCGTCGTCGACGACGAGCAGTCTGATGGTCATACCGCCCACGGTAGCCAGGCCTTGACGCGGAATCCGCCGTCTCCGGTCGCTCCGTGTTCCAGCCGTCCCCCGGCGAGGGTGGCGCGTTCGGCGAGGCCGATCAGGCCCTGGCCGGAGCCGGGGACGGGGGTGACGGGCCGTCCGGGGGCGGGGTTGTCGACGGTGACGGTGACGCCGTCGCCGGGCGCGCCGCCGACGGCGACGGTGACCTCGGCGCCGGGCGCGTGCTTGCGGGCGTTGGTGAGGCCCTCCTGGGCGATGCGGTAGACGGTCCGGCCCAGTGCGGCGGACATCCCGGCCGGTTCGCCGATGGTGTTGTCGAGCCGGACGGACATTCCGGCGTCGCGGGATTCGGCGACCAGGGTGCCGAGGGTGGCGAGGGTGGGCTGCGGCCGGTCGTCGGATCCGCCGTCGCCGGGGGCGCGCAGTACGCCGATGATCTGCCGCAGGTCCTGGAGCGCGTCATGGGCGGAGTCCCGGATCACTCCGGCGGCGCGGGCGACCTCGGCGGGCGGCGCGTCGGGCCGGAACTCCAGGGCTCCCGCGTGGACGCTGAGGAGAGTGAGCCGGTGGGCGAGGACGTCGTGCATCTCCCGGGCGATGGCCTCCCGGGCGAGCCGCTGGGCCTGCTGGGCCCGTAGCTCGGCCTCGGTCTCGGCCCGCCGGGCGCGTTCGCGCAGGGCGACGTAGAGCTGGCGTTGGGAGCGGACGAGCATGCCCCAGCCGGTGACCAGCAGGACTACCACGATTCCGACGATGATCGAGGCGAGGACGGTGGTACCGGGGTCGGGACGGACGAAGGGCTGGACGAGGCCCAGGGCGAGCCCCGCGACACCGACGGCGGCGACCGTGGGGAACGGCCGGTGCACGGCGATGCTGAACAGGGCGACGAGCAGCGCGCCCGCGACGGCCGGGGAGAAGACGCTCAGCACCGAAAAGGTGACGGCGAGCGCGACGGGCCAGCGGCGGCGCAGCCAGACCGAGCAGCAGGAGAGCAGTCCGACGGCTTCGTCGAAGTGGACGACACCGGCCCCGGCGCCGTTGATCCGGGTGCTCTCGTCGATCACCACGAGGGCGAGGAGGACGGCGAAGAGGAAGGCGGCGAGATCGACGATCCAGTCGCGTACGGTCCGGCGCGGCCGTCCCCGGGCGTCGGTCCGCACGGCCCGTCCGCCCGCCGGTTCCGGGTCGTACAGTTCCGGGTCGGCGACCATGGCCGACGGCAGCAGCCATGAGTATTCCGTACGGGTCATACGGCCACGTTACGCAGGTGGGACGGGTCGGGGGACGACGCGGGGACGGCCCGCTACCAAAGTCGGGCGGCCGAAGACTTTCGACTGCGGGGCCGGGCCCGACGGCCGACGCGCCGGGCGGTCCCCCGGCGCCACCATCGGGGTCATGAGGAAGATGCTGGAGTCCGCGGGCGGACTGCTGATAGCGGCGGGTGCCGCGGGGACGATTCGCGAACTGACGGGCTGGTTCCCGTTCATGGGCGGTGCGGAGAAGGTGCTGGAGGAGCTGCCGTTCCTCGACGACCGGCCGCTGTTCGGCTTTCTGGTGCTGGCGGTGGTGGGATTCGTCCTGGTGATGGTCTCGGAATCGGGCAGGAGGCCGGGATGACCCGCCGATCCGCCCCCGGCGAAGGGCCGGTCCCGGCGGAGTCCGAGGGGGGAGGACGGGTCCGCCGGGACCGGGGCCGGTTCGTCCCGCGCGGGGCGGGACGGCAGTACGGGCTACCGCGTCACGGCGGCCGGGTCAGGGTGGCCGGGTCAGGGCCGGGCGTACGGCGCCGCGGGCGCGGGGCCGCCGCCTTCCCGGGCCGCGATCCACCGGTCGTGCAGCCACATCTGGGGGGCGCGCCGCCGCTCCCCGCCGTCCCAGCGGATGTCCCGTTCATAGCTGGCGACCCGGCCCCGGCCGGCGACGATCACCCCGGTGCAGAGGCCGTTCTCATGGCGGCTCCTGACCTTGGCGCCGGAGACGGTGGGCCGGGCGCCCGTCCGGTCGCGTACCTCCTGTGCGTGCCGGTCGACCCACTGGACGTCGAGTCCGTCCGCGTGGCCGGGGACGAAGCGGGCCAGCCAGGCGGAGGCGGGCAGGGCCGGGGCGTCGGCGTCCGGGGTCGTCCGGGTACAGCCGAGCAGGGTGCCTTCGCCGTCGACCACGGTGGTGATGTGTTCGCCGCCGGGGGTTCGGGTGGTGCCCCTTTCGTAGCGGACGACCGTCACCCACGCTCGCCAGGTGGTTGGGCGCCGGGTCCGGGTCCGATACCGGGACGGGGGCCGGGCCCCGTACGGCCGTCGCCCTGCTCTCCCTGATCGGCCTGGCCGCCTGGCCCAACGCGGTACCCCGGCTCACCCGGTTGATCGCCGGCCCCCATACCGGGATGCCCGATCCGGCGGAGGTGGTCAGGGCCGGTGTGGTGGAGCCGGCGTCGGGTCTGGTGCGGGGTACGCGAGCCGGAGGCCGGGGAGCGGTGACCGTACGGCCGCCGCGGCGACCGGGGGCGTACGGCGGGTGCGCCCGGGGTCGTACCGGCTCCCCGGGAGCCGCCGGTGGGCGCCCGCCGCGCCCCGGTAACTCCGCGGGCGTCGGGCGGACCGGGGTCAGCCGCCCAGTTCGCGGTGGCGCGCGGCCAGCCGGGCCGCCCCGTCGGCCGTGAGGGAGCCGAGGATCCTGAGCCGGGAGATACCGCCGTCGGGATGGATGTCGATCCGGACCTGACGTGCGGTCACCGGTTCGGCCGGCACGATCCGGTGGTTGGTGTCGGGCTGGAGCCGGGTCGGCGGCACGATCTCCCGCCACTCCCCCGCTCCGCCACCGCCACCGTCGTCGCCGTCGCCGTCGCGTACGGAGAGCGCGGCCCATCCGGCGCTGTTGCCCTTGAGATACGCGGTGTCGATCTCGATCGCCCGGAGTTCGGCCCGTTCCACGAGCCGGTAGCGGATCCAGTCGTGACCCCGGTCGCGGCGGCGCCGGGTCTCCCAGCCGTCGTCCATCCGGCCCGAGCGGCCGGGCCGGATGGTGTTCTCGGGCGGGGAGTAGAAGCGGTCGGAGGCGTCCTCGACCCGCCCGCCGTTCTCCAGTGCGACCAGGTCGAAAGTGCCGAGGACGGCCAGCCAGCCGGGATCGGGGGCGATCTCGCCGTGGACCCGCAGCCGGGCGATCCCGCCGTCGGGGTACTGGTTGAGCCGGAGATGGGTGAAGCGCCGTCCGGCCGGGACGGCGAAGCCGTTGGCCGCGTGGCCGCCGACGGGTGTCCTGGGGACGAGGGCCGTCCAGTCGACACCGGCGCCGAGCAGTTCCTCCGGCGAGGGGGTGCCGGGTACGGCCGCCGCCTCGACGGAGACCGATTCCGGGTGGTTGCCCCGGAAGTGGGCGGTGTCGACGACGATTCCATGGACGACCCCGGGCGCGCCGAGGCGGATCAGGGCCCAGTCGTGGTCCTCGGCGGCGGGGTGCGGGGCGCCGCCGCCGGCGCCCCGGCGGCGGCGGGTCTCCCAGCCGTCCATGACCTTGCCCTTGTGGCCGAAGTGCCGGGGGTCGAAGTCGGCGGGCCCGGGCAGCAGCAGACTCTCCCGGGGCGCGAAGAACTCGTCGTTGGCGGCGATCACGGCGGCGCCCAGGCGCCGGTCGGCGAGATCGGGACGGCGGGTGAAGGGGTAGTCGGCGGTGCGGTAGTCGGCGTAGGGGTCGCCGCCGCCGTAGGGTTGGGCGGCTCCGGTGAAGACCGGCCGGGCGGCGGTCGCAGCGGGCCCCGGTGGACCGGCGTCGGCCGCCGTCGTACCGAGGTCCGTCCGCCGATCCCTCGAAGCCGCCCCCGAATCCGCCTTCGGATCCGCCTTCGGATCCGCCTTCGGAGACATGATCAGCCGCTCCTTTCGAGCAGGCGGCCGGTGGGTCCGGCGGCCGGGATCCCGTCCGTCGCGATCCGGACACCCCGCAGCCAGGTGGCCCGGACGACCCCGCTGAGGGTCCGCCCCGCGTACGCCGTCACCCGGTTGCGGTGCTGGAGGCGGGCCGGGTCGACGGTGAAGGCCGCGTCGGGCGCCACGACCGCGAAGTCGGCGTCACGGCCGGGCTCGATCGCTCCTTTGCGGCCGAGTCCGGCGAGCCGGGCCGGGCCCCCGGCCGTCCAGCGGGCCACGTCCTCCCACCCGTGGCCGCGGCGCCGGGCCTCGGTCCAGACGACGGACAACCCCAGCTGGAGGGAGGAGATCCCGCCCCAGGCGGAGCCGAAGTCGGGGGTTTTCAGATCGCCGGTGCACGGCGAGTGGTCGGAGACGATTCCGTCGATCGTCCGGTCGGCGAGCCCGGCCCACAGCGCGTCCCGGTTGGCGGCCTCCCGGATCGGCGGACAGCACTTGAACTCGGTGGCGCCGTCGGGGACCTCCTCGGCCGTGAGGGCGAGGAAGTGCGGACAGGTCTCGGCGGTGATCCGTACGCCCTCGGCTCTGGCCCGGGCGATCAGCGGCAGGGTATCGGCGGACGAGAGATGCAGTACGTGGACCCGGGCACCCAGCTCGCGGGCGACGGCGACCAGGGTCTCGACGGCGGCGTACTCGGCGGCGGGAGGGCGGGAGGCGAGAAAGTCGGCGTACCGCCCTCCCGAGGGTTCCGTCAGCCACCGGGGGTCCTCGGCATGGGCGATCAGCAGCCCGCCGAAGCCCGCGATCTCCGCCGCCGCCCGGGCGAGCCGGTCCCGGTCGAGCGCCGGGAACTCCTCGACGCCGGAGGGCGAGAGAAAGCACTTGAAGCCGAAGACCCCGGCATCGTGCAGGGGCCGCAACTCGGCGGCGTTACCGGGGATCGCGCCGCCCCAGAAGCCGGTGTCGACATGGACCCCGGGCCGGGCCGCGGCCCGCTTCACCCGCAGATGGCCGACGGTGGTGGTGGGCGGCAGGGAGTTCAGCGGCATGTCGATCAGGGTCGTCACCCCACCGGCCGCGGCGGCCCGGGTCGCGGCCTCGAAGCCCTCCCACTCGGACCGGCCCGGATCGTTGACATGGACGTGCGTGTCGACCAGACCCGGGAGTACGACATCGTCCCCGGCGTCCTCCAGTGGAGTGTCCGGCGGCGGGGCGGTGCCGTACGGCAGCACGCCGGCGATCCGGCCCCCGGCGACGGTGATCAGGGCGGGTCGGATGCCCCCGGGCGTCACGACCCGGGTGGAACGCAACGCCAGCCGGGCACCCGGCCCCGCCTCCGGATCAACCGCTTCCGCCACATCCGCCATCCGGCCACCCCGTCCAGAAGCCTCAACACATCGTTGAAAAACCCGCTGAACAACTGTTCGGAGAATCGTCGCCATGGCGATCGATGCCGTCAAGAGGGCCGAACTTCCGCGATCCGGAAGAAGAACACCGCCAGACAGAATCCAACCGAGGGGGCGAATGTCCGCCCACGGATCCCCCAGGAGCGGCCCCACAACCGCCCCGCACCGGGACGAACACCCCCTGACCGGCCCGGACTCCCGGGACGGTACCGGTGTGCCGGGGTCGGCCGCCGGGTAGGCTGCCGTCTTGTCCGCCGCCCGAAAGGACCGCCGCCCGTGCCGACGCCCAGTGCCAGCGCCCGCCCCGCAGACGCCGTGAGACCGTCGGGCGGCGGGGGTGTGCAGTCCCTGGAGCGCGCCTTCGATCTGCTGGAGCGAATGGCGGACGCCGGGGGCGAGGTCGGACTGAGCGAGCTGTCGGGGAGCAGCGGGCTGCCGCTGCCGACCATTCACCGGCTGATGCGGACCCTGGTGGCCTGCGGTTACGTCCGCCAGCAGCCGAACCGCCGCTATGCGCTCGGCCCCCGGCTGATCCGGCTCGGCGAGTCCTCGGCCCGGCTGCTCGGCACCTGGGCCAGGCCCTATCTGGCCCGGCTGGTCGACGAGACCGGCGAGACCGCGAACATGGCCCTGCTCGACGGCGACGAGATCGTCTATGTGGCGCAGGTGCCGTCGAGGCACTCGATGCGGATGTTCACCGAGGTGGGACGGCGGGTGCTGCCGCACTCCACCGGGGTGGGCAAGGCGCTGCTCGCGGGGTATCCGGCGGACGAGGTACGGGCGTTGCTGGCCAGGACGGGGATGCCCGCGGCCACCGAGAAGACGATCACCAGCCCGGAGGGCTTCCTCACGGCGCTGGAGCAGGTCCGCCGCAGCGGGTACGCCGTGGACGACAACGAGCAGGAGATCGGGGTCCGCTGCCTCGCGGTCCCGGTTCCCGACTCCCCCACGGCGGCGGCCATCTCCATCTCGGGCCCGGCGGGCCGGGTGACGGACGCGGCCACGGAGAAGATCGTGCCGGTACTGCAGGAGGTCGCCCGGGAGCTGTCGGCGGCCCTGGCGAAGACCTCGACCGGCTGAGGCCGGCGCGCTGCGGGCCGGGGACGGCAGAGGACTCGTACCGCGACGGGCGGGATCCCCCGGATCCGCTGTCGGATCCGGGGGACCATCGGCCACCGACAGGCACGGCCCGCGCGCTCGCGGCCCGGCCCGCTTACCGCCTACGCGTTCGCGGCCTCGTCGATCAGATCCACGACGGCCTTCGGCTGCGAGGCCAGCGACGCGTGACTGGCGTCGAGTTCGATCACCTTGCGGGGGTTCATCCGCGCGGCCATCCGGCGCTCGTTGTCCGGGTGGATCATGCGGTCCCCGGTCGAGACCTGATACCAGACGGGCTTGTTCCGCCAGGCCGGGGCGGTGATGTTGTCCCCGAAGGTCGAGGCCAGCGGCGCCTTCTGGGTGACGGCCATGACCAGCGCCTCGTCCTCGGTCAGATCCTGGCCGAAGCTCCAGTGGAACTTCTCCGGCTCGACCCAGAGATAGCCGTCGGAGTCCGGGACGATGTTCTCGAACGCGGCGGGCGGATGCTCCTGGCTGATTCCGCCGGGGCTCTCACCGGCGTCGGGGGCGAACGCCGCGATGTACACCAGTCCGGTGACATTGGGCAGATCGCCCGCCTCGGTGATGACGGCACCGCCGTAGGAGTGACCCACGAGCAGCACGGGCCCGTCCACCTGTCGGACCATCTTCCGGGTGCGTTCGGCGTCGTCCGCGAGGGACGTCAGCGGATTCTCCACGGCGCGGAGCTTGTCGTACCCCCGGCTCTTCAGTTCCAGGATCGCCTTGCTCCAGTGGGCGGCGCCGCCCCAGAAGCCGTGCACCAGCACGATCGTCGGCTTGTCGGCCATGTCCGTACCCTCACATCGGTCGCGTAACAGCGGCCCCCCTGCCGGTCACGCTAGAACCGGTCACAGGCCCCCGCCACCGCAGCCGGACGCGGCCCCGGGAAGTCCGGGGGCCGCGTCCGGCGGGCGAGTACGGAGGAATCCGGCGCGCGCCTCGGGGGCGCGCCGGCCGGGGCGGGTCAGCGCTGCCGGGGCACCTCGCCGAACATGTCCACGGCGTTCCGGACCGCGAGGACACCGGGGGCGAGCGCGCTGACCGAGCCGATGGCCCCGGCGATCAGCAGCAGGGCCCGGCGCATCCGGGCGATGTCGGGATCGCCCCGTGCCGCCATCTCGGCCAGTACGCCCAGCTCCTCCTCGGCGACGTCCCGGTCCGAGAACCGGCCCGGGTGCGCCGCCAGTTCCCGGCGCAGCCGGGAGACCGCGGCGCGCAACCCGGTCACCCTCGGGTCCTCGCCGCTGTCCGTCACCTGCGTCTGCCCAACGCTCCGCAAGAGACCTCAACCCCCCTCGCCGGCAACCGGGTGCCTCGACACTCTCAGTCGATATTCAACCACCCAGAGTTGCGGGCCAGTTAACGCCATCCGGGGTGGGTGCGCCACTCCGCGTACCGAATTCGGCCCGGATGCAGGCAGGATCCGGGCTGATTTCAGGATGTCGGCTGGACGGCCTCCACGGCGTTGAGCCAGGTGGTGACATCGACCGTGACGAACTGACTGGGGTCCGATTCAGGGGATTTCCCCTGGTAGGTGACGATGCCGACATGACCGGTGTCGGTCAGCACACAGAACATCGCGCCCTTCGAGATGCCGTCGAGGCCGAGATTCTCGGCATAGCGGGTCTCGCTGCGGCAGGTGGCCAGATCCGGCTTCTGCCCGTTGCGCAGCAGAATCAGCCGTCCGTCGGGCACCTTCAGACGGTCCAGGCCCGAGTCGTAGTAGAGATCGTTGGCCGACTCGTCGTTGACGGGCCTCAGCGGATCGTCACCGAAGGTGAGGTGATAGCCGCTGACCAGGTTGATCCCCTTGTGCGTGGCCGGTTCGGGGTCCTCGACCGGGTCGGCGGGGACCGGCTCGCCGGGGCTGTCGGACGAATCGGCCGCCGGGTCGGTCCCCGGGTCGGCTGCCGGGTCGCCGGCGGGCGGCTCCACGGGCTGCTCGGCGCCGGAGTCGGAGTTCTCCGTCACCGTCGCTCCCTGGTCGTTCTTCTTGTCCCGGTCGGCGAGCGCGTAGTAGGTGCCACCGCCCGCGAGACCGCCCACGACCAGGGTCGCGACCACCGCGATGGCGATGGTCCGGCCCCGCTTGCGGCGCTTGGGCGGGTCGGCGGGGGTGAGCGCGGACCCGGATTCGGGCGCGGGGGTGGACACGGGGTGCGCGTACGGCGCCGGGACCGGGGCCGGGGCCGGGGGCGTGCCGTACCCGGCGCCCGGGACCGTGGGAGCCGCGGCGGGCCCGGCGCCGTACGCGGCCGGGGGCGGCCCGAAACCGGGCGGCGGGGTCGAGGGCGCGGACGCCGCGGTCGGTTCGGGCGCCGGTACGGGCGCGGGCGGGGCGAAGGGCTGCGGCGGAGCGGCCGGGGCCTGCGGGACGGACGGTGCCGGTGCCGCGGCGGGCGGGGGCGGGGCCACCGGCGGCGCGGGGGCGGCCTTACGGGTCCCGATCTCCGCCGCGACCGCGCCCGGCAGCCACTCCTCGGGCCTGCGCAGGACGGTCTCCGCGTTGGCGCTCTGACAGATCGTGAGCACCTCGGCCACGGACGGACGTTCGGAGGGTTCCTTGGCGAGACAGCGGGTGACGAGTTCGACCAGCCGCTCCGGAACCCCGGTCAGATCGGGCTCCTCGTGCACGATCCGGTAGAGCACCCCGTGCGAGGTGCCCTCGCCGAAGGCGGCCCGGCCGGTGGCCGCGTACGTCGCGACCAGACCGAGGGCGAAGACATCGGTGGCGGGCGTCACCTTGGCCCCGGCGGCCTGCTCCGGCGCCATGAAGGACGGGGTGCCGATGGTGACCCCGCTGCTGGTGAGGGAGGTGGCGTCGGCGGCCCGGGCGATCCCGAAATCGATCACCCGGGGTCCGTCGGCGGCCAGCAGCACATTGGCGGGCTTGAGATCCCGGTGCACGATGCCCGCGCCGTGGATCACCTGAAGCGCCTCGGCGATCCCCGCGACCAGCAGCAGTACGGTCTCCGCCGGGAGCTTGCCGTGCTCGTTGACGGCGGCGGCCAGGGAGGGCCCCGGCACGTAGGCCGTCGCCAGCCACGGCTGCGCGGCCTCCGGATCCGCGTCGATCACCGGCGCCGTGTACAGCCCCTGCACCCGCTGCGCCGCGTGCACCTCCTGGGCGAACCGGCGCCGGAACTCCGCGTCCTGCGCGAAGTCCGGACGGATCACCTTGATGGCGACCGGACGCCCGCCGGGCGTATAGGAGAGATAGACCTTGCCCATGCCCCCGGCTCCGAGCCTGGCGGCGAGCCGATACCCCGCGACATGGCGTGGATCGCCTTCGCCGAGCGACTGGAAAACCGTTCCTTCGGGTATGCGTCCACTCATCGTTCTGTGTCCCCCACGAACCACCGCGAACTACGCGTGCGGGGTCTCGTGATCGGCCCGCACGCCGGAGGGAAGCACCTTATCCCGGGGTGTCCGCGCCATGATCGGCAGGCATGCGGTAGGCAGGGGATATGAACGGATCGGCGCGGAACGCGAAGAACACCCCT
The DNA here is from genome assembly GCF_040635975.1 of Streptomyces sp. NPDC006798. Classification (NCBI taxonomy): domain Bacteria; kingdom Bacillati; phylum Actinomycetota; class Actinomycetes; order Kitasatosporales; family Streptomycetaceae; genus Streptomyces; species Streptomyces sp. NPDC006798. The sequence goes on from NZ_JBEYIS010000044.1 coordinate 65,546, forward strand.
GTGGTAGTAGGCCTGTTGCTCGCCGCGGGCGGCGGACGGCGGCTGGGCGGGCGGCCCAAGGCGCTGCTGCGGCACCGGGGCCGGCCGCTCGTGGAACACGCGGTCGCCGCGTTGCGCGCGGGCGGCTGCGATCCGGTGTACGTGGTGCTCGGCGCGGCGGCCGAAGAGGTCCGCGCCCGGGCCGATCTGACGGGTTGCGCGATCGTCGACAACCCCGGCTGGGAGCGGGGCATGGGGTCGTCGCTCCGGGCGGGCCTGGCGGCGCTCCCGCCGTACGCGGACGCGGTCGTCGTCCTTCTGGTGGACCAGCCGGGCATCGGCGCGGCGGCGGTCGCCCGGGTCCGCGCGGCGGGCACGGGCACGGGCCGCGCGGCGCTCGCGGCGGCCCGCTACGACGGAGTGCGCGGCCACCCGGTCCTCCTCGGCGCGGCGCACTGGCCGGATGTGGCGCGCTCCGCGACGGCCGACCGGGGCGCGCGGTCCTATCTCCGGACCCGGCCGGAGCTCGCCCTGGTGGAGTGCGGCGACGTGGCCGCGCCCTTCGACGTGGACACCCCGGCCGATCTGGACCGGCTGGAGTAGCCCGCCTCCCCACCAAGGGCGGGCCCTTCTCAAGAGGCCGGCCGGGAGCGCTCAGGGGCCCCGCGGCTCCGTCGGAGCCGTCCTCGGCGGATCGGGTGAGAAGCCACCGGTCTCCGCCTCGGGTCACCCGGACGGGGTGCCGCGTCACTCTCCCGCCGCGCGTGGCGTGCGGAGCCTTCGGCGGGCGAAAACGCTGAGGTCGACAGCCTTCTTCGAAAGAATCGAGAGACGACCATGGCCGTGCCACCCTCCCCCGCGCCACCGCCCCGCCACCGCCGGATATCCCGCCCTCTCGCGCTCGGTCTCACGCTGGCCGTGACGGCCCTCGTGGCGGCGCCCGCGTCGGCCGCCGCCGCCCTGCCCGCCGCCGCCGGGGAGATCGCCGCGAAGCCGACGGTCGTCCTGGTGCACGGCGCCTTCGCGGACGCCTCCGGCTGGAACGCGGTGGCCGAGGAGTTGGCGGATCACGGCTACAAGGTGATCGCTCCGGCGAACCCGCTGCGGGGCCTGGTCTCGGACTCCGCGTATATCGCCAGTGTGCTGAAGAGCGTCCGCGGGCCGATCGTCCTGGCGGGCCACTCCTACGGAGGAGCGGTGATCGGCGGGGCGGCGGCCGGGAATCCGAATGTCCGGGCGCTGGTGTACGTATCGGCGTTCATGCCGGACAAGGGCGAGACCCTGGGCGCGCTGGCGGCGAAGTTCCCGGGGAGCGAGTTGCAGCCCGCCCTCAATCCGGTCCCGTACTCGGACGGCACCACCCAGGGGTCGGATCTGTACATCAAGACGGAGAAGTTCCACAGCGTCTTCGCCGCCGATCTGCCGGTCTCGCAGACCCGGCTGATGGCCGTCGGCCAGCGCCCCATCGCGGCGGCCTGTTTCGAGGAGGCGGCGCCCGGCGCGGCCTGGCGGTCGATTCCGTCGTGGTTCGTGGTCTCCCGGCACGACAAGGCGATCGCACCCGATCTGGAGCGCTGGGAGGCGGCCAGGGCCAAGTCGAAGACGGTCGAGATCGACTCGTCGCATGTGTCGATGATGTCCCATCCGGGTGTGGTCACCCGGCAGATCAGGGACGCGGCCGGGGCCACCGCCACGGGCTCGGTACGGAGCGCGGCCCTGGCGGACACCGGGTCGCGGACGATGGCGCTGATCGGTGTCGGCGGTGTGGCGGGCGCGGCGATACTCGCGGGTACGGCGCTGCTGGTGAGCGCGCGCAGACAGAGCGCGGCCCGCGGCGACTGAGCCCCGTCCGCCGGCGCGGGCGCACGCCCGGCACCGGGGCGCGGGACCGCCGACGGGTCGGGGGGGGGGCGCGGGCGGGCGCGCGCGGGGCGCCCCGCCGAGAC
>NZ_JBEYIS010000045.1:0-67154 GCF_040635975.1 Streptomyces sp. NPDC006798
CCACAGCACCAGTTCCTCTTCCGGATCCTGCCGGGGCTCTACGGGCCCGGCACCCGCTCCCCCCGGGGCGGGTGGGGGTCCCCCGGACGGAGCCCAGGGGGGACGTACGCCCACCGCGTGAACCGCCCCTCGGGCCGGCGGCCCGGGGACACGTACGGCCCCCGGACACACCCCGTACCGCGTACCGCTCCGTGCTCCTACTCCGTACGGAGCCCCTCCGGGCGCATCATCCGGTACAGCGACGGCAGACTGAGCGCCGTCACCACCAGGATCACCGCGCCACCGGCCCCGGCCACCGGCAGGAATCCCCACCAGTCCGCGACGCTGCCGCCGACCATCCGCAGCAGGACGACCCCGAGGCCGATCCCGCCCGCGATCGCGACGGTCGTACCGAGGAGGACCGGTACGGCGGTCTGCCAGAGCACGGACCAGGCGATCGTGGACCGCCGGGTGCCGAAGGCGACCAGCGCCGACAGCAGCCGCCGCCGTTCCCGCAACTGTTCGAGCTGGGAGACCAGCATCGAGGCGGCGATCAGCGCCAGGGTGCCGATCGAACCGATCAGCATGCCCCGTTCGACATCGCCGAAGCGGTCGTTGGTCTCGACCGCCTGGAGCTCGGCGACCTGGGCGATCGGATCGATCCGGGCGACCGTGTTGCGGACGTGCTCCACCCGGTCGGGCACCCGCTCGTCCACGGCGACCAGGGCCAGTACGTCCGGCGAGCTCAGCTCACCGGCGTCGAGCGCGCCGGGGGTGGCGAACACCCCGGTGTGCCACTGCCCCTGGGCGTCCCTGACGGCGCTGACGGTCGACAGGCCGACGGGGACGTCCCAGGTCGGGATCGCGTCCGGGGTCTTCCCGCCGGCGGCGTCACGGCCGTCGCCGTTCTCCTCGGGCTCCCCGGACTCCAGTGCCAGCGGCTTCCCCCCGACGACGGTCCGGTCGATACTGGCGTTCAGCTGCGGGTCCGGTCCGTGGACGACAAAGGCGTCGCCGTCGGAGCAGTTCCGGATGGCCGCCAGATCGCGCAGGGCCGGACAGTCGGCGACGGTGACCCGGACCGATTTCGGGTCCTCCTGTGAGGAGGCCCCCCGCGGTCCGTACGGGTACAGGAAGGACTGGAGCACCCCGGTGACCTTCCGTACGCCATCGGTCCCGGTGAGGCCCGTGACCAGGTCCCGGGCCGCCCGCTCGCCGTCGACGTCGGCGGTGACGGCGACCGCCGCCCGGGTCGGGTCCTGTCCCGTCTCGGTCCGGTAGTCGCCGGACACCCCGGCGAAGAGCATCTGGAGGGCGACGCCACCGGCGACCGCCGCCATGATCCCGCTGACCGCGCGGGCCGCGGCGGCGCTGCTGAGCTGGAGCCTGCGGATGGCGAGCTGCCAGGGCACCGGGCCGCCCCGCACCCGGCCGACCAGGGCGTCGATCAGCCAGGGCAGCAGGGTGGTCAGCCCGCCGAGTACGAGCACCGCGCCCACGGCGACGGGGATCACCGCGGCGTCGGAGGCGCCGCTCCCGTCGTCCAGCCGGCCGCCCGCCAGGACCAGTGCGAGCCCGGCGAGCGGGAGCAGCAGCCGCCACCAGAGCCTGCGGGGCCTGGTCTTGGTGTTCCGGGTGACTCCCAGCGGCTCGATCGTCACGGTCCGCAGCGCGACCAGGGTCACGGCCACGGCGGCCACCGGAACGGCCACCAGGACGAGGACGCCGATGAACGGCGACGGCAGCACATCGGCGGGGAAGGCGCTGAGTTCGTAGAGGCTGATCCGGGCGGCCAGCGGCCGGACCGCCGCGAACAGGCCGATCCCGACGGCCAGTCCGAGCAGTGCGCCGAAGAGCGCCTCGCCCGCCGCGATCCGGTGGACCGACCGGGCGTCGGCGCCGATCAGCCGCAGGGCGGCGAGCCGCCGGTCGCGGCGGTCGCCGCCGAACCGTACGGCGGCGGCGACGAAGACCGCGACCGGGACGAGCAGCGCCACACAGATCAGGACGATCAGGACGATCAGGACCGGGTCCCAGGGGTCGGAGAGGCCCGCCCGCTCGTCGTAGCCGGTGATCCTGGTGCCGCCCTTGTCGGTGGCGAGGGTGTCACTGCCGAGGTAGACGTACAGCTCCTTCGGGCCGAGCAGCCCCTGGTCGCCGATGGTGCCGACGACCTTCCGGTCGTACCGCTCGCGGAGCAGTTCGCCGCCTGGGGAGTCGAGGAGTTCGGCGAGGGCGGGCGAGACGAGCATCTCGCCGGGCTTCGGGAAGACGGACACCCCGGGCGGGCGGACGGGGTCGGCGCCCTCGGCCCGCATGATCGCGCCGGAGATCGACTCGCCGCGGAAGTCGTCGTACATCGCCCGCCAGACGACGGACGTGTCGGTGGCCGGGCGCTCCTGCGAGCCGAGCCCCTTGACCTCGATCGGGGTCCGGGTGTCGCCGCGGAGGTCCCGGCTGTCGATCATGTTCGGTACGGAGGAGGCGAGCAGCAGCATGGTGACGCCGACGCCCACGCCGAAGGCGGTGAGCAGGGTACGGACCCAGCCCTCGCGGCCACCGGAGACGCCGAAGCGCATGCCGAGGGCGAGGTCCCGGGCCCAGGTACGGAGGGTCATGCCGCGTACTCCAGCCGGGAACGTCCGTCACGGACGACGACCTCGCGGTCCGAATAGGCGGCGACCCGGGCCTCGTGGGTGACCAGGACGACGGCGGCGCCGGTGGCCCGGGCGGCCTCGGTGAACAGCTCCATCACCCGCTCCCCGTTGAGGGAGTCGAGGGCGCCGGTCGGCTCGTCGGCGAAGATCACCCGGGGGGTGGTGACGAGGGAGCGGGCGACCGCGATCCGCTGGCCCTGGCCGCCGGAGACCTCGCCGGGCCGCTGGTGCCCGATCTGGTCGACCTCCAGCCGGGCCATCCACTTCCGGGCCTCGGCCTCGGCGGCCTTGCGGCCGGTTCCGGCCAGTCGCAGCGGCAGCGCCACATTCTCCACACAGGTCAGCTCCGGCACGAGCTGGCCGAACTGGAAGACGAAGCCGAACTCGGTACGGCGCAGCAGGCTGCGCTCCCGGTCGGAGAGCCCGGCCAGTTCCCGGCCCTGGTAGCGGATGGAGCCGGAGTCCGGCGGCACGATGCCCGCGAGACAGTGCAGCAGGGTCGACTTGCCGGAGCCGGAGGGGCCCATCACGGCGACGACCTCACCGGCGCGGATGGCGAAGTGGGCGCCGTCGAGCGCCGGGGTGGGCCCGTACGCCTTGCGCAGGTCCTCGGCGACGAGCAGCCCCTCGGAGTGGTTCACGGCTTCGTCGTTCACGGTCACGGTCACGTCTTCCTTTTTCACGCCCCGACCTCGCGGGCGAGCTTGTCGAGCCGGGCGGCGGTCAGTTCGAGCCAGCGCAGATCGGCTTCCAGATGGAACAGGGCGTGGTCGCAGATCAGCTGGTCGGCGAGGTCACCGGCCCGCTTGCGCTCGGTCAGGGCACGCATCATCCGCAGATGCTCGGACCGCTGGACATCGAGCAGCTCGGCGGCGCCGCGCCCGGTGAGCAGGGCGAGGACAACCTTGGTGTAGAGCACGGACTGGAGGTACGGCTCCGGCGCCTCGGGGCGGGCGAGCCACTGGCCGACGTCGGTGATCCCGGCGTCGGTGATGGCGTACCGCTTCCGGTCGGGGCCGCCGCCCGCCTCGACGCCCTCCACCTCGACGAGGCCGTTCTTCAGGAGCCGGGACATGGTCGAGTAGACCTGGCCGTAGTGGAGGGGCTTGTCGTGGCCGAATTTCTCGTCGAAGGCACGTTTGAGGTCGTAGCCGTGGCGAGGGCCGGATTCCAGAAGCCCGAGAAGGGTGTGACCGATGGACATACCGAGGACTATACACGCCATGTATACACACGATGTATAGATCATTTACTGAGGTCACAGCGTTACGCTTCGACGAGTGCGGCGCCCGGCGGACTGCGGGCCACGGCCCGAACGGACCCCGGAGCGGGCCGGATTCACCCCGCCGACCCCCACCCCGACCCCCGGGGACGGCCGGTTCGACACCGTCGGCAACGCGCCGGTGATCACGGAAAGCGGCGGAAAATCATCCCGGACGCACCCCGGGTCTTCCTTCCGGACCAGGCCGGGAAAGCGAGCGGGGTCTGGTGCCGCGGATCGCAAGGCGGAGGAATGAGCCACTGCGGTGGGGGCACCATCCGCGCCGCCAGACCCCGGCATCCCGGCAGATCCACCTCATCGGAGGCCCGCCGCGGGTCGGCAAGACCACCCTCACGCTGATACTCCCGGAGCGGGCCGGACTGCCCTACTCCCCACCGACACCCTGGTCACGATGCCCCAGGAGGCCGCCCCCGAATACGGCGTCCGGCACGGCGACCACCCCGGCAAGGCCGGACCGGCCCAGCCCTTCCCGCTGCCGTTCCTCACCGCCGTCGCCGCCTCACTCGATCCGGCGGACCCGGCCGACGGGCGTACGGTCGAGGGCGATGTGATCACCCCGGCCCTGCCGCGCGCCGCCCCCGACGACCGGCCGGCGGGCTCGCCCCCCGAGGTGTACGAACGGACGGCGGCCCCGGCGCGGGAACGGAGCGCCGCCCTCCGCACGGCCTGCGAACGGTCCGGCCAGATCCACGCGGACACGGGCCAAAACCATGAGGAGGCCCTGGAACTCGCCTACGACTTCCTGACCCGCCACCCCTGACCTGGCACTCCCCCTCCGCCCCCGGCACGGGCGGCGACCGGGGCCGGACGCGCGGATTGATCGGGCGACCGGATCATACTGACCAGTTTGATCAATTTCCCCCGCCGTTCTCCCTGTGACAGGGTGCATTTTGTCCAACCCTCGAACCACCCGGAGTAACATCGTGCTGACTGTCGGCGACCAGTTCCCCACCTTCGAACTGACGGCTTGCGTCTCCCTGGAGAGCGGCAAGGAGTTCGAGGTCATCGACCACAAGTCCTACGAGGGCAAGTGGAAGGTCGTCTTCGCCTGGCCGAAGGACTTCACCTTCGTCTGCCCCACCGAGATCGCCGCCTTCGGCAAGCTGAACGACGAGTTCGCCGACCGCGACGCCCAGGTCCTCGGCTTCTCCGGTGACTCGGAGTTCGTCCACCACGCCTGGCGCAAGGACCACGCCGACCTGCGTGACCTGCCCTTCCCGATGCTGGCCGACTCCAAGCACGAGCTGATGCGCGACCTCGGTATCGAGGGTGCGGACGGCTTCGCGCAGCGCGCCGTCTTCATCGTCGACCCGAACAACGAGATCCAGTTCACCATGGTGACCGCCGGATCCGTGGGCCGTAACCCGAAGGAGGTCCTCCGGGTCCTCGACGCGCTCCAGACGGACGAGCTGTGCCCGTGCAACTGGAGCAAGGGCGAGCAGACCCTCGACGCCGGCGCCCTGCTGGCCGGTGAGTGACCGATGGCTCTCGACACGCTGAAGTCGGCCATACCGGAGTACGCCAAGGACCTGAAGCTCAACCTGGGCTCGGTCATCGGCAACAACGACAAGCTCACCCAGCAGCAGCTGTGGGGCACCGTGCTGGCCACCGCGATCGCCTCGCGCAGCCCGATCGTCCTGCGTGAGCTGGAGCCGGAGGCGAAGGCGAACCTGTCGCCCGAGGCGTACCAGGCCGCGAAGGCCGCCGCCGCGGTGATGGCGATGAACAACGTCTTCTACCGGACCCGGCATCTGCTCTCCGACCCGGAGTACGGCACCCTCCGCGCCGGTCTGCGGATGAACGTCATCGGCAACCCGGGCGTGGAGAAGGTCGACTTCGAGCTCTGGTCGCTCGCCGTCTCCGCCGTCAACGGCTGCGGCCAGTGCCTCGACTCGCACGAGCAGGTGCTCCGCAAGGCGGGCGTGGACCGCGAGACGGTCCAGGAGGCGTTCAAGATCGCCTCCGTCGTCCAGGCCGTGGGGACGACCCTCGACGCCGAGGCGGCGCTCGCGGGCTGAGCCCGTACCGCCGAACGGCCCGAACGAAGGGGCCCGTACGACTGATGAGTCGTACGGGCCCATTTCCGCGCGCCCACGGTTCCGGGGGTCAGCCCCGGCCGGACCGCAGCTCCTTGAGCAGCGTCCTGGCGTCCTCGATCAGCGGGCCCCGGCGCTTGACCGGCTGGGCAACCCCGTTGCCGTTCTCCTTCTCGGTCCGGTAGGTGTCGCTGGTCAGCTCGATCACCGCCTGGCCGTCGAGGATGTGCAGGGTGGTGTACATCCCGTCGTCGTCGATCAGATAGGCCCGTTCACCGAGCCCCTCCAGCCGCTCCGGCTCCCGGGTCATCTGCTTCGCCTCGGCCGCGACGGCCGCGTCGAACTCGGGGCCGGGGTCGGTCTTCTTGTGCAGCGTGTAGACGATCATCACATTGGTGGTCAGGGCGAGGTCGTCCTGAGCCGGATTGCCCGTCGTCAGACCCGCCGGGACCTCGCCCGGCTTCAGAACCAGCTCCATGTTGCAGACCGACTGGTCCCTGGCCGGATGGCGGTACTCCTCGTCGAACCTCGTCGGCGCCTTCTCGCCCAGCACCTCGGTGAGCTTCGGCAACGTCGCGACCTGGCACAGGTCGTCCACCGCCCGGTAGGGCCCGGTGTCCGGATCGCCGTCGGTGGTGGCGGAGTACGCGTACAGTCCGCCCGCCCACAGGACGGACGCCAGCAGCGCGCCGCCGAGCGCCCACTGCCAGCCCTTCCCCGGCGCGCGCCAACGGCTGCCGCCGCCCTCGCCGCCGTGCGTCACGTCCTCGGCGGGCGGGTGTTCCGCCGGGTCTCCGTCCGGTACCCGCTCCCCGGGTCCGGCGTGCCAGGCGCGGGGCCGCTCCGGCTCGTCCCCGCCGACCAGTTCGGGCTCGGTGATCATCTCGGTTCCCCTCCGGCCGCGGTGGAGTCCCCCGCGGGCCCGTCCGTACCCGGCCCGCCGGTCGCCCCTACGGGCCCGGCGGATGCTGCCGCCTCCGGCGTCCCGGCCCCACCCGGCCGGTCCGCGGAGGCCGTCCTGTCCTCGTCCGTAAGCCCCGGGGAGTCCGTACCGCCCGGCGAATCCGCGGGGCCCGCCGATATCTGTACTGGTACGGCGGCGGAGGCGGTCCCGGTCACCGGTACCGCCCCGGCCGGTATCGCGCCGCGCGCCGCCTGCTCCCTGCCGTACGCCCGCAGATAGCCGACGACCGTATTGCCGACGGCGACCAGCGGTACCGCGACCACCGCACCGCCGATACCCGCCGTGAGTCCGCCGACCGCGACCGCCAGTACGACGGCCAGCGGATGGACCCGGACCGCCCGGCCCAGGATGAACGGCTGGAGCACATGGCCCTCGATCTGCTGGACGGCGAGCACCACCACCAGCACCATCAGGGCCGTGAACGGGCCCTGGGTCACCAGTGCCACGACCACCGCGAGCGCCCCGGAGATCACCGCGCCGACCAGCGGGATGAAGGCGAAGAGGAAGATGAAGACGGCGAGCGGTACGGCCATCGGAACATCGAGGAAGTAGATCCCGAGCCCGATGAAGATGGCGTCGATCAGGGCCACGATCACCGTGCCCCGGACATAGGCGGTCAGGGTCCGCCAGGCCCTGGGACCGGCTCCGGCGACCCCCTCCCGGGCCTGGGCGGGCACCAGTTTGAGGGTCCAGCGCCAGATCCGGTCGCCGTCGTGGAGCAGGAAGAGGGTGGAGAACATCGCCAGCAGAATGCCGGTCAGGAACTCGACGATCACCGTCACGCCCTGGAGTCCGGCGCTGGTGATCTCCTGGGTGTTGTTGCCGATGGCGTCGCTGAGGTTGTCGGCGATGTCGTTGATCTGCGACTCGGTGACCCGGAAGGGGCCGTCGAGGAGCCAGAGCTTCAGCTCGTCGATACCGTCCCGGACCTTCTCGGAGAGGGTGTCGAGATTCTCCATCACCTGCCACACCACGAACCAGCCGACCAGGCCCATCACCACGAAGCCGAGGATCGCGGTCAGGGCGGTGGCGAGTCCGCGCGGCATGCCCCAGCGCTTCAGCCGGGCGACGGTCGGATGGAGCAGGGCAGTGATCAGCAGGGCGGCGACGAAGGACATCATCACCAGCTGGACGGCGCTGATCACCTTCATCAGCACCCAGAACACCCCGGCCAGTACCAGCAGTCGCCAGCCGGCCTCGGCGGCGACCCGGATCCCCCAGGGGATGGCCGATGTGGGGTCCGGGCGGGGCGGTACGGCGGGCGCGTAGTCGGGCGGCGGCGGTACGACGGCCGTGCCCGTGACCGTCGTACCGGCATCGTCCGTCCCGGTGGGGGCCGGATCAGCGGTCGCGGTGTCCGGCTTCCCGGCGTCCGGGCCGCCCCGGTCCTTCCCGCCCGCGCCGTCGGCGCTTTGGGTGCCGTCGGTGCCGTCGTCCCCCTCGGCCGCCGCCGTCCGGCGCTCCCGCAACAGCTCCGACGCCCGGCTCAGTCCGGCCGCGGCTCCGGCCAGCCACCCCGGCAGACGTGACATGACATCCCCCAATGTTCCCCCTGAGATCCCCCGGCACTCCGGGGTCCGTTGACGCTACAACAACATGGCGGAACCCCTCACCCAGAGACGGTGAGGGGTTCCGCGGAGTTGAGCGACCACGGTGATTCAGGGGGTCCGTCCGGAGCTCCGGGGGAACCGTCCCGGCCGGGTCAGTACCACTTGTTGTTCTGCCAGAAGGCCCAGGCGCCGCAGGGGCTGCCGTAGCGGCTGTCCATGTACTTCAGGCCCCACTTGATCTGAGTGGCCGGGTTGGTCCGCCAGTCGGCACCGGCCGACGACATCTTCGACCCGGGCAGGGCCTGGACCAGGCCGTACGCACCCGACGAGGGGTTCTGCGCGAGATAGTTCCAGTTGGACTCGCGCTCGATGATGTTGCTGAAGCACTGGAACTGTCCGGCCGGGACCATCTGCCGGGCCATGTCCTTGACTTCGGAGATGGAGTACGAGGACTTGGGGGTGAAGCTGGAGGCGTCCCGGGCGGCGGCGGCCTTGCGCGCGGCCCGCTTCTTCGCCTCCTCGCGCTCCTTCTTCACCTTGGCCTCGGCGGCGGCCTTCTTGTCCTTGGCGGCTTCGGCGGCGGCGACGCGGGCGGACTCCTCGGCCGACTTCTTGGCCGATGCCTCAGCGATCGCCGACTGGGCGTTCGCCTGCTCGGCCAGCGTCAGGGCCTGAACCTGGACCTGTTCGCCCGCCGGGACGTCCGCGAGGAGAGTGGTGGTCGCGTCGGACGCGGCCGTCTCCACGGTGTCCGAGGACTGGGGGTTGCCCGAGGCAACGCCGACAACGGCTCCGACGGTGGTGACCGCGGTGGCCGACGCCACCGCGAATCCCCGGACCGAGATCCGGCTCACACGGTTTCCTTCCAGCATCACCCGCACAGGTGACCCCGCGGGCGAATCGTGCCCCTGGCGCTGGCCTCCACTGAAACAGGTCACGGGAGGCGCTGGCCCGTGGCCGACTCCCCTTCGGGAACGGCCGGTGCAGCTTCCGGGCGGCACACGACGGCAGGTGTGGAGTTGTGGCCGCGGTGCGGGGCACCACGGGTGGTACGCGAGTGTCGTGTGCGGGGCCTGACGGAAGCAAGACTCTGCCGGAACCCGGCACCGCAAGGCAATTCCCGGTTGCGTGGGAAAGCTCACATGGGTTAAGCCCCGAGTTTTTCGGCCGAACTCCGATACGGAACGGCGCCGTCCCGCTAGGCTCTTGCGCCTCGCGCGGAACGGCGCCGTAAAGCGGCCGAGTTGCCCCAAGAGGTCCGGGAGGACCCGAAGTCAACCGAACCGGACCGAACTGGTCCGCAGCGGTCTACACGGTTCGCACCGGCTTACAGGTGCCGCGGATATCGCGGGTGTTACAGGTGTCCGTCCTCCAGCATCTCGGTGACCAGTGCGGCGATCCGGGAGCGTTCGGACCGGGTGAGCGTGACATGGGCGAAGAGCGGATGCCCCTTCAGCTTCTCGACCACGGCGACCACTCCGTCGTACCGGCCGACCCGCAGATTGTCCCGCTGGGCCACGTCGTGGGTGAGTACCACCCGCGAGTCGGCGCCGATCCGGGACAACACCGTCAGCAGGACGTTCCGCTCCAGGGACTGGGCCTCGTCGACGATGACGAAGGCGTCGTGGAGCGACCGGCCCCGGATATGGGTGAGGGGCAGGACCTCCAGCATGCCCCGCTCCAGCACCTCCTCGATGACCTCTCGGCCCGCGACGGCCGACAGGGTGTCGAAGACGGCCTGCGCCCAGGGGTTCATCTTCTCGGCCTCGGTGCCCGGCAGATAGCCCAGTTCCTGGCCGCCGACCGCGTAGAGGGGACGGAAGACCATCACCTTCTGGTGCTGCCGCCGCTCCAGTACGGCTTCCAGACCGGCGCAGAGCGCCAGCGCCGACTTGCCGGTTCCGGCCCGGCCGCCGAGGGAGACGATGCCGACCTCGGGGTCGAGCAGCAGATCGAGGGCGATCCGCTGTTCGGCGCTGCGGCCGTGGATGCCGAACGCCTCCCGGTCGCCCCGGACCAGCCGGACGTTCCCCTCGGCGGTGACCCGGCCGAGCGCCTTGCCCCGGTCGGACTGGAGGACCAGTCCGGTGTGGACGGGGAATGCGGCCGCCTCGGGGACGTAGACGCTCTCCTCACCTCCGTACAACAGGTCGACCTGGTCGGCGGGGAGGGTCAGTTCGGCCATTCCGGTCCAGCCGGAGTCCGTGATGGCCAGCTCCGCGCGGTACTCCTCGGCGAGGAGACCGACCGACGACGCCTTGATCCGCAGTGGCAGGTCCTTGGAGACGACGGTGACGTCGTACCCCTCGGCCTGGAGGTTCCGCGCCACCGCCAGGATCCGGGAGTCGTTGTCGCCGAGCCGGAAACCGGCGGGCAGGACCCCGGGATCGGAGTGGTTCAGCTCGACCCTGAGGGTGCCGCCGAGTTCGCCGAGCGGAAGCGGGGCGTCCAGCCGGCCGTGCCGGATGCGGAACTCGTCCAGCAGGCGGAGCGCCTGCCGGGCGAAGTACCCCAGCTCGGGATGGTGCCGCTTGGCCTCCAGTTCGGTGATGACCACGATCGGGAGCACCACCTCGTGCTCGTCGAAGCGGGTCGGCGCGTTGGGGTCGGCCAGCAGGACGCTGGTGTCGAGAACGTACGTGCGCCGGTCGGGCATGCGGCGCTTAGAGCTGCTGTTCACCACGGAAGGACGTACCCCCTCGGAAGAGGTCGACGGACCGGTGCCGTCGCGGGCCAGGGCCCGCCCGCCACGGACGGCGGGGGACCGGCCCCGCCGTCAGGCGGGGAGAGCCGGGCTGCGGGCCGCAGTGCACGGGCCGAGCTCCGGCCCTCCGCCCGGTCCGCACCGAGGGTGCGTTCCTTCGTGTGCAAAGGGCCTCCCGGGCGGGCGGCGCGAGCCGCCCACGGAGATCCGGCGCCCGTGGGCCGGACGCCGTGACCTGCCGGGAATATGCCCTCGATCAGGGGCCGCCATGCCGGGAGGGGCGGCGACGGGTGGGAGAACAGCGGGTGAAGCCGGGAAGCGGAACCGGTCCGGGCCCCGGCCGGGCGGGTCCGGTCAGCCGCCGTAGCGGCGGTGGCGGGCCGCGTAGTCGCGCAGGGCGCGCAGGAAGTCGACCTTCCGGAAGGCCGGCCAGAAGACCTCGCAGAAGTAGTACTCGGAGTGGGCGCTCTGCCAGAGCATGAAGCCGGAGAGCCGCTGCTCGCCGCTGGTCCGGATGACCAGATCGGGATCGGGCTGGCCTCGGGTGTAGAGATGCTCGGAGATCAGGTCGATGTCGACGGTCTCGGCCAGCTCCTCGATGCCGGTGCCCCGCTCGGCGTGCTCCTGGAGCAGGGACCGGACGGCGTCGGCGATCTCCTGCCGGCCGCCGTAGCCGACGGCGACGTTGACGAGTATCCCGGTATGTCCGAGGGTGGCCTGCTCCGCCTCCTTGAGTACGGTCTGGGTCCTGGCGGGCAGCAGATCGAGGGTGCCGACGTGATGGACCCGCCAGCGGCCGTCGGCGGCCATCTCCCGGACGGACTGCTCGATGATGCCGAGCAGGGGGACCAGCTCGTTGTCGGGCCGGTCGAGATTGTCGGTGGAGAGCATCCAGAGGGTGACGACCTCGACATCGGTCTCGGCGCACCAGCCGAGCAACTCCTGGATCTTGCTGGCACCGGCCTGGTGGCCCTGCTCGGCGGTACCGCCGGAGGCGCGGGCCCAGCGCCGGTTGCCGTCGAGGATGACTCCGATGTGCTTGGGCACCTGCGCGTGGTCGAGTCGGCCTTCCACCCGGCGTGCGTAGAGCCTGTACACCAGGTCCCGCAAGTTCACAGAAGTCCACCTCTCGGTCCGATGGGGTTCACCCGCTCCGGTCCTGGGCGCGGCGGACCCGGGGGCGAATGGGGGACCAGGGGGCTGTCCCGGGTCCGTACGGGCGATCGCGCACCGGACCCGGTACCCGTGCGGTGTACACCGTCCGGGCCGTGCGGCGAATCCCTTGAAGCCGCCACAGTACTGCGGACCGGCCACCCCGGCCCAACCCGGTCTGTCACAAGTCCGTGATAAGGAGAGATACGTGACTGATTCCTCCACGTATCTCGCCGCAGACGACCGTTACGACGCCATGGAGTACCGCCGTACGGGCCGGTCCGGGCTGAAGCTGCCCGCCGTGTCGCTGGGCCTCTGGCACAACTTCGGGGACGACCGCACGCTCGACTCGCAGCGGGCGATCCTGCGGCGCGCCTTCGATCTGGGCGTCACCCACTTCGACCTCGCGAACAACTACGGCCCGCCGCCCGGCTCGGCCGAGCTGAACTTCGGGAAGATCTTCGGCCAGGACTTCTCGGCCTACCGGGACGAACTAATCATTTCCACCAAAGCCGGATATTTGATGCATCCGGGGCCGTACGGGGAGTGGGGCTCCCGGAAGTACGTCCTCTCGTCGCTGGACGCGTCCCTGAAGCGGATGGGCCTGGAGTACGTCGACATCTTCTACTCGCACCGCTTCGACCCGGAGACTCCGCTGGAGGAGACGATGGGCGCGCTGGCCACGGCGGTGCGCCAGGGCAAGGCGCTCTACGCGGGCGTGTCCTCGTACGACGCGGAGCAGACCGCCGAGGCCGCCCGGCTGCTCCGGGAGATGGGCGTCCCGGCCCTGATCCACCAGCCGTCCTACTCGATGATCAACCGCTGGATCGAGAACGACGGCCTGCTCGACACCCTGGAGACCGCCGGGATGGGCTGTATCGCCTTCGTCCCGCTCGCCCAGGGGCTGCTCACCGGCAAGTATCTGAAGGGGATCCCGGAGGGCTCGCGGGCCACCCAGGGGAAGTCGCTCGACCCGGGGCTGCTCTCGGACGACGTCGTCCGGCGGCTGAACGGGCTGAACGACATCGCGGCCCGCCGCGGCCAGTCGCTGGCCCAGCTGGCGCTCAGCTGGGTGCTGCGGGATCCGCGGATGACCTCGGCGCTGATCGGCGCCTCCAGCGTGGCCCAGCTGGAGGAGAACGTGGCCGCGCTGGCCGCGGCGCCGCTGACCGCCGCCGAGCTGGCGGAGATCGACACCCTCGCGGTGGACACCGAGGGGACGAACATCTGGGCCGGGCGCGGCCTGGGCTGACGGCTCCGGGGTCCGGCGGCCGGGGGCCGGGCCGGAGGCTGACGGCTCCGTGCGGGCGGTACGCGACCGGCGGCTCGGCGGCCGGGGCGCGGCGGCCGGACGGCCCGGCCGCGGTGGCCGTGATCGGCCGGGCCCCGGCCGCCGGGCCCGGAAAAAGAAACCGGGCCGGTCCGTGGGGGGGGGGATACGGACCGGCCCGAGGGGGGGTTTCCACCATAACGCGAGATGCCCGCCGCCGGACGCCACTGACGCGGCGCCGGGGGCGGGTTTCGCCGTCAGGTTGAGTCGAACGGCGGAGCGTACGCGGGCGCGAACCCCGTATTCCCGGGGTTTTCGGGGGGTTCGCACCGAACGGCGTCGGCGCGGCGGCCCTTCGGGCGCCGTCCGGCGCGTCCCCCGAAGGGGGAACCCCCGAGGGGCGGCGAGTTGACGGCGAATCGGCTTCCGAGGGAGTTCCGGCGGTCACCGGGGCGGCGCGGCGGCTGCCGGGGCGGGCCGGGGTTCGGGGGGCGGGCGTCAGGTCCCGTACCGCTGCACCGCTACGCCACGCGGGTCTTGTTGGCGACGATCTCGGCCATATAGGTCCTGCCCCACTCCCCCAGCGGCTCCAGGGCCTTGTTGAGGGACTGCCCCAGGGGGGTGAGGGAGTACTCCACCCGGGGCGGTACCTCCGGATAGACCTCGCGGTGGACGACTCCATCCGCTTCCAGCTCCCGCAGTTGCTGGATCAGCACTTTCTCGCTCACTCCGGTGAGCGCCCGCCGCATCGCGCCGAACCGCACCGGTCCTTCGGCGTCCAGCACCCAGAGGATCAGCGGCTTCCATTTGCCGTCGACCACGTCGACGGCCGCGTCGAGCCCACAGTCGTAGATCGGTTTGCGGACGGCCATGGGCAACTGACTCCTCGTACGGTCCGGGATCGGGCGGGGCCGCCGGGGCCCACCGGGGGAACAATCCCGGGGCCCGGGGTATTTCCCCCCGGGCGTTGGTCAGCCGTGGGCGCCGGGGACCCGGGGCGGGCCGAGCCTGAGCAGGGTGATGCCGTCGCGTTCGGCGACCTCGCGATAGCCGTGGACGAGCCGGGCCCGGTCCAGTTCGGCGAGTTGCTGCTCGGGCGGATAGGGCCAGTGGCCCGCGCGGTACGGCCAGGCGTGCGGGGCCCGGCGGTCGTGGACGATCCACTCGGCGGTGGGCCTCGGCAGGGTCGCGCGGTGGTACTCGTAGAGCCGGGAACCCACCGGGAAGGCGGGGAAGAGGACGACCTCGGTCCGGGCCGTGAGCTGGGGCACGAGCCGGTTGCTCGCGGCGACCGTGGCCCCGTCCGGGATCCGGGCGAGGAGTTCCCCGGCCGCCTCGACGTGCTCGGTGGTGCGCCAGGTGGCCCGCTGGGCGAGCAGGGCGAGGGGGAAGCTCGGCAGTATCACCGCGGTCACGGCGAGCGCCGTGGCCAGGGACGCCCGGACATGGCGGGCGGCGGGCGGACGGCCCGCGGCCGGGGCCGGCTCCGGGGCCGGAGTCGCGGCCGGAGTCGCGGCCGGGGCCGTACGCCAGTGGCGCAGCGCGTCGATCAGTCCGGCGGTGACGACCGGCATCAGGACGACGCTGTAGTGGAAGGACGTGCCCCAGTGGAAGCCGTTCGCGGAGAGCATCCGCCAGGCCAGGGTGGGCACCGCCAGCAGGGCCAGCGGGGAGCGCAGGGCGAGCAGCGCGGAGGGCGCGAAGACCAGGACGAGGGTGGCCGCCTTGACGTCGGGGCGGAGCGCGTCGAGCGGGGCGAGGGCGATGGTCGTCAGCAGGGACGTCCGGGCGTCGTCGGGGAGGTTGCCGCCGTGGGCGTAGCCGCCCGCCGGGTTGAAGGCGGGCAGCAGCAGTTCGATCTCCACGGCGGAGGCGGCGAGTCCGGCGACGGCGGTGAGGAGTCCGAGCCGCCGGGGTCCCTTCCAGGCGATGTACGCGCCGACGGCGGCGACGGTCAGCCCCAGGTCCTCCTTGATCAGGACCAGGGGCGCGGCCCAGAGCACGGCGGCCCGCCAGCGGCGGCGGCCGAGGGCCACGACGGCGTACGAGACGAGTGGTACCGCGAGCGCCACCTCGTGGAAGTCGAAGGCGACGGCGGACGCGACGCCCCAACTGAGGCCGTAGACCAGGGCGACGGCATGGGCGGCGCGGCGGCCGAGTGTCTCCAGCGCCCAGCCGGCCAGCGGGACGACGGCGACGGCGATCAGCGCGGCCTGCGCGGTGAGCAGGGCGAGCGGGGACGGCCAGAGCCGGTAGAGGGGCGCGAGGACGGCGATCGCCGGGTGGAAGTGGTCGCCGAGGAGGTTGAAGCCCTCGCCGCGCAGGGGCACCACGGGGGGCTGGAACCGGGCGTAGGCGCGGACGGCCTGCTCGAAGATGCCGAGGTCGTAGCCGGTGGTCCGGAGCAGCAGATGACGGCGTACGGACAGGGTGGCGTAGAGCGCGAGGAACACGGCGGCCCAGGCCCAGGGGAGCAGAGCGGCGGGGAGCCGGGGCGCGAGCCGGGAACCGGGGTGCGGCGGTGGTGCGGCGGTGGGTACCGGGGGGCCGCCGGAAGGGCGCCGCGCCCCGCGCCGTACTACCGGGTTGTCAGAGAATGTCCGCATACATTCGGATGCTAGACGGGGGTCGTGGCCGGTCCGTTCAGCTCCGGGGGTATTCGGGGTGTGTGTCGGACGGGACCGGCGGGAGCCGGAACGGCGGCGGGTCAGGCCGGTACGGCGAGGGCTCCGGCGACCACACCCGTGAACGCGCCCACGATCATGAACGGGCCGAAGGGGATGGCGTCCCGGCGGCCCGCGCGGCCCCGCGCCATCAGCCCCAGCCCGTACACCGATCCGAACAGGAATCCGGCGAAGGCGCCCGCCAGCAGCACCGACCAGCCGTACCAGCCGAGTACGACCCCGAGCCCGAGCGCCAGCTTCACATCGCCGAAGCCCAGCCCGCCGGGATGCAGCAGGAAGAGGACGAAGTACCCGGCGCCCAGGGCGGCCCCGCCGAGCAGCGCCGTCGCCCAGGAACCCGCGGCACCGGGCAGCGGCGCGACGGCGCCCAGTAGTCCGGCCGCCCCGGCGGCCAGCGGCAGGGTGAGCTGGTCGGGCAGCCGGTGGACCCGGATGTCGACCTGTGCCAGCACCGTGGCGAACGGCACCAGCAGCAGCCAGACGGCGAGTTCGGGCCGGGGCCCGGTGGCGGCGGCGAGCAGCGCGCAGACGCCCGCGGCGACGACGGCGGGGCCGTGCGCGCCCCGGACGCCGACGACCGTGCCGTGTCCGCCCGCCGCGCCCTCGGCCCGGCAGCCCGGTCCGCCGAGCCAGCCGCCCGCCGGGCCGGTGAGGGGATGCCCGTCGGGGCAGGCGTCGCGCCACGCCTCGTCCGGCTCGACGGCGAGCCGGTACACGGCCCGGGGCACCAGCAGGCCGCTACCCGCGCCCCAGAGGGCGGCGACGGCGATCAGCGTGACGTACACGGCTCAGAGCGTAGGCCGCCGCGACGGGCCTGGGCCTGGCCGTTGCCCGTATGTCCCAAAGGCCGGTACGGAAGCGTCCGGTTCACGGCGTACGACAGGTCCCGCGGAAGGTTCTAGGGTCGTCGGTCATGGGGCGAGGACGGCGGTGGCGGTGCGGTACGGGCACCTTGCGGCTCACGAACGGCGACGGCGGATGGGACGACGGGAGCGGGGTGGTGATCCCGGTGGAGATCGCGGCGTCGTACGGCACCCGCCGCCGGGGCCTGCTCGGCCGCGACGGGATCACCGGCGCCCTGCTGCTGACCCCCTGCAACGCGGTCCACACCCTGGGGATGCGGTTCGCCGTCGACGTGGCCTATCTGGACCGGGAGCTGCGGGTCGTGGCCCTGCACACCCTGCGCCCGCACCGGCTGGCGCTCCCCCGCCTCCGCGCCCGGCACGTCCTGGAGGCGGAGGCCGGGGCGATGGCGGCCTGGGGCATCCGGCCGGGCGTACGGCTGCGGGTGGAGCCGGGTCCGTGACACCGGGAATACGGGTGACGGCGGTACGGCTCCGCCGCGGGGGCGTCAGGACGCCGCCGGGTCCCAGGGCGGCGGGGGCGTACGGGCGAGTCTGCGGCGGAGCAGGACCGTCCAGCCGACCAGGCCGAGGAGCAGGGCCGTACCGGTGCCGAACCCGGTCAGGGCGATCATCCGCATCGTCGCCCGGCGGTCGGACTCCCCGCCGGTCAGCCCCTCCCGGGCGGCCTCGCGGTCGGCGTCGGTGATACCGAAGCCCGCGGCGAGGGGGTCGGCCGCGTACGGCGGCGCCCCGACCGGCTGCCCCGTCACGGCCACCTTCAGGGTGAGCGGTGCCGCGCCGTCCCCCGCGTCCTGCCCGCCGTCGCCCGCCGACTCCCGGGTGACCCGGACGAAGTACCAGCCGGAGAAGCGCATCGCGCCGATCTCGTTGCTGCTGGCGGTACGGTTCCGGAACGCCGCGGGCACCGTACCGAGGGCGACCGTGCCGTCCCGGCCCGCCGCGTCGGCGCTCTCGACATAGCCGCGGGCGGTGTTGAAGACCGTCATCCGCAGATCGTCGCCGGGGCCCCGGCCGGAGAGCGCCGCGTCGAGGAAGAGCTGCTGCCCCCAGTCGACCGGGACCCGGTAGAACCGGCTCTCCCCGGGGCGGAGTTCGTCCCGCCAGGCGCCCTGGCCGGTGGCGGGCGCGTCGTTGAAGCCCGTACCGCCCTCGACGTCCCGGGGCGCGCCCGACGGCATCCCGGGCGCACTGGTCGGATACGAGTCACCGGTGTCCGCCGGGAACTCCGCGCCCGCGCGCAGTCCGGGCTCCAGCATGAACCGGATCTCCACGGGCCAGTCGCGGGCGTCGCCCACGGACTCGACCGTGTACCGGTACTCGCCCGCCTTCTGGCACTCCCGGCCCGGTCCGATCCGCCGGGTCGCGTAGTCGGCGACGGGCCGGGCGACGGGGGTGTCGAAGGTGATGTTCGTACTGTCGCTGCACTCCGTCCCGCCGGAGGAGACGAGCCCGATCCGGATACCGTCGGACTCGGCGACCCGGGTTCCGGGCGGCGGCGCGAGAACCGCCGACAGATAGGCGTTGGACGTCCCGTCGAGCCGAACCCGGTACGTCTTGCGCTCCCCCACGGCGACGGTGTCGGTATACGTACCCGGCAGCAGCAGGGGCCCTTCGTCGTCACCGGTACCGCCGGTGACGGGCCGGGCGTCCGGGGCCGTCTCGTACGGCTCGACCGGCCCGGCGGCGGCCGGCGCGGTACGCGCCGTTCCGGTGGCGGTCTCCGTCGTCCGGCCCGACTGGGCCGCCCCGGCGGCGGCCGACGCCGGTTCCGGGGCCGCGAGCGGCCCCGCCGTGGCACACGCCAGCAGGGCGGCGGCCCGTATCGCCAGCCGTCGCAGCTTCGCCGCGACCCGGCGACCCCGCCGGTATCGCGGCGGCGGACCGGGATCCGGCTCCCCGGCTGTCGTCACGGCGCTCACCACCCGGCCAGGAACCATCCCGTCCGCTCCTCGGTCCACTCGATCCGCTCACTCCGCACGGCCGGCAACTCCCCGCCGGGCGGGGCGGGTCCGCGCGGACCCCGACCGGGGCGCAGCGTACAGCGCGCGACCGGCCCCCTGTACGACCGGTACGACAGTCGACCCGGCCCGCGCCCCCGCCCTCCGGGGGGAGGCCCACCACGCCATCCGTCCAGCGGGGCGAGCGTTGCCGGGCGACCGCGCGCGGTCGTGGGCCGTTCGCGCAGTTCCCCGCGCCCCTGAAGGCTCTCCCCGGCACCGCCCCTGAAAAGGGAGGCCCGCCTCATCAAGAGGGGCCTGCCTCTTTCCGAGGGCGATCAGGAGGGCAACCAGGGGCTCGGGGAACTGCGAGACCAGCCGGCCACGGTCCGCAGACCGCGAACAACATCAGGCCGCCGGGCACGGGCCGGGACTCCAGGCGCGGCGCGTCAGCCGGACGCGGCGCGGGAGCCCGTCGGGAAGGTGATCTCGACCCGGCGGTTCTTCTGGCGTCCCTCATCGGTGGAGTTGTCGGCGATCGGATAGTCCTCGCTGTAGCCGCGGACCTCGTAGGTGACGGCCGGGTCGTTCAGCTGTCCGCTGACCGCCCGGTGCACGGCCTGGGCGCGCTCCGTGGAGAGCTTCTGGCCGTGTTCGTACGTGCCGAGGTCGTCGGTGAAGCCGAAGACCCGGACCCGGTTGGGCCGGTTCTTCCGGATCTCGTTGACGATGGCCGCGATCCGGCCGGACGCCTGCGGGGAGAGCGCCGAGCTGTTCTTGCCGAACAGCACCTCGGCCTGGAGGGCGAGGGTGAGGGACGTGGTGGTCTCCTCGCGTCGCTCCTCGCCGCCCTCGGTCTCCACGATGGAGACGATGTCCAGGACGCGCGGCGCGGCGAGCGTGGCGCCGTCCCGCATCTTCAGACCGGGGTCGGTGGGGTCGATCCGGGGCAGTTCGGAGGCGTCGGCGGTACCGGCGGGCGCCTGGGCGAGCGGTTGCCCGTCGGCGGACGCCGGGGTCGCGCCGGAGAGCTGGGCGCCCGTCACCAGGATCACCGCGGCGACCGCGGCGGCGGCGGGGCGGCGGGCCCCGGGGCGCGTACGGCCGGTCATGACAGCCCGATCGTGGCGGTCGGCATCAGCGGCAGCAGTACGTCCACGGACTTGGTGGCCGCGGGCGGCGCCGGGTACTGGGCGAAGAAGTCGAGGCTCTGGCCGGGCTGCATGGTGCTGAGGCCGGTGGTGGTGAGGGGGTTGTTGTCGGTGTCCCGCAGCACGTAGTAGCGCTTCTTGGTGGTCTTGTCGACCAGGGTCATGCCCGCCAGCGACGGTCCCGTCTGGCTGACCTTGGTCTCGTTGCCGCTCCAGTCGAGCGGCGGGAACTGGCTCTTGGCGCCGCCGTTCTTGAGGATGCCCGAGACGGTGAGGAAGCCCCCGCTGTCGCGTTCGGCGCGCTGGAACGTGAGCTGGAAGCCGTTGGCGCCGGTGATGGTCGCCAGCGGGCCCTCGGTCTCCCCGTTCTCGCCGGTGGTGCCGTCCGGCGTCCGTTCCGTACTTCCGCCGTCGTCGCGCTGTCCCGGCTGTTCGGCGCTGCCCGCGGGCGCGGGGTCCGAACCCTTGTCGTCGCCGTCGCCGGAGTCGCCGAGTCCGCAGGCGGTGAGGGAGAACATCAGGGCGACCGCCGTCAGGGCGGCGGCCGTACCGGTTCTGCTCAGGGGCCTTGCTCCGTGCCGGGTCCTCATCAGTGCTGTTCCTTCGTTTCGGGTCACGGTCAGTCCTCGGCGAGCCGTACGGCGAGGAGGTCGGACATCTCGGGGAAGGAGTCCGGCCGTTCGGGGTCGATCGTGAAATCGCCGTCTTCGCAGCGCAGCTCGCCCAGCGGCGGCTCCTCGGGCGGCTCCTCGCCCTCCTCGGGGGGCTGTTCGCCCTCCGGCGGTACCGACGGGTCGGGCGACGGGGGCGGCTCGGGGCTCGGCGCGGGTTCGAAGTCGCACCGGGACTCCACGACCGCCGTCGCCCGCGCCTCGCCGTGGTCGTTCTCGGTGCCGGGGACGACGGTGTCGCCGACCGGGTTCTGCGAGCGGGTGCGTACGGTGAACCCCCAGCGGCCGTCCGTGAGGGCACCGCAGCTTTCCACCGTGGCCTTGTTGGCCCCGGCGAGCCCGGTCGCCGCCCCGCAGGGCGCGCCCGAGGCATCCGAGAAGTCCCCTTCGAGCAGCCTGCGGAGGAAGTCCGCGTCGATCGGCGGCTGCCAGAGTTCGTCCCCGATCCGGTCCCGGGACTCCTGGGCGGCGGCGAGCGCGGCGGCGTCCGCCGCGGACTGGGTGCCGTTGCGGTTGGCGCCCGCCTGCCCGACCACGAAGAACGCGAGGGCGGCGAACAGGACCAGGACCACCATCGTGATGTACAGCGGAGCCGCCTGGCCCCTGTCGTCCCGGGCATACGGTCCGCCGTCCGACCGCCGCGAGGTCTCGGCTACTTGCCGCCGCCGCTGTTGAGAATGTCGTTGACCTTGTTCCTCAGACCTGTGGCGATGTCCCGGTGCACGCCGGTTCCGACGATGGCCGCGATGATCAGGCCGACCAGCACGATCACCCCCACGTACTCCACCGCCCCCTGCCCCCGGTCCCGCCGTTCCTTCAGCGCCTGCGTCCTGGCGGCCGTCCAGGCCCCGAGGTGGACCCGGGTCTTGACCAGGGCCTTCAGCGTCACGTCGTTCGCCATCGTCTTCCCCTTCGACGCCGGAGGCGCCACGACACCCGCCCGGCTCGTACCGGTCCATGACACCACCCGCCGTGACGGCTTCCTCGCGGTACGTACGGACAGCGTCGTCTGCACTGTATGACGTGGCCGAACCGTTGCGAAGGGGGCCAAGGGCCGAACGTCCTTCTGCTGCGGCGAGTTGATGAGCTAACAGCCGATTTCGGCCGGGGCCGGGCGGGGTGTCGGCGGGCCCCGACGACGGGGTCGCGGGGAACAGTCGTCCGGGGTCGCGGCGGGTGTTCGGCGTCTCGTCCCGCGCCGGTTCGGGAGCTGGTGGCGTCACGGGCTCCCCCTCCCGCTCGTTCGGCCCGGTGGTGACGGTGGACGGCCCGCCGGGCGTACCGGGGTCCGCCGTCGAATGTCCCACATCCGATTGCGAAAGCGAAGACGGTCGGCCGAACTCGCCGCGTGCGGCGGGGAGTCCGGGCCGCCGGGTGTCCCTCGGCGCCGGTCGGTGTCGCGAGTGCACGGCGCTCAGCCGCCGAGGACGTCGGCGAGGTCGACGCCCGAGCCGTAGTAGAAGCTCATCACGATCAGGATCATCGTGGCGGGCAGCATGACCAGGGTGACCACGAGGGTCGCCTTGGGGATGGCCCGGGCGGCGTCCCGGCGGGCGTTCTGGGCGTCCGTACGCCGCATGTCGGTGGCGATCTGGATCAGGGTCTCCACGATCGGCGCGCCCAGCTCCTCCCCCTGCTGGAGCGCCGTGACGAACATCGACACCTGCTCGCTGTCGTTACGTCTGCGCAGTTGGTCGAAGGCGTCGCGGCGGCTGACGCCCATATCCATCTGGCGCAGGGTGATCCGGATCTCGTCGGCCCACGGCCCCTTGTACTTCTCCGCGACCCGTTCCAGTGCCTGCCGGAAGCCGAGTCCGGCGGAGACGACGACGGCGAGGACGTCGAGGAAATCGGGGAGGGTGCGTTCGATATCGGCGCGGCGGCGGCGGATCGCGGCCCGGATGATCACATCGGTCCAGGTCAGTCCGAAGACCAGGGCCAGGGCCGCGACCAGGAACTGTCCGCGCAGCAGCATCGAGAAGGCGGCGGCGACGCCGAGGGCGCCGTAGACGGCCCGGCGGGCGGCGTAGCGGTCGACGGTGAGTCCGCCGGGGTTGCCCGCCGCGTCCAGCCGCCGCCGCAGGGCGTCGACCCGTTTGGGTCCCATGGCGGCGAGGACCGCGGGGGCGTACCGCATGCCGAGCCGGTCGATACCGGAGCCGACGGCGGTGGTTCGGGTGGCGCCGACCTCCAGCGCCAGGACGAGGTCGCCGGGGAGTTTGGCGTCGGCGCGGTACATCCGGATCCCGTGGAAGATCCCGTAAACCGACAGTGCGAGGAGGGCGGCCAGCAGCAGTCCGGTCATCGTCGTCACTCCTTCCGCTCAGACCTGGATCCGGGACATCCGGCGGATCATCAGCCCGCCGAGGGTGTAGAGGCCGACGGCGATCAGGGTGGCCGTCTGGCCCACGAGCGAGCCGGTCATCTCGTCCAGCGCGCCCGGTGTCATGGCGTTGATCATCAGCAGGAAGCCGAAGCCGAGCAGCGGGACGGCGAAGGCGGTGACCTTGATCTGGGAGAGCATGGTGGTGACCTCCCGCCGGGTCTCCTTCCGCTCCTCCAGCGTCTGGGTGAGGTTGCGCAGGGAGCTGACGACCTGGCCGCCCGCCCGGTTGGCGAGGACGAGGGTCGTGACGAGGACGACGAGTTCCCGGGAGGGCAGCCGGTCGGCGAGTTCGGCGAGGGCGTCGTCCAGGCTCTGGCCGACGGCGAGCCGGTCGGCGACGAGTCCGAGTTCGGCGCCCGCCGGGTCGTCCAGTTCGTCGGCGGCCATCGCGAGGGCGGTCCGGAGCGCGAGCCCGGCCTGGGTGGCGTTGGCGAGGACCCGGGCGAGTTCGGGGAGCTGGTTGATGAACGCCTCGGTCCGTTTCGCCTGCTGCCAGGTGAGGAAGGACTCGGTGCCCCAGAGGGCGGCGAAGGCGGCCAGGACGCCGAAGAAGGGGGTGAAGACGGCGGCGACGATCAGATAGACGGTGAGGAGTACGGCGGCGGTGGCGACGACGTACTCGCCGGGTGTGATGTCGAGGCCGGTGGTTCTGATCCGGCGTTCGAGCCGGCGGCCGTAGCGGGTCCGGCGCACCCGGCGGTCGACGGCGGGGAACCGGCGCCGGCGGGCGCCGGCCCCGGCGGGCGGACCGGACTGGGACATCCGGGCGACGAGCGCCTGCGCCCTGGCCCGGCCGACGGACCAGTGGTGGACGCCGAGGACCCCGCACACGCCCGCCAGCAGGACGGCCGAGAGGGTGAGGAGTACAGGGGTGGTCATAGCGGACGGAAACCTTCTGGGACGAGGGCGGGGGCGGGGGCCGGGCCGGGCGAATGAGCCCGGTGGTTGGCGGCGGTACGGGCGCAGCGCGCCGGACCGCGGGCCGGATACGTGGTGGCGTACGTGGTCACAGCGCCCGCGTCCCCCGGACGGCGAGCTGGTCGTCGCTCTCGGCGACCCCGAACACCAGCGGCAGGACCTCGTTCCGCAGATGCAGCCGCTGGGCGATCCGGCGGGGCACCGGATGGTAGAGAAACCGGCCGTGGACCCGGCCGTCGGCCGACATCGGCAGGGCGTCGAACCGGCAGACGGAGACGATCCGGTACTCCTCGCGGCCGTACGAGTCCACCACGGCGATCTCCGTCACCCGGCGGGAGCCGTCGGCGTGCCGGGTGAGCTGGACGATCACATCCACGGCGCTGTTGATCTGGTCCTTGATCGCCGCGAACGGGATCTCGACCTCCGACATGGAGGCCAGGGTCTGGAGCCGCATCAGGGCGTCCTCGGCGCTGTTGGCGTGGACGGTGGCGAGGGATCCGTCGTGGCCGGTGGACATCGCCTGGAGCATGTCGAGGGTCTCGCCGCCCCGGACCTCGCCGACGATGATCCGGTCGGGGCGCATCCGCAGGGAGTTGCGGACCAGGTCGCGGATGGTGACCCGGCCCTTGCCCTCGACGTTCGGGGGGCGGCTCTCCAGGGTGATGACATGGCTCTGCTGGAGCTGGAGTTCGGCGGAGTCCTCGATGGTGACGACGCGTTCGCCCTCCGGGATCAGCCCGGAGAGGGTGTTGAGGAGGGTCGTCTTGCCGGTACCGGTGGCGCCGGAGACGATCACATTGAACTTCGCCCGGACGAACCCGGCGAGCAGCAGGGTCATCTGTTCGTCCAGCGACCCGGCGCCGATCAGCTCGGGCAGGGTGAAGGCGCGGGGGAAGCGGCGGATGGTGAGGATGGGGCCGCTGAGGGAGAGGGGCGGGATGATGACATTGACCCGCTCGCCGGAGGGGAGCCGGGCGTCCACCATCGGATTGGCCTCGTCCACCCGGCGGTTGACGGTGGAGACGATGCGCTCGATGGTCTGCATCAGCTGCTCGGTGGAGGAGAACCGCATGGGCAGCAGTTCCAGCCGGCCGGACCGTTCGACATAGACCTGTTCGGGGCCGTTCACCATGATCTCGCTGATCGAGGCGTCCTCCAGCAGCGGTTCGAGGATGCCGAGCCCCAGGGCCTCGTCCACCACACGCCGGATGAGCTGGGCGCGTTCGGCGGTGGAGAGGACCGGGCCCTCGCGGCTGATGATGTGGCCGAGTACCCGCTCCAGCCGGATCCGGCGGTCACCGGCGGCGAGCGCCGACATCTCGGCGAGGTCGATCTCCTCCAGCAGCTTGGCACGGTAGACGGCGACGAGACGGCCGACCTCGCCCCGGCCGTCGACCGGTTCGGGGCTGCCGATGCGCGCCCGCAGGCTCATGTCTGTCATCTCCCAGGTGATGCGGTGGTGCGGTGGATCGGGGCGGCGGCGAGTGCCGTACGGCCTGTGGGACTCGTACGGCCCGTAGGACTCGGTCGGGTCGGTCGGCTCAGTCGCAGGGCATGGTCACGGTCCTCACCGCCGGATCGAGGTCTAAGCCGGGCAGCAGCGACGGCACGTCGACGACGGCGGTCACGGATATCTCGTCGTCCTCGTCGGCACAGCGGCCCGGGTCGAAGTCGGCGCCGTCCGCGAGCCAGCCGCTGATCGCCGCCCGCCCGGCCGCCGCGCCCCGGCCGGAGCCGTCCTCGGTGGCCTCGGTCCTGGCGGCGGCCCGGGCGGCGGTACCGGCCTGCTGGGCGGTGTAGGCGACGATCCCGACCTGGATCGCGGCGAGGGCGACGAAGAGGAGCAGGGCGACCACCCCGGCGAACTCGACGGCCGCCTGCCCCTGGTCACGGTCGCGGCCCCGCGCGGGGGCGACCCGCCGCAGCGGCCGGGCGCGGAGTGCTTCGCCGTACGCCCTGCGGCCTGATACGGCCCGGTGCCCGGCCGCCACCTCGCGGTCGGCCGCGGCGGCATGCGGGGAAGCGGCCCCGGGCGCCGTCCGCCCCCGTCGGGCCGGTGCGCCGGGACCGGCCGGGGAACAGTCGGGTACGGACCGGGCCCCGGCCCTCGGACGGACCGGGCCCGGTGTCGGCGCCCCCGGCGGCCGTCGTACGCGTCCCGCCGTCATCGTTCACCGGCCCTCTCGTCGAGCGCCGCGCCCTCGCCGGTGAGGGTGAGGCCGATATCGCCCCCGCCGGGGAAGAACGCGGGGACCCGCAGCTCCACCCTGGCCCGGTACAGCTCCCCGTCGGAGCGGCAGTCGACATCGGCGGCCCGCCAGGAGCCGGAGAGCGTCCGGCGGGCCGCCGCGTCGCAGGCGCCGCCGCCGCCGACCGCGCCCGCCCGGGCGGCCTCGTCGGCCGCGTTCCCGGCGAGGGAGAAGGTGTAGCCGGTGAGGGCCGCCTGCCAGAGCAGGCCGATGGTCAGCAGGATCACCGGGACGGTGCCGGTGAACTCGATCGCGGCCTGGCCCCGGTCGTCGTACCGCCGTTGCACGGTCCCGGTCCGGCGCCGTACGAGGCGAAGGGCGGCCCGGCCTCGGCCCCTCACCGCACGCCCCCCGGGCTCGTACCGCCGACGGCACCCCGGGGCGCCCCGAGTACGACACGGGCGGTACGGCTGCGGGCCCGGGCCCGTACCACCGTCACCGGGACCGCCCCCGGCGGAGGCCGAGGGAGCCGCGGTCGCCCCGGAACCGGCCGGTCTTCGCCGCCCCGGCCTCCTCCGGGACGCGGACCAGGCCGAGTTCCCCGGCGAGCGACCACAGCGCCTGCTTCACCGCCGACTTGGCCTCCAGGTCCTGCATCCGGCCCGCGTCGATCACCGGCTGAAGCTCCTTGAACCCCGCCGGGACCGTCGCGCGGGCGACCTTCGTGCCGGTGATCCGTTCGATCAGCGGTGGCTGGATCTCGGTGGAGCGGGTGTGCCGGTTGACGACGGTCACGGTCTCCTCCGCCTTGCGGATCTGGAGCCGGTCCCACATCCGGACCATGCGTTTGGCGGCCCGGACCGCGACCACGTCGGGCGTGGTCACCAGGACCGTCGTATCGGCCATCTCGATCGCCGCCGCGTTGCCCCCGGTCATCAGGGTGCCGCAGTCAACGATCACCACCTCGTGGCGGCCGCGCAGGGCGCTGACGATCTGGCGTACGGCCCGGTCGCCGACGTCCTCGCCGCGTTCGCCCTCGGCGGGGGCGAGCAGCAGCCCGACACCGGTGGGGTGGGCGAAGAGGGCGTCCTGGAGGACCCGGGGCGAGATGTCGGAGATCTGGGCCAGGTCGGCGACGGAGCGCCGGAACTGGACGTCGAGATAGGACGCCACGTCCCCGGCCTGGAGATCGAGGTCGACCAGGGCGACCGTCCGGCCCGAGGCGCGGGCGGCGAGGGCGAGCTGGACGGCCGTGACCGTCGTCCCCACCCCGCCCTTGGCGCCGCTGACGGTGACGACGGTCCCGCCGGATCCGGCGACCAGCTCCCCGGCGTGCCCGAGGTGGCGGCGGACACCGGTGGACCAGGCCGCGGCCGACTGCACCCGCTGGGCCAGTTCCTCGTACGACAGCGGCAGCCCGATCAGGCCGCGGGCGCCGGAG
Source organism: Streptomyces sp. NPDC006798 (assembly GCF_040635975.1). Taxonomy (NCBI): domain Bacteria; kingdom Bacillati; phylum Actinomycetota; class Actinomycetes; order Kitasatosporales; family Streptomycetaceae; genus Streptomyces; species Streptomyces sp. NPDC006798. The sequence goes on from NZ_JBEYIS010000045.1 coordinate 27,838, forward strand.
TCCATCGCGGCCGAGTAGAGCCCGGGTCCGGCGTCCACGGTGACCAGGACGACCCCGACGGCGGGGAAGCGGAGGGCGACGTCCCGGACCACCTCCAGCGCCGGGACCGGGCCGATCCGCTCGTGGACCAGGACGACCTCGGGGAGTTCGTCGAGGGATTCGGCGGCGAGCCGGGCCAGCAGGTCGAGCAGCGATGTGGAGTCGCCGACCGGCGGCAGTGGCTCGGCGTCGGGCAATTGGCCGAGCAGGGTGGTGACCGACCGGGCCGCCTCCGGGTCCCCCACGGCCGGGAGGATGCGTGTGGTCATCCGGCACTCACCTGCTCTTGTCTTCGTCGAGGGTGTACGTGCTCTCGCCGGGCTTCAGCGCGCCGGGGCTGCCCTTGGAGAGGAGGGCGAGCCGGACGTTCTCGGCGAAGGACTCCGCGTAGGCGACGCGCTGGGCGTCGGCGGTGTTCAGGGCGAAGGTGATGGGGACGGCCTCTCGGGCGGCGTCCCGGCGTTCGTCGCGCTTGGCGCCGATGGGGGTGAGGGTGCCGACGTCGATCACCCGGGCCTTGGAGACGATGATCCGGGACTCGTCGGGGTCGCTCTCCCGCCGCCCCTCGAAGGTGGCGAAGATATTCACCAGGTCACCGGGGGCGATCTTCCCGGCGACCCCGGTCGCGGCGTCGATCATGATGGCGATCTCCTGCTCCCCCGCGGCCAGCGCCGGGCGCTTGACGATCATGTCCTCCTGGAGGAGGGACCCCTTGCGGAGCTTGGTGACCGCTATCCGGCCCTGGATATGGGCGAGATCGGTGACGGCGCTGTCGGAGAGCCAGCGCTCGGGGATGGCGGTCTTCTCGAACTGGTCGGCGCGCAGGGCGGTGTAGGGCGCGATATCGGATTTCAGCCGGTACGCGGTGACCTCGGGGCCGACCTTGGAATTCACGTCGCCGATCACGGTGATCACGCCGAAGAAGGCGGCGAGGGCGCAGAGGACCGAGATCGTGAGCAGGATGACGCCTCGGCGTTGGCGTGAATTCATGAGCTGGGGAACCTCGTTCGCGGAAACGGAAGGGACGACGGGAGGGCGGAGCGCGAGCAGTGCCGGAAGTGCGCGGAGCGCGAGGTGTGCGGTGAGCGCGAGGTGTGCGGTGAGCGCGGGGTGTGCGGAACGCGCGGGCAGGGGCCGGTGCGGGCGCGGCGTACGGCGCGCGAGAGCCCCAGGCCTCGTACGGCGCGCGAAAGCCCCGGCCGGGAGGCGCCACCCGGAGGCCCGAAGCGACGTACCGCGTACGCGAGCCGGGAGCCGCGTACGGCGTACGGAAGCCCGGGGCGGCGTACGGCGTACGGCGGTCCTCCCCCGGGCCCTCCCCGGGGCCCGGCGGTTCCGCTCGTGGTCGGTCCTGCCCCGGCCGGGCGGGCGTGGTCAGCCTGCGGGGGTTCCATGGCCCAGGACACCGGAGTTCCGCGGGCCACCCGGTTCGAGCTGGTGGCCCTGCCCCGCCGGGGCGGCGGGCGCCGAACAGAATCCACAGAGGTCGCCGATGAGTTCGATCCCGCACCAGACGCACTTGGACCGGCGGACGGAGGAGACGAGCTGGTAGAGGATCGAGATATCGGGCAGGAAGGCGGCGAACTCCACCAGCTTGGCCGTGCCCCACCAGCCGGGCGAGTCGGCGGGCAGGGGGACCTCGTCCACGGCCTGGCTCTGCCAGGCGGGGGCGAGTGTGCCGGTGACCCAGTCCGGCTGGGCCTGCCCCTTGGCGATCACCATCCGGGTGGCGAAGTCCGGGCCGGTGAGCGGTGGGCCCGTACGGTCGGCCGTACCGATCCTGATCAGCTCGGGCTGGGGGTTGGCCAGTACGGCGAACTGGGCCCCGGGCAACCAGGACTTGGCGTGCGACTTCAGGCCCACCGGGACCCGGTCGAGCCGGGCCACCGAGTGCAGCAGCGCCCCGCTGTAGACGTAGTGGGAGAGCAGCCGGGCGGCGGAGGCGACGACTCCGGGGCCGAGGTCGCAGATCGAGAGCTGCCGGAGCTGGCGGGTGATCACGGCGACTCCCAGCGGCGGGAGTTCCAGCTTGAGCAGGGCGATCCGGGGGCTCTCCAGCATGGAGCGCACGGTGTGCAGCCGTCGTTCGTGGGCGACCGGAACGGACGCCGGGTAGGGCACGACGAGATGTCCGTACTGCTCCAGCAGCAATCCGGCCGTCCGCAGGGCGTCTTCCAGCGGGGCGTCGCCGGGGGACGGCAGCGCCGCCGCCGTGGGGGTATGCGGATCCATCGGCGGTAGCACCAGATCTGCGCTGGTGACAGCTATTGCGGTCGGCACGCTGGTTCCCCGTTTCGACAACGGCCCACGGGGGTCCGTGACCGCGGTTCCGTACTGCCTGCTGCTCCTGCCTCAGCACTTTAGCCACGAGGTGGCGGCCGGAGAACACCCCGCCGGAACTCACCGCCCCGTCCCGCACACGCTCCGCTCAGGCCAGAGCCGTACATACCCCCGTGAAGGCCGTCGTATCCCCGGAGCCGTCACCCGTGATCCGCCCGGAACCCCACCCGATACCCCCGGAACGCCCGGCGCAAGGGCCGGGGGGCCCGAATCTTCCGTACCCACCGGGGAATCGACCGAAAATCGCCCCCGCCGAACCCGGTCGCGGGCCGGTCGGCGGCGGCCCGCCCGGGGAGGGCCGGGACCGCGAATCGCTGACGGAGGTCTTGACAACCCCATTGGTCTGGACCAGTTTTACGCCAAGCGGTGGCTCAGGGAACGAACGGCGGACTCACGCGGTTCTCCCCCGTTCCACCCCTGTGTTTCTCGTTGTTTTCTGTTCTCTCCTGCTCCTTCCTGTCGTCGGTCCGGTCCTCCCGGATCCCCCCACCCCCCACACCCACCTCGTCCCAGTACCTCCACCCCCACACTTCGGAGGCAGTACGTGGTATTCGACAGACGTCCGCGGAGATGGCTCGGCGGAGCCCTGGCGCTCGCCGTAGGCGCCGGTCTCACCGTGCTCGGAACCGCCGGCCCGGCCCAGGCCGCGGACATCAACAACGCCAAGAACCCCGGCTTCGAGACCGGGCTCGCCAACTGGACCTGCACCGGCGGGAACGGCGCGACCACCTCGACCCCGGTCCGGACCGGCGCCGCCGCCCTCAAGGGCACCCCGGCGGGCAGCGACATCGCCCGGTGCAGCCAGACCGTCGCGGTCAAGCCCAACTCCAGCTACACCCTGAGCGCCCATGTCCAGGGCAGCTTCGTCTATCTCGGCGCCTCCGGCACCGGGACCACCGACGTCTCCACCTGGTCGCCCGGCGGCACCGGCTGGAGCCAGCTCTCCACCAGCTTCCGTACCGGTGCCTCCACCACCTCGGTGACGGTCTACACCCACGGCTGGTACGGCCAGTCCGCCTACTTCGTCGACGACGTCAGCGTCTTCGGCCCGGACGGCGGAGGCGGCGGCGAGGAGCCGCCGGTCGTCCCGCCGGTCCCGACCGGGCTCGCCGCGGGCACCCCGACGGCCACCACGGTCCCGCTGAACTGGACCGCGTCCGCCGGTGCCACCCAGTACCACGTCTACCGGAACGGGGCGAAGGTCCAGTCGACCAGCGCCACGTCGGCGACCGTCACCGGACTGACCCCGGACACCAGCTACCAGTTCGCCGTCTCGGCGGCCAACGCCGCGGGCGAGTCCGCCGCCTCCACCCCGCCGATCACGGTCCGCACCCGGATCGAGGACACCAACCCGACCGTGCCCCGGCACGCGGTGACCGGCTACTGGCAGAACTTCAACAACGGCGCGACCGTCCAGAAGCTGCGCGACGTCAGCCCGAACTACGACATCATCGCCGTCGCCTTCGCCGACGCCACCACCACACCCGGTGAGCTGACGTTCAACCTCAGCCCGGCGCTCGGCTACGCCAACGTCGCCGAGTTCAAGTCGGACATCGCCGCCAAGCGGGCCGCGGGCAAGTCGGTCATCATCTCCGTCGGCGGTGAGATCGGGAACGTCACCATCAACAGCGACGCCTCCGCGACCGCCTTCGCCAACAGCGCCTACGCGCTGATGCAGGAGTACGGCTTCAACGGCGTCGACGTCGACCTCGAACACGGCATCAACTCGACCTACCTCACCAAGGCCCTGCGCCAGCTCTCCGCCAAGGCGGGGCCCCGGATGGTCCTGACGATGGCCCCGCAGACCCTCGACATGCAGTCGACCGGCACCGAGTACTTCAAGCTGGCGCTGGCGGTCAAGGACATCCTCACGGTCGTCAACACCCAGTACTACAACAGCGGCGCCATGCTCGGCTGCGACGGCAAGGTCTACTCCCAGGGCTCCGTCGACTTCCTGACGGCGCTCACCTGCATCCAGCTCCAGGGCGGCCTCGACCCGTCGCAGATCGGTATCGGGGTCCCGGCGTCGCCGCGCGGCGCGGGCGGCGGCTACGTCTCCCCGTCCACGGTGACCGCGGCGCTGGACTGCCTGGCCCGCGGCACCAACTGCGGCACGTTCCGCCCGGCCCAGACCTACCCGGCCCTGCGGGGCGCGATGACCTGGTCCATCAACTGGGACGCCCACTCGGGCAACGCCTGGTCCAACGTGGTGGGACCGCACGTCCGCGGCCTTCCGTAACCCGCCCGGCGGCGGGCCCCCCACCCGGGGCGGCACGCCGCCGGACGGCCCGGCCCCCGTCCGGATCCGCCGGACCACAAGGCCAGTCGTACGTACCGTTCACCCCCACGCCGAGGTCGTACGACACCAGCGGCAGCGCCACCGACCTGTCCCGGTGGCGCTGTCGCGCTTTTCCGGTCCCCCCGGCCGCCCGCCGCCCTCCCCGGACCGCCCCGCCGACGGGGGCGTATCCGGCGCCGCACCGGCGTGCGCACCGCCCGCACCCCCGACGCCATCTTGACCAGTCCATGTCATGGCCCCACGATGTGTGCCCACACGGCACCATCCATCCGCGTCGCATACCTGTTCCACCCCCATCCCTCAGGAGACAGCAATGCGCCTACGCATCCGCGGCAGCGGCCGGGGCAGACGAACGGCGGCGATCACCGGCCTGCTGGCGATCGCCCTCATGGCCCCGCTCACCGCCAACGCGGTCCAGTCCGACGCCGCGCCCGACCCAGGGACCCGGCGGACGGCGGCGGCCTCGGCGGCCGCCGAACGGATCACCCAGTACCAGGTCGACGGCGTCGTCGGCGCCGCCCAGCGGACCGCCCTGGCCGCGACCGGCGTCGCGATCGACGAGGTCGACGCCCGCGCGGTCGTCGTCAGCGCCGACCCGGCCCAGGCCAAGAAGCTCAAGGCGCTCGGCTACCGGCTCACGGCCCTGCCCGGGCCCCCGGCCCGTACCGCCGCCGGAACCGACGTCCGGCCGCTCGACTTCCCGCCCGCCGACTCCCGCTTCCACAATTACGCGGAGATGAACGCGGCGATCGACCAGCGGATCGCGGCCCATCCGAACATCATGAACAAGCGGGTGATCGGCCGGACCCACCAGGGCCGGGACATCATCGCCGTCAAGGTCAGCGACAACGTCGCCACCGACGAGAACGAGCCCGAGGTGCTCTTCACCTCGCAGCAGCACGCCCGCGAGCATCTGACCGTGGAGATGGCCCTCTATCTGCTGCGGGAGCTGGGCGAGGACTACGGCACCGACGCGCGGATCACCAACGCGGTCAACGGCCGGGAGATCTGGATCATCCCCAGCATCAACCCGGACGGCAGCGAGTACGACATCGCCACCGGCTCCTACCGCAGCTGGCGCAAGAACCGGCAGCCCAACACCGGCTCCACGGCCGTCGGTACCGACCTCAACCGGAACTGGAACTACCGGTGGGGCTGCTGCGGCGGCTCCTCCACCAGCCCCGGCTCCGAGACCTACCGGGGCCGGGCCGCCGAGTCCGCGCCCGAGGTGAAGGTCGTCGCCGACTTCGTCCGCGGCCGGGTCGTCGGCGGCAAACAGCAGATCAGGACCGGAATCGACTTCCACACCTACAGCGAGCTGGTGCTCTGGCCGTACGGCTACACCTACTCCGACACCGCCGCCGGGATGACCCAGGACGACCGGAACGCCTTCGCGGCGGTCGGCCAGAAGATGGCCGCCAGCAACGGCTACACCCCGCAGCAGTCCAGCGATCTGTACATCACCGACGGATCGATCGACGACTGGCTCTGGGGCAACCAGAAGATCTTCGGCTACACCTTCGAGCTCTTCCCGCGCAGCGCTTCGGGCGGCGGCTTCTATCCGCCGGACGAGGTGATCGAACGGGAGACCAGCCGCAACCGGGACGCCGTACTCCAGCTCCTGGAGAACTCCGACTGCATGTACCGCTCGATCGGCAAGGAGGCCCAGTACTGCTGATACCCGGATGACGGGCCGTAGCCGTACCCAGGGCCCGTAAGGACATGTCGGACGACGGCGCGCGCCCCCGGGCCCGCGCCGTTCGTTCGCCGCCCCGCGCCGCGTGTCCGCCCCGCGCCCTGCGTGAGCCCGTACGCCTCCGGAGCCTCCGGCCGTACGCCCCCTCCGGCCCTGAACCCCGGACCCCGTACCCTCCGGCCGTACGCCTCCGGACCCGGCGCCCCCTCCAGCCGTACGCCCCCGCGCCCCGCGCGCGGCCCCGTCCGGGCGCCCCCGTACGCACCGGTCCTGCGCTGCGGCCGGTAACCGTCGGCCGGAGGGCGCCCTCCCGCCCCGGGACCGGGCGGCGCCGAGCCACACTCCCGGCCGCCGCCACCAAAGTTGGCCGAAATTTTCCGTGGACCGCCCGCGTGTCGCCTTTTCCGGACCGCCGGTGAAGGACTTTGCCCACCGGTGCCGGTGGTGAACCCGTCAAGTGTTCTATAGGGTCCCCGGAGTTGACCACTTCGCACACGTCTGCTGTGCACGAGGAGCAGTTGATGGCCGTGTTCGGCGTCGCCGCAGTCGCCGCCCTTTTACTCGCCGCAGTCGCGGCGGCGCTCGTGTACAGGTCACAGGCCCGTCGCGCACGGGCCCGCGCGGCCGATCTCGCGACCGCCGCCGACCGGTTCGCCGACCAGTCGGTACCGGCGCTGATGACCGCGATCCGGCAGGGCGGGAGACCGGGCTCGGCACTCGCGGCCGTACCCGCCCCCGAACACCTCGCCTACCAGCGGGTGATGCGGCAGATCGCGGACGAGGCGGAGCGCGCCGAGCGGCTCCGGGCCGCCGCCGTCTCGGACGCCGGGCTCGGTGAGAAGCGCCGGGCCGCCGCGATGGCCGCCTGTGCCAACGCGGCCGGGCGGATGCAGGCCATGACCACCGGCATGCTCGCCGACCTCCGCGAGATGGAGCATCTCCACGACGACGAGGACGTCCTCGCCGATCTGCTCCACCTCGACCACCGCACCGCCCAGGCCGGGCGGCTCGCCGACTCCATCGCCGTCCTCAGCGGGGCCCGCTCCGGGCGCCGCTGGGCCAAGCCGATCCCGATGGAATCGATCCTGCGCGGGGCCATGGGCCGGATCGCGGGCTATCAGCGGGTCCGCCTCCGTTCGGTCGCCGACATCGCTGTCGCGGGCCACGCGGCCGAGGGCGTGATGCATCTGCTCGCCGAACTCCTGGACAACGCCTGCAACTTCTCGCCCCCCACCACCGACGTCCACGGCTATGTCGCCGAGGTCCCGGCCGGGGCCGTGATCACCATCGAGGACAGCGGTCTGGTGATGGGCGAGACGGCGCTGCGCCGGGCCGAGCGGGCGGTCACCGGGAACTCCGGCGACCTCTCCACCCTCACCGGCACCAGGCTCGGCCTGGCCGTGGTCGGGCGGCTGGCGAAGAAGCACGGACTGACGGTCTCGTTCCGCCCGTCGGCCATCGGCGGCACCGGGGTGGTCGTGATGATCCCCCAGGAGCTGATCACCCGCAGCCGCCCCGACGAGCCCCAGGTACCGGTCGCCCTGCGGCGCACCGCCCGCCGGGCGGCCGTCGCCCCGGCCCCGGCCGCCGCCCCGGCGCCCGAGCCCGTATCCGTACCGGACCCGGCGAAGACGCCGGGCGAACGGTCGCGGCCGGCCGCCGACCTGCCCAAGCGGCGGCGCGGCCGGACCCTGGCGGCCACCCACCCCGAAGGACTGCCCAGCTCCGCCGCCCCGGCCGAGTCCGGTTCCGGCGGTACGAGCGCCCGGCCGCAGTCCGCCGGAGCCGGAGCCCGCTTCGGCGCCTTCCGCCGGGCCGTCACCGGCCGTACGCCGGACTCCGGCCCCGGCACCACCACGACCACAACCCCCGCGACTCCCCTTTCGGAGGACGACCGATGACCGTATCCGCCACCGGCGCGGCTGGCCTCGGCTGGCTGCTGGAAGGTCTGCTGGAGCGCACCCCCGGCACCCGGCACGCCCTGGTGCTCTCCCGGGACGGCCTGAAGCTCTGCCATACCGCCGAGCTCTCCGCCGACCGGGCCGACCAGCTCTCCGCGATCTCCGCCGGGATCCAGAGCCTCTCCCACGGCGCGTCCGTGGAGTTCGGCGACGGCTCCGGCGGCGTACGCCAGTCGATGACCGAGTTCTACGGCGGCATCCTCTTCATCGCCGAGGCCGGCGCGGGCAGCCATGTCGCCGTGGTCGCCGCCGAGGACGCCGACGCCGGACTCGTCGGCCACAACATGCTGGAGCTGGTCGAGCAGTTGGGCGAGCACCTGAGCGCCCCGCCCCGGTCCGCCGATCCCGCCCCCGTGGATTGATCCGGATGGTCCGCGCCGCCCGGGACGAGAACCCGGACCGTCTCTATACGCTGACCGGCGGCCGGAGCCGCCCCAGCCGCAATGACTTCGACCTGGTGACCCTGGTGGTCGCCGAGTGCGAGCCGGCCCGGGGCATGCAGTCGGAGCACGCCGCCATCCTGCGGCTCTGCCCCCTGCCGGTCGCGGTCGTCGAGATCGCGGCCGAGCTGCGGTTACCGGTCAGCATCACCAAGATCCTGCTCTCCGATCTGCTGGACGCGGGCCGGATCACCGTCCGCCATCCGCGCACCCTGGCGTCGCCGGCGCGGCTTCCCGACCACGCGACCCTGGAGAAGGTGCTCGTTGGACTCCGCGAACTCTGACCTCGCCGAGCCGCGCCCGGCGTCCCGTACGCCCCTGCGCCGGACCGCCGACAACGGACTGAAGATCGTCATCGTCGGCGGCTTCGGGGTCGGCAAGACCACCATGGTCCGCTCGGTCAGCGACATCCGTCCGCTGAACACCGAGGAGACCATGACGCTGGCCGGGCGGGACATCGACGATCTGCGGGCGGTCCCGAACAAGTCGGCGACCACGGTCGCCTTCGACTTCGGCCGGATCAGCCTGGACGACCGTACGGTGCTCTATCTCTTCGGCGCCCCCGGCCAGGAGCGGTTCTGGTTCCTGTGGGACCGGCTCTTCAGCGGCACGCTGGGCGCGGTCGTCCTGGTCGACGACCGCAGGCTGGCGGACTCCTGGTACGCGATCGACCGGCTGGAGCACCACGGGACGCCGTTCATCGTGGCCCGTAACGACTTCGGCGGACCGCCGCACGAGGCGGAGCGGATCCGGGACGCGCTGGACCTCGATCCGCATATCCCGCTGATCGACTGCGACGCCCGCTCCCGGGACTCCAGCAAGAAGGTGCTGATCACCCTGGTCGAGCATCTGCAAGCACTCGTCGGCACTCCGGAGACGGCCTGATGACCACCCCAGAATCCGCCCGGACCGGCGGCTGCCCGGCCCATCAGGGGAATACCTCCCCCGTGGCGCTGAGCGGCCCCCGCTTCCACACCGACCCGCACCAGCTCTACCGGGAGATGCGCCGGGAGCACGGGCCGGTCGTCCCGGTCGAGCTGCCGGGGAACATCCCCGCCTGGCTGATCGTCGGCTACCACGAGATGCACCAGGTCACCAGCGACCCGGAGCTGTTCCCGCGCGACGTGGGCCTGTGGAACCAGTGGCCGAACATCCCCGACGACTGGCCGCTGCTGCCGATGATCCAGCGGCCCCAGCCGTCGATCTACTTCACCGCGGGCGCCGACCACCGCCGCCATGTGTCCCTGGTGGTCCCGGCGCTGGAGAGCATCGACCCGTTCGATCTCCGGCGGACCTGCGAGGAGCTGTCCGACCGGCTGATCGACGCGTTCTGCGGGCGCGGCGAGGCCGATCTGGTGGCCGAGTTCGCCAAGCCGCTGCCCGTGCTGGCGCTCGCCCGGGTCCTCGGCTACTCCGACGAGGACGGTACGACCCTGGCCAGGGCGCTCGGTGAACTCGTCGACGGCGGCGCGGGCGCCCAGCGCGCCCACGGCGAGTACCTCGCCCTCAACCAGCGGCTGGTGAAGGCCAAGCGGAACGAGCCCGGGGACGACGTCACCTCCTGGATGCTGGCGCAGGACGGCTTCACGGAGGAGGAGGTGGCGCTCAATGTGAAGGACGTGCTGGGCGCCGGCTTCGTCACCACCGCCGACTGGATCGGCAACTCGATCCGGCTGATGCTCACCGACGACCGGTTCGCCGCCGCCCTGGGCGGCGGCCGGCACAGCATCGGCCAGGCCATGAACGAGGTCCTCTGGGAGGACACCCCGACCCAGATCCTGGCGGGCCGCTGGGCGGCCCGGGACACCCTGCTCGCCGGGCGGCAGATCCGGGCCGGTGACCTGCTGATGCTCGGCCTGGCCGCCGCCAACGCGGACCCGCTGATCCAGCAGCAGTTCGCGCCCTCGCAGGGCGGCAACAGCGCCCACTTCTCCTTCAGCCACGGCGAGTACCGCTGCCCGCTCCCGGCCCAGGAGATCGCCGAGATCGTCGCCCGTACCGCCATCGAGGTACTGCTGGACCGGCTGCCCGACGTCGATCTCGCGGTACCCGCGCAGACCCTGGTCCGCCGTCCGTCCACGTTTCTGCGGGGCATGACGGCGATTCCCGTTCGGTTCACGCCCATTCGCCCGACTGGAGATCAGCAATGAGCCGTACCAGCGCGCCCGCCCCCGCTCCCTCCCTGGTCATCGACCCCATGGTCCGCGATCTCGACGGCGAGACCGCCCGGCTCCGGGAGACCGGGCCCTTCGTCCGGATCGATCTGCTCGGCGCCCCCGCCTGGACCGTCACCGAACACGCCGTCGCCCGGCGGCTGCTGACCGACGCCCGGCTGGTGAAGGACATCAACCGGTGGAGACTCTGGCAGTCCGGTGAGATCGACCGCCGCTGGCCGCTGGTCGGCATGATCGACACCGGCCGTTCCATGTTCTCCGTGGACGGCGCCGAACACCGGCGGCTGCGCGCCAAGACCGCCCAGGCCATCACCGCCCGCCGGGTGGAGTCCATGCGTCCGGTGGTGGAGGGCATCACCGCCGAACTGCTGGCCGCCCTGCCCGGCCATGCCGGTCCCGACGGCCGGGTCGACCTCAAGACCTACTTCGCCCAGCCGCTGCCGATGAGCGTCGTCTGCAATCTGATGGGCGTCCCCGACGAGTCCATCCCCCGCCAGATGCGGCTCTGGAAGGCGTTCTTCTCCCTCCTCACCCCGCAGGACGAGCGACTGGCCGCCGTCGCCGAGCTGACCGAGATCTTCACCGAACTGGTCGCGGAGAAGGCCCAGGCCCCCGGCGACGACCTCACCAGCGCCCTGATCCTCGCCGACGAGGGCGGTGAACCCCTCACCCAACTGGAGGTGATGGGGAACCTCAAGGACATGATCGGCGCCGGGCACGAGACCACCGTCGGTCTGGTCCTCAATGCCGTACGCGCCCTGCTCACCCACCCCGACCAGCTCGAACTCGTCCGCTCCGGCGAGGTGTCCTGGGAGACTGTGGTCGAGGAGGTGCTCCGCTGGGACCCGCCGACGACCCATCTGCTGATGCGGTTCGCCACCGAGGACATCGAAGTCGACGGCGTGGACGGTGTGGACGGCTTCGTGATCGAGCGCGGCGAGGGTGTGGTGATCTCGTACCGGGCGATCGGCCGCGACCGGGACCGGCACGGCGGCGACGCGGACTCCTTCGACATCCGCCGGGCCACGCCGATCCGCCATATGACCTTCGGCCACGGCCCGCATATGTGCCCCGGCGCGGCGCTCTCCCGGCTGGAGGCGAATATCGCCCTCCCGGCGCTCTTCGCCCGCTACCCGGACCTCCGGCTGGCGGTCCCGGCGGACGAGCTGCGCAATATGCCGGTGATGACCCAGAACGATCTGGAGGCGTTCCCGATCCTGCTGCACGGCTGACCCGACACCGGTGACACGTGCCGCCGTACGGGGCGGGTGAGGCGGACCCCTCAGATCTCCTCGCCCGGTACGGCCCGGTACGCCTCGCGCAGCGCGTCCAGTACCGGGTCTCCGGGGTCCAGGTCCGTCCCGTCGATCGCGGCGACGGCCCGGACCCCGACGGCCGCGTTGGTCAGGAACGCGGCCCGCATGTCGCGGGCCTCGGCGGCGGTGACGGGGGCGGTCCGGTGCTCGAAGCCCCGCCGGAGCAGGGCCATGGTCACCCCGGCCAACGCGGGTGCGTCGGGCGCCTCGGGCCAGACGACCTCCCCGTCCCCGGTGACGAATCCGATGTTCCAGGTCGGTCCCTCGGAGACCGGCCCAGCGTCTCCGCCGCCCCCGGTGAACAGGGCGTCGTCGTATCCGGCGAGCTGCGCGGCCCGCCGGGCGTGCAGGGCGCCGAAGAGCCCGCAGTGTTTGACGTACGGCAGTTCGCGTCCGTACGCCACACTCCGCAGCCGTACCGGCGGCGGCGTCCCGCTCCCGGCCGGGCGTACCGTGACCAGCGGCTCGGGCCGCCGGGCCGCCACCGGCCGGGCGAGGTCGAACCCGGGGTCGTGGTGGGTGACCCGGACGACCGCGGGCAGCTCCCGCCCGTCGAGGGCCCGCCGTACCGCCTCCCGTACGAGCCCGGTGTCCACGCCCGCCCCGAAGACGGCTTCGGAGTCCCGGGCCAGCCGCTCCAGATGCAGTCCGAGCCCCCGCACCCGCCCGTCCGCGCCGACGAGCATGGTGGTGAAGTGCCCGTACGAGGTGAGGGCGAGGGGCAGCAGCCGGTCGGGGTCCAAGGGCTGGTCGGCGGGGTTCGGCATGCGCCCAGCATGCCACCGGTGGGCCCTTCGGGCTGCGGCCGAAATCGCCTTGAGCACCGGCGGGGCCGACCGGCACCATGCGGGATGCCTTCCGATCAGTGGCACCTCACCGAAGACCTCGACGGTTTCCTCACCGGGGCGGGCGACTTCCTGCGCTCCCGGCCCGATGTCCATCTGATGCCCCTGACGGTGATCGCCCGGCTCCGGGCGGGCACCTACACCCTCGCCCCCGGCCAGTCCGTCCTCTACGGGCGGCTGGAGAGCGGGGGCGAGGTCCGCGGCGTCTGCTACCGCCTCCCCGGCCGGGGCCTCGGCATCACCCCCCTCACCCCCGGACAGGCCGACGGCCTCGCCGGCCGGCTGGCCGATCTGGGACTCGACCTCCCCTATGTGAGCTGCGACCGCGATACGGCGGTCGCCTTCGCCGCCGCCTGGCGGCGCCGTACCGGTGCCACCGCGTCGCTCCGGGTCGAACTCCGCCTGCACCGGCTCGGTACGCTCACCCCGCCCGATCCGCTTCCGGCGGGCCGGGGCCGCGGTGCCGGGGACGCCGACCTCGGGCGGGTCGTCGACTGGTGCCGGGGGTTCGCCGAGGACGTCGGCGAACCCGTCACCATCACCACCGACACCTGGCCGGACACCCGCTTCGCGGACAAGACCTACACGTTCTGGGAGACCCCCGACGGCACCCCGGTCTCCATCGCGGGCGCCAACCCGCCGGTCGCCGGAGTGGTCCAGATCGACCCCGTCTACACCCCCGCCCACCTCAGGGGCCACGGCTACGCGGCGGCGGCGACCGCGGCGGCCTGCGAGACGGCCCGCGCGGAGGGCGCCACCGGCCTCGTCCTTTTCACGGACGCCGCGAACCCCACCAGCAACGCGCTCTACCACCGGCTGGGGTTCCGGGTCCTCGACGAATGGGCGGTCTACGACTTCACGGCGGCGGCTCCGGACCCGGACCCTTCCACCCCTGATTCGGTTACGGCTACGGCCTGACGGGCCTGATCATCGCGGTGAAGCGGGGCGAGTCGGGGAAGGGCTGCTGGTCGCCGAGGGTGCGGTAGCCCCAGCTCTCGTAGACGGACTTCACCCGGCCGCCCCCGGCCACGGGGTCGACCAGCAACGTGACACGTTCCTCGGTCCGCCGGGCGAGCCAGGTGTCGTGCAGCCGCCGGGCGGCCCCGGTGCCGCGCCAGCGTTTGCGGACCACGATCTCGTTGAGGGCGACCGTACGGCGGCCGTCCTCACGGACCAGGTCGGCGGGGAGCGGCGGATTCATGCTCCGCCACCAGCGGGTGTCGGCGGCGAGCGGTATACCGAAGCAGAACCCGGCGGGCTCGCCGTCGTCGTAGCCGACGACGGCGGCCCAGCCGGGGCGGGCGGCGTAGGCGCTCAGCCGCAGATCGAACCGGGCCCCGCTGTGGAAGTCGCCCGTCATACCGAAGTCCTGGTGTCTGACCTCGGTATGGATGGCGAGGACCAAGGGCCGTACGGCCTCCAGACCGCCCGCGTCGAGATGGCGGAACTCCATGGTCAGAGCCGCCCCTTCGCATCGTGGAAGCGCTCGGCCCAGGCATCGGCGAACCGGGCTCCGGGAGCGATTCCGGCCAGCCCCCGGTCGAACCTGCGCAGCGTCTTACGGGTCCGGCCGGTGAGAGCGCTCCGGTCCGCCAGCACGGTCAGGGCCGTGCCGCAGGCGGTCTCGGCGTCCTTCTGGCGAAGCTGGGTGAGGGCGAGATGGGCGGTGTAGTAGGCCCGGTTGCGGCGGTATTCGGGGCGGAGCAGGGCGAGGGTGCGATGCAGATGGGCCTCCGCCTCCTCGTACTCGCCGAGCTTGGCGAGGACCAGGGCGGACAGGCCGTGCAGTTCGGCCGCGTCGAAGAACGCCCACCAGCTGTCGCGGTCCGCCGTGTGGTCGGCGCGGCCGAAGGCGGTATGCGCGCTGTCGAGGGCGCGCCGCCCGGCGCGGGCGTTCCCGGTGCCCGCGTCGACGGAGGCCAGCCGGGCGGAGGTGATGGCGGCCAGCAGCGGATCCCGCTGGCAGGCGGAGGAGTTACGGGCCACCTGGGCGGCGGCCATGGCCTCGTTGTGGTCGCCCCGCTGGCCCGCGAGGATCGAGACGTGCCGCCAGATCCGCAGTTCGGTCTCGGCCCGGCCGGAGAGCCTGGCCAGGGTGAGGGCGCGGTCCACGTACCGCTGGGCGTGTTCGGGGCGGCAGCGGTCCACGGCGGCCCAGACCGCGAAGCCGGTGAAGGACGACGCGAGGGCGTAGATGCGGGACCGGACCCGCTCCGGCAGCATCCCGCCGGAGAGCAGCAGGGCCAGCGCCTGCTCGCTGAAGGCCAGGGCCTCGGCCTCCAGCCGGGCGGTGGCGCCCGAGCCGTCGTCGTCCCGGATCAGCCGGTCGAAGGCCTTTCCGAGGGCGTCGACCTGTGCCATGCCGAACCGGGGCAGGGGAATCGCGGCGGACCCGGTGCCCGGCAGCGCCGATCCGCCGATTGCGGCGGTACCGGCGACGGTGAAGTGACGGCGTTTCACGATTTCCTCCGGATCCATGTCCGCTGAGCCTTCGGCCGTAAAAACGTGAACTGCTGCACTGTTCCTCGGCTTGAATCCCAGCTCATACGCGTCGGATCCGAACTCCGCCCGCAATGCGAGCCGCTGTCGTTCCTGGGGCCACCTCGTCTTTCCGGTAAGCCAGTTACGGATGTGTCGTGAGGTAATGCTGCCGGGCCGGCCGGTCAGGACCTGGATATGAGCGTTGAGCCGATCGGCCAACTCCTCCTGCGACAGCCCGGTGGCGCGCAGATGAGCGGCGAAACGGGTGTTCTCCGGCTGCACCATCAGCCCAAGGTAGCCCCGCGGGAACCGACCGTGCCGGGGTGCGGGTAAAAATTTCCGCCGCCGCCCCGGACGCCGGGCGGCCGAATTGCCTGGCTCGACTCCGCGAGGACCCGCTTTCCTCGGAGACGGAACCATTCGCCGGGCCCTGTTCCGTTCGCCGACCGGGCGGCCCGGCGGGGAAAAGGCGCTCCGACGGGCCGTCGCCACGGTCCGCCGGAGCTGTGACCAACCAGCTTTTCAAGGAGCTGATCAGTCGTATGCGTGATGCTATCGCCTCTCTGTTGACGCCGACCCCCACTCGTATTCCCGTCCGCCGGACAAGCCCGATCGCCCCGCCACCGCCACCGGTCGCGGAGGTGTTCCGGCCGCCTGCGGAAGGAGCCCTGCGGTGACCGCCCCGGTGGTCCTGGCGATCATCACCCATGAGTCCCGGGTGCTCCTCGTCCGCCGCCGGCTCCCCAAGGGGGTGCTGTTGTGGCAGTTCCCCGGCGGCAAGAACGAGAGAGCCGAACCCCCGGCCGCCGCGGTGGTCCGGGAGACCCGGGCGGAGACGGGCCTGACGGTCGTCGCGGGCCCGGTCCTGGGCGAACGCCGGCATCCCAGGACGGGCCGCCGACTCGTCTACGTCGCCTGCGCGATCGCCCGCGGCACGGACCCGACCCCGCGGCTCGCCGCCCCCCGGGACATCGCGGCCACGGTCTGGGCCCCGTACGACGGCATCGACCGCTATGTCCCGTACGGCGTCTTCGCCCCGGTCCGCCGCTACCTCCACCCTGCCCCTGCCCCTGCCTCGGCCCCGGCCCGGAAGGAGGACTGACCACCCGAACGCGCCGACCCTCAGCGGAGGTCGTCACCCCGACCGGTGTAGTCCGCCTCCTCGCCCTCCGGTTCGAGAGGGTCGGCGCCCCGCCGGGCGAGCAGCAGATACGCGCCCCAGGGCCCGGACTCGGCGCTCAGCGTCCCGCCCTCTCCATCGGCGTCGACCACGAACCGCCCGGGGTCGAGCCCCAGCACCCGCGCCGGCGCCACCACGGCGTCGACCACACCCGCCACACCGTCCCGCGCCGGGACGGCCACCAGCAGCTCGCCCAGGAACCCGCGCCGCAGCCCGGCCCCGGTATCCGCGGCGACCACCTGAAAGCCGACCGGTGAGAGCCGCGCCACCAGCGGCGACCACGCGTCGAGGGCCGCTGCGGCGGTACGGACGTCCGCGAGATTCAACTGGGCGCGGCAGACGACCTGACCGTCCGTGAACCGCATCGGTGGGTCACCTGTTCCTTCCCGGGGCGGACCGGATCACGCCAACCGGGACAGGGGCCGGATGTACCGGTCGAACCGTGTGCCGTCGTCACCGGGCGGCTGCTTCGGCTGCTTCCCGGCGGTGAACCCTGCCCGCCGTGTCACCGAGGCACAGCGGCGACAGGGTGGAGATCCCGTCAGACGGATTCACTTCACGCATCCACCGAGTCTCGACGCCGAAGCCGCGTCGCACCACCGGATTTCGGTCGCTGCCGCCACGCGGTCCCGGTGCGGCCGTCGGAACGCGAGCGGTCGAGGCGTGCGCCCCTTCCTCCGGTCCCACCCGCCGCGACTCGGCGCCGGGCCGCGATCCCCTCCGGCCGTCCGGCGCGGCGCCGCCGCCAGTACGCCGCGGTGACCAGGCCGAGCAGCGGCCCCCAGAGCAGCAGCGGGATGTAGCAGACGTAGTAGACGGCGGATATCCAGCCGCCCGCCTCGCCGGGGTAGCCAGCCGGGGTCGGATCCCCTTGGAGCGTGACACCGGCGAAGTCCGCGGCGAAGGCGGCCGTCCAGACGACCGTCAGCAGCACCGCGCCGATCGCGGCGGGAACGACGGCGGCGAGCGGCGGCACCCCGCGTCCGCGCAGTACGGGAACCCAACGCGGGAACACCTCGCCCCAGGCGGCGATCAGCCCGACGGCGGTGAACGCCACCAGCTCCGAGAAGACGGACAGCAAAACGATGTACACCTCGCCGGGCAGCCAGCCCGGGAGGCCGCCGTCGCCCGTGTCTCCGCCGCTCTCCATGGCGGGGATGTACTCCGTGGCGATCCGCCAGAGACCGGACGGCAGTACGACGAGCGGAACGGCGAGCGCGGCATTGCGCACCCGGCGGGGAACTCCGGCCACCGGGGCGTGGGCGGCGGCCCAGGCGGCCCGCACCCGACCGGCCGGGGCCGGTGCTCCGTGAGTCCGTTTCATGGTGTGGGTGCTCATGCGCCAGCCCTCCGGCGTTCGTTCCGCGGGCTCGGTTCCCCCGGCATGCTCCGAAGATCGCAGCCTTCGAGACCCGCCACATCGCCCACCGGGAGCGATCCGGCTCCTCCGCGCGGTGGAGCCGGCTCACCCCGGAGGACCACACACGGCCCGCCCGTGACGGGCCCGCTATGCAGGTCGTGTCGTTCAGGCGGCGGCTGCCGCTCCGGTCCGCGTCTCGTGGAGACGGCGCCTCGTGTCGCTGTCCATGGCAACGATCACCGCGTCAGGTGACGA
The DNA here is from genome assembly GCF_040635975.1 of Streptomyces sp. NPDC006798. Lineage (NCBI taxonomy): Bacteria > Bacillati > Actinomycetota > Actinomycetes > Kitasatosporales > Streptomycetaceae > Streptomyces > Streptomyces sp. NPDC006798. Next base: position 46,224 of record NZ_JBEYIS010000045.1, read on the forward strand.
AGGCCACCCTTGATGGCCTGTCGCTGGGCGGGCCGGAAGGCCGCCCCGACGCGCGTTGGGGGCTCAGGCGCAGGGACGGCCGGTCTTGGAGTCAGCTCAGTGCATGAGCGACGCGTTCCCTCGACATCTCGTCGTGGAGGGCGCCGACCGTTCGCCATGCGGCGTCGGAGACTTCTTCGGCCTGTGGCTCGCCGATGTCCGCGGTGGTGCGGAAGAGGAGCCGGAAGTCGGAGTGGTGGTGGGCGGGCTCGTCCTTGGCGGGGTTGGCGCCGATGAGGTGGGTGTCGATATGGAGCGGGATCTCACCGTGCGCGGTGACGACGTGGGGCGGAATACCGGTCTCCTCGGCGAGTTCGCGGCCGGCGGCCTGCACGAGCGTGTTGTCGGAGGGCTCCAGATGGCCACCGGGCAAGAGCCACTTCTGGGTCGCGTTGTGGAGAATGTGCAGGATGCGGCCGTCGGGGCCGACGAGGATCGCCCCGGCAGTGATGTGGCCGGGCAGCGTCTTACGGCTGGTGAGGTCGTCGCTGACGTCGATCAGACCGAGGACGAGGCCGAGCTCATCCTGTCCTCGGGGTGTTCATCGAGGTAGGCGGCGATGGTGGTGCGGATGTGTCTGCTGTGATGGCCATGGTGATCACCTGTTGAAGTAGGAGAGCCAGGTCGCCGCAGTGGCTTCGCGGTCGGGTGCGGGGACCTCGTGGATGCCGGGGGCGAGGTCGCCGCGGGTGAGCATTCTGATCGCGGCGAGGATCTCGGCCTGGACCAGGAAGATGAACGGCCCAACGCCGGCACCGTGGATGAAGTTGACGGCGTTGCCGCCGTTCGCCGGATAGAAGTAGCGGCCCGTGGTCTGGGATCGGGTGACGTGGTCCCACCAGTGGGCGGGGAACCCGGTGAGGGTGATCCTCGTGGGCCTACCGGGCCGGTGGAGGTGGATGCCGCCGTGGTCGCGTCGGTAGCGGAGGCCGGCCGGGCCCGTGATCCGGTTGCGGGGATCACTGTCGTGTTCACCGGTGGGGCGGGAGAGAAGGAGGTCCGCCCAGCACATGACGCCCCAGGGCGCGTCGGTCAACCCGGACGGTGAGCCCGTCGGGCTCCGGCCGCAGACGCACGATGCCGAGCGGGTGCGCTGAGAGGCCGCCGACCCCACCGAGGCCGGGGGAAACCTCCGCCTCCAGCCGCGCCTGCTCCTGATGCCGGGCGGCCGGGATGGTCAGCACGCTCTCGTCGGAGGGCAGAAGCGGGGCGAGGGCCTGGTGCGACTCGCCGGTACTGCGGCGGCGGTCGGCGGTACGGGCCAGGGGCCTTCGGTGAGCTCATCCCGGATCTTCCACGACGGACCGGCCCCGCACGGCCGACGATGCGGCGACGGCTCAAGACGATGATGAAACAGCTGCCGAGAGTGAGCTTCTGACCGGTCCTGGGCAAAGGATCAACGGGGCTGTTCCTTCGCGCGGCCGGGCGCCCACGGGCCCAGAACCGATCAAACGAATTACCGCGAGGCAGGTCAAACCACCACGCCGAAGAGTCGGCGTCAGCGGGCCGTGCCGTGCCGCCCGCTACGGAGCGGGGCGGGGCCCTCTGTTGCGATCCGGTCGTCCAGCCAGATGACGGCGACAGGGCCGGCGAGGCGTCTGCCAGGTGTACCGGGGCGGGCCGTCGGGACCGGGTCGGGCCGTTCGCGCGGCGAGCAGCTCGGCCTGGGCCCGCGCCCAGACGGCTCCCGGGTGGAAGGTGTCGGAGGTCCAGGTGACCGAGGTCAGCTCGCCCCTGCCGTGGTAGGTCCGCATGATGTCCATGTGCGGCGGCCAGCCGACGAACCCGCGCAGCGCGGCATGATCGCGCCAGACGGCCACAGCCCCGCATCTGCGGCCGGTACGCTCCGCCCACAGCCACATGCCGTGCGCCCCGTCCAACTCCTGCCAGCCGGAGGCGAGGCGCCGGGCTGCCCGGTAGATCCCGGGCAAGTCCGTGATCCTGCGGGGCGCGAAGTCGGTGATGCTCACCAGGACGGGGCCGGGCTGGCCGTTTGCCGACCCGGCTGTCCAGGAGGACCTCAGAATTTTAGTATGCATGCGCTTACGATCTACTTGTGCCTACTAATTGTCAACGGGTAGGTTCGACGCCATGAACGCTGCCACTGGAGACGCACCCCGACCCGACCTGGCCGCGATGGTCGTACCCCTCGGGCGTGCGCTGATGGCCGCCGAGCAACCCGTCCTCGACGCTCACGGGCTGAGCATGTGGGGGTATGTCGTGCTGTCGGCCCTCGGAGACACAGCCCTGCGTACCCAGGCCGCGCTGGCGACGGCCATCAACGCCGACAAGACCCGCATCATCGCCGTGCTGGATGACCTGGAGTCGCGCGAGCTGCTCGCCCGCCGGCCTGACCCGAAGGACCGCCGGGCCCGGCTGCTCTCCCTCACGCCCGAAGGCCGCCGACTGCGGGACTCCGTGCGGGACGAGATCCAACAGCGCGAGGAGTCCTGGCTCGGACAACTGGCGGACGCCGACCGGGAGAGCTTCCTGCGGAGCCTGCGCACGCTCTCCGAGGTGAGCCGGCGGAGCCCGGAACGGTAGCCGCGCCAGGGCGGCCGTCGGCTCGACGAGGAACATCCCCGCACGCGCGGGGACCACACCGGATCCGGTACTGGTGATGCTCGGCCGCAGCCAGGACGCCCGGCCCAAGGCCCGCCGGGCGTTCCCCGAGCCCGACCCGTCGCGGACGACACGTCGGCCCTGTTCGCGCCGGCCCGCGCCCCCTGTTCGGACGGAACTCCTGACAGTCCTCAACGCGGCTCGCTATGGTCAGTGTTGCCCATGTGAAAGCCTCGGTGTGCTGGCGACGTGTCCGATGGGGGACAGCACGCCGAAGCCGGTGGGAGTGGGCACAGTGAGTCTCCAACCGTCGCAGAGCCTCAGCAGACCATCAAGATCGGTGGTCGAGCTGAGGCTGCCCGCCAACAGCTCGATCACCTTCGCGAAGGGATCGACTGGTGAGGCTGACATTCCCCATGCGGGTACTTCTCCTGCTCCTGTCCTTGGTGTCCGCGCTACTGGTAGCGGTGGTGGCAGGAGCGTTGTCCCATGAAGCAGGGGCCACGGCGCCTGGCGCCGTACTGTACGGCGGCGGCGCGTTCGTCGGTTGGACGTCGCTTTGCGTCTCCGTACTGACCGCACTCGGACTGTTCGGGCAGCGTGGCTCGCAGGACTAATGAGCGTCTGGCAGTGCCCCGGACCACGTCCGGGGCCTCCGGCTCGCGCCTGCGGGGATATACGGGCGCGGGATTCAGCCCGATCGTCGGCGTCCCGGCCGTCGGCCGCTCTGCCCAGCACGGGTCCCGGCCAGGGCAGGACCGCCGGCGGCAGAGCCGTCGTCGTGGGGCGCGGGGCGTCAGCCGGGAAGGAGAACCGGGAACGCTCGACACCCCCGACGACACGCCCCCGCGGCCGCTGCTGCTCGGCAATCGACTGCCGGGCGCTGGCCTCCGGCCCCTACGCCACGGGCCGCCGGCCCCGCTGGGCACTCACCGATGCAGCCGCAGGAGCCTGATCATTCACCCCTAGACTGAGCCGATCTCCACGGAGAACGAGCGGGGCTGAACCGGGCCGGGCCGCATGCGGCCGATACACCGGGCGGGACGAGGGCGGGGCGGACGACATGGGTTTCAGAAGGCTGTTCGGACGGGGGAACCCGGACGAGGCGATCGAGGTGGACACGCAGATCCACGGCCCGGTGTACCCGGGCGGCACAGTGAAGGGCGAGGTCCTGCTGCGCGGCGGATCGCGGGACACGCCCGTCCGGGGCGTCCGTCTCCAGATGTCCGCGCGCTACGTGGACTACCGGGGCGAGGAACGCGACTACGAGTTCGACAGCACCTTCGCCAGTCCGTCGGGCAATGCCCTGCGCAGGGGCGAGGAGCTGCGGCTCGCCTTCTCGGAACGGCTGCCCTGGGAGACTCCGGTCAGCGAACTCGGCGGCAGGGCCCTCGGGGTCGTCCTCTCCGTGAAGAGCACATACTTCCGGGACTGGGACGACGACGGCACGGACGTCGACAACGACCTGCTGCACGTCTCGGCGCTGCCCCTGCACGAGGTGGTGATGGACGCCTTCGCGGAGCAGGGGTACTTCTGCGACCAGTCGCACGTTATGGACTCGTACATTCCAGATGTGGAGATGCATCGGGGCTACTACCAGACCTTCGTACTCGCCTGCCGTGCGCCGGAGACGGACCGGCCGGAGCTGCTGGAAGTGGTGTTCCTCACCAACCAGGTGGGCGCGATGGCGCACGTCAGGCGGGCGGACCTGAACAAACGGGACTGGCGGGAGAAGCCTCCCGTGCGCCGCTTTCCGGTGGCGCATCACGAAGTCGGCCACGCAGACCTGGGGGTGCGCGTCCGGAAGGCGCTGGACGAGATCGCGCTCATGGAAAGCATGTAAGGGGGGGCCGACTCCGGGGAACATCCCCGCACTCGCGGAGACCACCGACGAAGCTGTGGCCGCGCTACTGAAGGTGCGTCGGGCGGCTCCCGAACTGTTTTGGGCCAGCAGGTGGTCAAGCGCCTCGTCATCGATCTCTGCGCCATGCGCCCGCTGCCGCCGGAGCCGTTGCGGGCGATGGCCCACGAATTGGGCGCACCGGAAGAGTGATCCGACGCCCGCTCGTCAGGACCTTCAAGCCTCCCGGCGGGTAAAAACCATTGACCGGGCGACGTCCCGTCGGCGACTCCTCGCGGTACGGGTAGTCCTGCTCCGAGCTGCGGTATCCCGGGCGGGGAACCGGCGCGAGGCGGCTGGGACGGTCCGGGCAACGCGAAACCCCCGGGCCGTCGGCCTGGGGGGTTCTGTCTGGAGGGCGGCGTTCGTGGCCGCGCCGTCGGGCGGTATCTCAAGTTTTCGCCGCCGTGAAGTCGCCGGTTCGGCTCAGCGGGCCTTCCCGGCGAGCCGGAGATGGCCCCGCAGGGCCGTGCCGAAGAGCAGCCCGCCGAGGACGAAGAAGCCGTCGACGATCCGCATCGACCACATCGTGTACGCGGAGGGGTGCGGTTCTCCGTACACGTCCTGGACGGTCAGGCCGCTCAGGCCGTTGGTAAGGATGTCGGTGGAGCGCAGGATGTCGTCGGCGATGCCGATGCCACCACGTGCGACGAGGGCGATGGTGGCCGTCCAGGCCATGGTGAGGAACATCCAGCGGGGGAACAGAGGCCGTGCGGCGGGAGCCCTGCCCAATTCCTGGGCGACCCAGGCTCCGACGAAGCAGAGCACGGCCACCATCAGGTCGTAGGCGAGCATGCCGCCGGTGAGCCCGGCCTTCACCTGTGCGCCGTCGCCGAGCCCGAGGCTGCCGCCGAGGGCCCAGTAGATGTGGAAGACGCCGAAGAGGACGGACCACGCGACGGCGGCATTCGCGGCGGCCCGAAGGAGAGGAGCGGCGGCCGGCTGGTCGGTCGCGGGGAGTACCTGAGAGGTCATGGCATGAGCATGTGCCAGGAGGCACGGGCCGGGCTTCGGCCTGGGGTACCAACGGGGTCGACCGGCCTCCGCCGCGCGGCGGAGGCCGGTTGACCGCGATGAGTACACCGGCACAGCGGGCCGGATCGAGAACTCCCAGGTCGGCGTGTTCCTCGCCTACGCCACTGAGCGGGGACGCGCGCCGATCGACCGACGGCTCTACCTGCCCGAGCGCTCCTGGTACCCCGATCCCGAGCGCCGCCACGCTGCCGGGGTGCCCGAGGACCTCTCCTTCGCGACCAAGCCCCGGCTGGCCGAGGAGATGATCCTTGCCGCGCTGGACACCGGAGTGAGTGCATCATGGGTGACCGGCGAAGAAGCCCACGGCCAGGACCCGCAGTTAGAAGCGGTCCCATATCCCCTGATCTTTGATCGGGTCACGGGCTGAGAAAACGAGCCCGGCCCGCTCACCGGAGCACTTGCTCCGGGGCAGGGCTCCTCCGGAGGGCCGGGGGCATGCACAGGAGGCCGTCGGGACTCCCAGCAGCCACTTCTGCCACTCCCGCGAAGAAGTGAGACGGCTTCTTACACGAGTTGCCCATAGGCGACTGCCCTCCTCGAACCGGGGCGTTCCGGTTGCCTATGGGCAACTCGTCAGAGGCTGATGAGCCGGACGACGGTGATATGAGGGCGGCCGGGACGCTGACGCAGTAGACGACGACCGCCTGGGGCGGGGAGGGCGACCTCGCGGTAGTCCCGCTAACGGGGCCGGGGCGCGGTGGGTCCGTGGCCGTAGGGGGCGTGGGCGATGGTGGTGCGCATCGCGGTGTCGGTACGGCCACTCCCGTGACCGGACCCCACCCGCTGCCCCGCTTCCACGGGCGCGTCGTCCCCTGGGTCACGCCCTGGTCGGGGGCGCCCAACCTCGCCGAACCCCTCGCACTCGACCCCGTACGACGGCGGATCGTCTATACGGACGAGACCGTCCACGACCGGACCGACGACGGTGTCCTGCTCGCCCGGGGCCGGGGCCGCCGGGCCACCGATGTCGCGGGCCGTCCGCTCTACGAGCAGCTCGACCCCCGCCGCCAGCGGAAGGCGACCGCGCGTCTGCTCTGCCAGATCTGCGGACATCGGCCGCCCCCGCACCCCCACGGCCCCCTCTGGCTGCTCCCCGACGACGACGGACGCCTTCCCGAAGGCGAACTCACCGTCACTCCGCCCGTCTGCCCGTCCTGCGCCGCACTCGCCGTCGACCAGTGCCCGGCCCTGCTGCGCGGTCATATCGCCGTACGAGTGCGCTACCCCCCGCGCCTGGGGGTACACGGGCGTCCTCCACAGCCCGGACGCCACCCGGCGGACCGGCCTGCGAGCGGCGGACGACCCGGTCCGGGTGCCGTACGAGGACCCCCGCCTCCGCTGGCTGCTGGCCGACCACACCGTCACCCGGCTCAACGGCCGCGCCCGGGAGGCCATACAGTGAGCGTGCCCGTCGTCCTCGCCGTCATCACCCATGGCACCCGGGTGCCGCTGGTCCGCCGTCGGCTGCCCGAGGGCCCGCTGCTCTGGCAGTTCCCCGGCGGCAAGGCCGAACTGGGCGAACCCCCGGGCGTCACGGCGGTCCGCGAGGCCCGCGAGGAGACGGGCCTGACGATCACGGCGGGCCCGGTCCTCGGCGAGCGCGACCACCCCCGCACCCGCCGCCGCCTCGTCTGTCTCGCCTGCGCCCTCGTCCGGGGCACCGACACCACCGCACGGGTCGCCGCGCCCCGCGAGATCGATGCCGTCGTCTGGGCGCCGTACGGCGAACTCGACCAGTACATAACGCAGGACGTGTATCCACCGGTCCGGCGATATCTCGCCGTGAGCGCCGCACAGCGGAAAGGACGACCCGATATGACCAACGCCCTCACGGCCCCGGGAGATGCCCCTGTTCGGCCCGGCTGCCCGGGCCAAGTCCCCGTACCGGTCTGTGCGACAGTCGGACGGCCCGTCGCCGCCGGGTGCGAACACGACTGGGTCGGCTGGAGCGGCAAGGTGCGCTGCCGTCTGTGCGGGGTCACCCGGGAGTCGTAGCGGAACCGATGACGCCGGGGGCGCCCACGCGGTGCCCCCGGTCCCGGAAGGAGAAGAAAGTGACCGAACGCCTCGGCTGGGACGGGTTACCGCCGGGTCTGCGGGCCGGTATCGAAGACCTCGTAGGTGCCGTGTACGACGCGACGACCGTGGTCGACGGGCTCAACTGCCGGTTCGCGGCGACCGTGGCCACCGAACGACACGGGGGACTCTTCCTCAAAGGCGTACCCGACGGCCCGAACGACGAGGCCGCCGCGCTCCACCGCGAAACCCTGCTGAACCCCGCCGTCACCGGCATCGGCCCCCGACTGCGGTATGACATTCGTACGGACGGATGGCGTGTCCTGGCCTTCGATCGGATCGACGGGCGCCATGCCGGCCTCGGCCCCGGCAGCCGTGACCTGGACGCCGTCCGGGACGTCCTCGTCCGGATGCGGGAACTCCGCCCGCCCGCCGGAGTCGCCGTACCCCCGCTCGCCGAGCGGTACGCCGGGTTCCTGGGCCCGGGAGACGCGGAACTCCTCGCCGGGCAGACCCTGCTCCACACCGACACCAATCCGCACAACATCCTCGTCACCGAGCAGGACCGGGCTCCGCGCGCGTACGTCGTGGACTGGGCCATGGCCGCCACGGGGCCCGGCTGGGTCGACGCCGCGTACACCGCCGTACGGCTCATGGAGTTCGACCAGCCGCCCGCCGCCGCCCTCGGCTGGCTGGCGACCGTACCGTCCTGGCCGGCCGCCGAACCCGCCGCCGTCCGGGCTTTCGTGGAGACCGTCTGCCGCCACTGGACCGCCGTGGTGGGAGAACAGGGGGCCCAGTGGAGCAACAACTGCTACCGGCGCCTGCTCGTCAGCGGTGACGCTCCCCGTAGGCGGTGAGAGGAACCGCGCGATTTCCGCGCGCTCGTCCCCGATGTCGTACCCGGCCGGCGTCTCCAGCCGGAACGCGGTGCGCTCGAAGTTCTCGAAGAGGGCCCCGGACTCCTCACCGGCGATCAGGGCCGCCTCGCCCGGTAATCCGCCCATGGCTTCCCCTCGTAGGGGCCGTCGGCTCGTACCGTACCGATGCTTTCGGTCCCGCCCCGGCATGGTCGAGGCGCCGGGTTTTCCCGGGCGGGAAAGGCGAAAGGGGGGCGTACGGACCGGAGTCCGTACGCCCCCTCCCTCGTCGTACACCCCTTCCTGTGTAGGTGTACGACCGCCGCCCCGGGCGCCGCCGACCGGGGCCCGGGGCGGCGGGGTCTAGACGAAGAGGCTGAGCGCCGCCGCGACCGCGAAGCCGACGACCGAGAGCACGCACTCCAGGACGGTCCACGACTTGAGGGTGTCGCGCTCCGATATGCCGAAGTACTTGGCGACGATCCAGAAGCCGCCGTCGTTGACGTGGGAGGCGAAGATGGAGCCGGCCGAGATGGCCATGATCACCAGGGCGAGGAACGGCTGCGAGTGGTCGCCGCTCTCGACCAGGGGGAGGACGATGCCGGCCGTGGTGACGATGGCGACCGTCGCGGAGCCCTGGGCGACCCGGAGGACCAGGGAGATCAGGTACGCCAGCACGATCAGCGGCAGGCCGACGTCCTCGAAGGTGTCGGAGAGGGCCTGCGCCACGCCGCTCGCCTTGAGGACGGCGCCGAAGACGCCGCCCGCGCCGACCACCAGCAGGATGTTGCCGACGGGCTTCAGGGACGAGGTGGAGACCTGCTCCAGGGACTTGCGGGACCAGCCGCGCCGGATGCCCAGCAGGTAGTACGCCATCACCAGGGCGATGGTCAGGGCGACGAACGGGTTGCCGAAGAACTCGATCACGGACCGCGGGGTGGACTCGTCCATGGCGATGGAGGAGAAGGTCGCGGCGAGGATCAGGACCAGCGGCGTACCGATGATCAGCAGGACGGTGCCGAGGGAGACCTCGGCCTCCGGGGCGCCCTTGCCGTCGGCGGCGCGTTCGGCCGCGACGGTGGCCTTGGCCTCCTCGGCGGCCTCCAGCATGTCCTGGGGGACGTCGACGTGGATCCGCTTGCCGATCCAGTCGGAGAAGACCCAGGCCGCGACGACGGCCGGGAGGCCGACGACGATGCCCATCAGGATGACCCAGCCCAGGGAGACGTCCAGCAGTCCGGCGGCGGCGACCGGGCCGGGGTGCGGGGGCAGGAAGGCGTGGGTCATGGAGAGACCGGCCAGCAGCGGCATCGCGTACAGCAGGATCGATTTGCCGGATCGCTTGGCGGCGGCGTAGACGATCGGCGCGAGGACGAAGATGCCGACGTCGAAGAAGACCGGGATACCGAAGATCACACCGGTCACACCCATGGCGAGCGGTGCGCGCTTCTCGCCGAAGAGGCCGAGCAGCCGCTTGCTGAGGACTTCGGCGCCGCCGGAGACCTCCAGGATCGCGCCGAGCATGGTGCCCAGGCCGATGATGATGGCGACGTGGCCGAGGATGCCGCCCATTCCGGTCTCGATGACCGAGGTGGCGGCGGAGCGCTGGATGGTGCCGAAGAGTTCGGTGACGGAGAGTCCGGCGGCGAGGCCGACGGCTATGGAGACGGCCAGCAGGGCGACGAACGGCTGGAGTCTGACCTTGATGATCATGACCAGCAGCAGCACGATGCCGAGCGCGGCGACGGTCAGCAGACCGGCGGTGCCGTCGATGAGGAGGAGAAGTCCTCCGGTGTGGGGCGGCGCCTCGGTGGCGGGCGCCGTAGCGGCGATGGTGGCGGTGGGCAACACGACAAACCCTTACGTCGGTGGAGGGGTTCTCGGGTACGGCGGATCGCGGCACGGCACTCCGGCGACAGGAGCCGGGGAGACCGCGCCGTGACCGGTGTGACCGGTGGTGCGTCGATGGTTCGGAAGGCGCTTCAAAGGTGGTTCAGGGGTCTTCCGCACAAAGGAGTTCACGGGTGAACGGGAAAGCGGGCCACGCGGGGTGTGCGTGAGGCGGCAGTTGCGCGCGGTGGGTGGTGCGCGCCGGGGTGCGGTGCGGTGCCTGCGGAGGTACCGGCGGTGGGGACACGTACAGGGGGCGCGTCCCGAAGCCGTACGGCAGGGGTGGTGCGGCAGAGGCGGTGCGGCAGGAGTACGCCACCGGATTCGGCGGGCGGCGGCGTACCCGGGGGTGTCACCGGCGGGCCGTTCAGGGGTCGGTCCGCCGGTGACGTCTCGGGGGGGGCGCGTCAGCCGAGGACGGCCAGCGCGTCGATCTCGATCAGCAGCCCGGCCGGGAGGCCGACGTACACGGTGGTACGGGCGGACGGCGGCGCGGTCAGGCCCTGCTCCTCGAAGTACGCGTTGTAGATCGCGTTCATCTCGGCGAAGTGGTCGACGTCGGTCAGGTAGACGCGCATCATCATCACGTCGTCCCAGCTCGCGCCGCCCTCCTCCAGGATCGCCTTGACGTTGGCGAAGGTCTGGAGGGTCTGCTCGCGCAGGGTCGGCCCGGCGGGCGTCGGGGCCTGGCCCTCGACGGCGGGCAGGAAGCCGACCTGGCCGGCGACCTGGAGGATGTTGCCCTTCTTGACGCCGTGCGAGAACTTCGCGGGCGGGGCGGTGTGGGTGGCGGGGGTGATCGCGATCTTCTCGGTCATGCGCTTTCCTTGTTCGTCGGCGGCTGAGTGGGGTCTGGAAGGGATCATGTCGGGGGTCATTGCGGGGTGACGGCCCCGCTGTACTCCCGGCTGATGGCGTCCGCGGTCCGGCGGACCAGGGGCAGCAGGGTGAGGAGTTCGTCGGCGGTGACGACGACATTGGGCGCGGAGACCGACATCGCGGCGACGACCTTGCCGCCCGCGCCCCGGATGGGGGCGCCGATGCAGTTGATGGACTCCTCGTGGCCGCCGAGGTCGGTGGCCCAGCCCTGGTCGCGTACGGTCGCCAGCTCCTTGAGGAACGCGGCGGCGTTCGGCGTCGAACGGGCCGTGTACATGGGGTAGTCGAGCCGTTCGGCGATCATCCGCCGTTCGGATTCGGGCAGATCGGCGAGGAGCAGCTTGGCGACGGCGGCGACGGTGATCGCCACCGGCTTGCCGATCCGGGAGTACATCCGGACCGGGTAGCGGCTCTCGACCTTGTCGATGTAGAGGACCTCGTTCTCCTCGTAGACGGCCAGATGGACGGTGTGTCCGATCTGCTCGTTGAGGGTGACGAGATGGGCGTGGGCGATCTCGCGGACGTCGAGGTTCTCGATCGCCTCCTGGGCGAGGGCGAAGAGCCGCGCGCCCAGCCGGTAGCGCTGGTCCTGCTGGCGGAAGACGAGTCCGTGGTCGTGGAGGGTCCGCAGCAGCCGGAGCGCGGTGGATTTGTGGACGTCGAGGCGCTGCGCGACCTGTCCGAGGTCGGCGGGTCCCTGGGCGAGCAGCGGCAGGATGCTCAGCGCGCGGTCGACGGTCTGGCTCATGGCGTACGTACCTCCTCATCCACGGCTGAGGTCCAGCCGGGGCCGAGACGAAGTCTCTCCCAGGAGGCGTCGTCGAGTGCGGCGAGCCGGTCGGCCCGGTCGCGGTCGGGGGGCGTACCGAGGTCGCCGGGGACGGTGAGGGCGGCGGCGGCGGTGAGATGGCCGTGCCGCAGCCGGTCCCGGGCGGTCAGTCCGCGCAGGGTGGCGGAGAGGTATCCGGCGGCGAAGGCGTCGCCCGCGCCGACGGGGGCGACGACGTCCACGGCGGGCGCGGGGACGAAGACCTCCTCGTCGGTGCCGGTGCCGGGGTCGCGGACGTACGCGGTCGCCCCGGCGGCGCCCTGCTTGACGACCAGGGTCTCCGGCTCGGGCAGGGCGGCCCGGATCGCGCCGGGTCCCTCGATGTTCCAGGCGGCTTCGGCCTCGTCCTCGCCGACGAAGACGAGGTCGGCGCCGCGGGCGAGGCCGAGGAGTACGGGCCCGGCGTCGGCGTCCCGCCAGAGTTTGGGCCGGTGGTTGACGTCGAAGGAGATCAGGGGACGCCCGGCGCGGGGAAGCATCAGTTGGCGCAGCAGTGCCAGGCAGTCGGCGGAGAGGGCGGCGGTGATCCCGGAGAGGTGGAGGACGCGGGTGCGGGAGACCAGGTCGTACGGGACGGTCCCGGGCGACATCGCGGAGGCGGCGGATCCGGCGCGGTAGTAGACGACCTCGTGTCCGGAGGCGGACCGGTCGGTGGCGGTCCGGAAGTAGACGCCGGTGGGGCGGCCGGGGTCGCGGGCGACGGCGGAGGTGTCGACGCCGTATCCGGCGACGGCGGTGACGAGGTGGTCGCCGAAGCCGTCGGCGCCGACCCGGCTGACCCAGGCGGCGCGGTGTCCGGCGGCGGCCAAGGCGCAGGCGACATTGGACTCGGCGCCGCCGATCGCGCGGGTGAAGGCGGGGACGTCGGCGAGGCGTCCGGGCACGGTGGGCAGGAACGTGATCATGGATTCGCCGAGGCAGGTCACCTCGGCGACCGGGGCCGTGGCATCCGTGCCCGACGGTTCGCCGGGTCCGTTCACGCTGCTCACCCTGGGGCTCCTCGCGGGGTCTGGGGCGGTCGGGTCCATTGACCCGGCACTGCGCCGGATGTTAGACAGCACCGAGCGTTATACGCAATGACCGTTGCAAATATTGCAACAAACCTGGTGACCGCATGACCGTACGAACCGAGGAGGCGTCCATGCCCGCCGATCCGCTGGGCCAGCTCCGCCATGAACGCGTGGACCACCGTTTCAAGGCGCTGCCCCCCGACGCCGACGGACTGACCGTCGCGGAGCTGGCGGCCGAGCGGCGCTCCTTGTTCACCGGCGGTTTCACCACCCCCGTGCTGGCGCTCTCCGCCGAGTCCGTCGAGCACAACCTGGACCTCCTCCAGAGCTACTCCGAGCGCCACGGCCTGGTCTTCGCCCCGCACGGCAAGACGTCGATGTCGCCGCAGCTCTTCGCCCGCCAGCTGGAGCGCGGCGCCTGGGGCATCACCGTCGCCGTCCCGCACCAGGCCCGGGTCCTGCGGGCCCACGGGATCCAGCGGATCTTCCTCGCCAACGAGCTGGTCGACCCGGCCGCCCTGCGCTGGCTCTCCGCCGAACTGGACCGCGACCCCGACTTCCGGTTCGTCGCTTACGTCGACTCCGTCCGCGGCGCCGAGCTGATGGACCGGGCCCTGACCGAGGCCGGGGCCCGCCGCCCGCTGGAGGTCGTGGTCGAGCTGGGCGCCGGGGACGGCGCCAGGACCGGGGCCCGTACGGAGGCCGAGTGCGCGGCCGTCGCCGACGCGATCGCCGCCACCACCACCCTCCGGCTGGTCGGCGTCGCCGGATACGAGGGCGAGGTCCCCGACGCCGACGGCGACCGGGTCCGCGCCTGGCTGCGCCGCCTGGTCGCGCTCGCCGCCGGCTTCGACCGCGAGGGCCGGTTCGCGGCCGGGTCCGACGTGGTGATCAGCGCCGGCGGCAGCGCCTGGTTCGACGCCGTCGCCGATGTCTTCGCCGAAATCCCCGCCCTCTCCCGGCCGGTGCTCAAACTCCTCCGCTCCGGGGCGTACGTCTCCCACGACGACGGCCACTACCGCCATCTCACGCCCTTCAACCGGGTCCCCGACGAGGGCGCGCTGCGGCCCGCGTTCCGGCTCTGGGCGCAGGTCGTCTCCCGCCCCACCCCCGGGCAGGCGTTCCTCAACGCGGGCAAGCGGGACGCCGCGTACGACCTCGACCTCCCCGAGGCCCAGGTCGTCCGGGACGCCGAGACCGGCGAGATCCGCCCCGCCACCGGGATCGAGATCAGCGGCCTCTCCGACCAGCACGGCTGGGTGAAGACCGCGCCGGACGCCGATCTGGAGGTCGGCGACTGGGTCGGCATGGGCCTCTCCCACCCCTGTACCGCCTTCGACAAGTGGCAGCTCATCCCCCTCGTCGAGGCCGACGGAACCGTCACCGACTACATCCGCACCTTCTTCTGACAGGCGGGACGACGATGGACCTCCTCATCCGTGACACCCGGGTCGTCGACGGCTCCGGCGGCCCCTCCTACCGCGCCGACGTGCTGATACGCGACGGCCGGATCACCGCGATCCGCCGCGAGGGCGACCCGGCGCCCGCCGCGCCCGGCGCCCGCGTCGTCGACGCCGCCGGACTCGCCCTCGCCCCCGGCTTCATCGACATGCACGCCCACAGCGACCTCGCCCTGCTGCGCGACCCCGGCCACGAGGCCAAGGCCGCGCAGGGCGTCACGCTGGAAGTCCTCGGCCAGGACGGGCTCTCGTACGCCCCCGTCGACGACGCCACCCTCGACGGCGTCCGCCGGGCCATCAACGGCTGGAACGGCGGCGGCCCCGGCGACGACTCCGTCGACTTCGACTGGCGTACCGTCGGCGAATACCTCGACCGGCTCGACCGGGGCATCGCCGTCAACGCCGCCTACCTCGTCCCCCAGGGCACCGTCCGGATGGCCGTCGTCGGCTGGGACGACCGCCCCGCCACCGACGACGAACTCACCCGGATGAAGCGACTCGTCGCCGAGGGCCTCGAACAGGGCGCCGTCGGCATGTCCTCCGGGCTCACCTACACCCCCGGGATGTACGCCCCCCAGGCCGAACTGACCGAACTCTGCCGGGTCGTCGCCTCCTACGGCGGCTACTACTGCCCGCACCACCGCTCCTACGGCGCCGGGGCGCTGGAGGCGTACGAGGAGATGGTCCGGCTCAGCCGGGACGCGGGCTGCGCGCTCCACCTCGCCCACGCCACCATGAACTTCGGCGTCAACAAGGGGCGCGGCGGCGATCTGCTGGCCCTGCTGGACGAGGCTCTCGACCAGGGCGCCGACATCAGCCTCGACACCTACCCCTACACCCCCGGCTCCACGACCCTGGTCGCCACCCTGCCCAGCTGGGCCAGCGAAGGCGGTCCGGACGCGCTGCTGGACCGGCTGCGGGACGACGAGACGGCCGAACGGATCCGGCACCACCTGGAGGTCGAGGGCTCCGACGGCTGCCACGGCGTCCCCATGGAGTGGGAGACCATCGAGATCTCCGGCACCGCGGACCCGGCGCTCGGCGGCTATGTCGGCAAGACCATCGAGCAGTCCGCGAAGGAACGCGGCGAGGCGCCCTGGGTCACCGCCCGCGCGCTGATGATCGCGGACCGGCTGGGCTCCACGATCCTCCAGCACGTCGGCCACGAGGAGAACGTCCGCACGATCATGCGGCACCGGGTCCACACCGGCGGCAGCGACGGCATCCTCCAGGGCGCGAAGCCGCATCCGCGGGCGTACGGCACCTTCCCGCACTACCTCGGGCGGTACGCGCGCGAACTGGGCGTGCTGTCCCTGGAGGAGACCGTCGCCCATCTGACGTCCCGCCCGGCGGCCCGGCTCCGGCTCCCGGACCGGGGCCTGGTCCGCGAGGGCTACCGGGCCGACCTGGTGCTCTTCGACCCGGAGACGGTCGCGGCGGGCTCCACGTTCGAGGCGCCCCGGACGCTGCCGACGGGGATTCCGTACGTCCTGATCGACGGGCGCTTCGTCATCGAGGACGGCGCCCGTACGGACGTCCTCGCCGGCCGCTCGGTCCGGCGCACGCCGCGCTCCTGAAACCCCCCGTGCTGGGGCCCCACCGCCGTCGGGGCCCCGGCACGGGACCCTCCGGGGGTTGCCAGGGGTTTCGGACCGCCCGGCCCCACGGGGGTGGTTCGCCGTCCGCGGCCCGTCGTGGGCCGCGGTCGAAAGACAAGCGCCGCCCGGCAGGACGTCCAGGGGCGCTGGGGGTCCCCCATGGCCGAAGGCACAGGGGGCGGAACCGCGCGACCAGCCACGGACGGCGGAGGGGCCGTCCACAAGGCGAGGCAGCACGGCGAGGGGCTCCGCGACAAGAGGCTCCGCGGCGCCGAAACCTACGCGCCCGGGAGCCCCGGGAGGAGGGCCGTCACCGGGGCCAGGACCCCGCCCGGCGGCGGCTTCAGCAGATTGCGGTCCACCTCGCCCCCGTTCGTCGCCACCGCCCCCGCGCTCGCCGTCGGCGCCGCCTGCGCGGCCGTACCCGCTCCCGCCGCGCCCAGCGCCGCCAGTGCCAGTCCGGCGACCGTCAGCGCCTTGGACGCCTTGAACGACCTGTCCGACCTGTCCGACCGCGTCGGCGCGCGGTGCTTTCCGTGATTGCCCATACCCCGCGCAACGCCCGGAACCCCGCCCGGGTCACGCCCCGGACGACACTCGCACAGACGATCAGTTCGGACAGTTCCGGCAAGATCCGTTACCACCTACGGGGTACCGCGTTGTCAACGTGAAGGCCGCAAGCTCTGCGGCCGATGTTTCAGACTCTGCAAGGAGAACTACTGATGTCGCGTATCGCGAAGGCCGCCGCCGTCCTCGCCGGATCCGGCGCCCTGCTGGCCGGTGGCGCGGGCCTGGCCGCCGCTGACGCCGGAGCGCACGGTGCCGCCGCCAACTCCCCCGGTGTCGCCTCCGGCAACGTCGTTCAGGTTCCGATCAACATCCCCGTGAACGTCTGCGGCAACACGATCGACGTGATCGGCCTGCTGAACCCGGCGTTCGGCAACCAGTGCGCGAACACCGGTGGCGGCGCGTACTAATCACCCCGAGCCCGAGGGCCTCGTCCCCCGACCACCCGGTCGGAGGGCGAGGCCCTCGGTCTTTCCCGCTCCACGCGGGACACGGGACACGGGACCGTCAGGCGTAGCGGTACCACCCCGAGTGGTCCATCAGCTCGGACGGCGGTACGTCCCACGGCGGCAGCGGCTCGTCCAGGGCGAAGACCCTCCGGTGCTGGCGGTCGCCGCGCGGCAGCGCCGTCCGGGGCAGGTAACCGGATTCGGGGCGGGCCCGGCGCCAGCGGTCCCACAGCAGGTCGATGAAGGCGTGGTGGAGCCAGAACACGGGGTCGTTGGGCGAGGTCGCGCCCAGCATCAGCCCGCCGACCCAGCGGTGCACCCGGTTGTGGGTGCGCCAGCGTTCGGGGCTGCCCGCCGCCCAGCCCTCCATCGCGTTGCGGAAGCCGCCGCGCGCCGTGGAGTCCCAGGGGGGCGTGTCGTACTCCCGTTCCGTCATCGCCCGGGCGACGTCGTCGGCCGTGGGCAGGGTCAGCGGGTCGGCCGGGCGGCCGAGGTCGCGGGTGAGATAGCGGCCGTCGGCGACCCGCGAGTTGATCGTCCAGCCCCCGGTGGCGTAGGCGAAGGGGCCGCTGGTGACCCGGCGGTCGCCGGGGCGGCCCGTACCGCCGAGGAGGTCGTCGGTCCACGGGCCCTCGGTGGGCGAGGCGTCCCGGGTCCAGTCCCAGTACGGCACGGTGACCCGGTCGTCGACCCGCTGGAGCGCCCGTTCGAACTCCAGCAGATAGCGGCGGTGCCAGGGGAAGAACGACGGGGTCATATGGGCGGCCCGGGGGCGCAGTTCTCCGTCGGTGACGTAGAAGTCGCCGTGCATCCGGACGAACTCGTCGTACTCGCCGCGCCGCTTCAGCTCCAGCACCGCGTCGACCAGGCGCTTCTTCTCGACGGCGGTCAGATCGCGCTGGTTCTTCCGGACCGGTACGCGGTTCTTCGGCTCGGCCTCAGCCACGGAGCACCACCAGCTGTGCCGTGCCCAGCTCGTCCACGGCCGCCCGCGCCGTCTCGCGCAGGGTGGGGAAGGACTCGTAGTGGTTGACCAGGCTCAGATAGCTGCCGTCGGCGCGCCGCATGATGTGCAGCGGGCGGCCGTCGATCCTGACCTCGATCGTCGGCGGCGCGGCACCCGTCCGCCCGCCGCCGCCCCGCTCACCGGACCCGGCACCGGCGCCGGAGCCGGGTCCGTCTCCCGAGCCGTGCCCCGGGCCGTCGGATCCTCCCCCGCCGCCGTCCCCATGGCCGTGGACCGGGACGAACACGGTGGCGGAGCCCTCGATCCGGCGGCCCCGGTACACCTCCGAGAAGCGTTCCGGTGCCGCCGCCGAGTCCTCGCCGGGGCCGGTACCGCCGCCCGCCCGGAGCAGGGGCGCGAGCGCCCCGGCCGTCCCTCCGGCCGCCGCCGCCGTGAACAGCGCGCGCAACGCGATCCGGCGGGTGGTGAGAGCGGTGACGGTGGTACGGAAGGTGCCGAGGCGGTCGGGGATGCGCATGGGTCGCCCTTCGCGATGTGTTCGATGACAGGGGGTGGAACCTGTCAACGACGCGACCGCGAAAGGGTTCCCCGTCCGGGTGGAACGCCGCGCACCCGGGGGATGGTTCGTATGACTATCGGTCCAGCAGGAGGCCCGCGGCGGGCGCTCCGCGCAGGGTCGGGGTGAGTACGGCGACCTCCGATAGTACCGGCTCCGGCTGTCCGTACAGCTCGGGCCGGGGCGCCGAGAGGGGAGCGCCCAGGGAGGCGCCGGGGGTCGCGAGGGAGAGTTCGGCCGCCTCGGAGGCGATCCGGGCGACGCCGAGCTCGCGGTCCCCGAGGGGTTCGGTGACGGGTACCCCCGCCTCGGTGACGGGCAGTTCGGTACTGAGCGGCACCCGGGGCAGCGCCCCGTACGGCAGCAGCCGCCCGGCGACGTGCGCCGGTGCCTCGGGGGCGTGCGGTACGGGTACGGGGACACCGGTGGCCAGTTCGGGGGCCGGGACCGGGAGGACGTGCTCCAGGCTCTCCAGCGGCAGGTTGACCGGTACGGACGGGGCCGCGGCGGCGGGCACGGCGCCCGCGCCCACGGCGGACGCCACACACGCCAGTACGGCGGCGACGGAACCCCGGGTGGTCGACTTCATGGATGGATCTGTCCCCTCTGCGCTCGGCGGCGCACACCGGCGCGTGTCGCCGGTCGGCCGACCGCCGTTCTTCTTCTGCGCCGGGACAACGACCGGGGCGCGGGTGACAGCGCGAAGTTCCCCCGGATGCAGCAACGGCGCTACGGATCACCCGGCATGACGCACCCTTGCATACCCGCTGATAGCCATAGATAGCTCCGGATAGCCGGACAATGGACGAAGATGGTCCGCCCCGACCCCGAGGAGGCCCCGGCCATGGACACTCCCGCGCCCCCCGCCCCGGCGGCGGCCCCTTCCGCCGCCTCCGGCCCCACCGCCCCCGGCACCGCCGGGCCGTCCGCCACCCCGCCCGCCGGATTGCCCGATCTCGCCGATCCCGGGTTCTGGCGGCTGCCGCGCCCCGACCGGCTGGCCGCCTTCGCCCGGCTGCGGGCCTCCGGCGCCCCGGTCCGGTTCGGCCCGGCGGAGGGCCCGGGCGGCTTCCACGCGCTGGTCCGCCATGCCGACGTCCAGGAGGCGAGCCGTACCCCCCGGGTCTTCGCCAGCGCCCCGGGCGTCACCACACCCGAACCGGCGGGCTGGGTGAAGGCCCTGTTCGGCGACTCGATGGTGAATCTGGACGATCCCGAACACGCGGCGCTCCGCCGGATCGTGGGCCGGGCGTTCACCCCGAGACTGCTGGCCGCCGCCGAGGAGAACGTCAGGGCGGTGGCGGAGCGGCTGGTGGACGAGGTGATCCGGGACCGGCCCGCCGACTTCGTCGCGGCGATCGCCTCCCGGCTGCCGTTCGAGATCATCTGCGATCTGATGGGAGTCCCCGGACACCACCGCCGGGAGATCGCCCGCCGGATCGACGAGGCGTCACGGGACATCGGCGTGGGCCGGCGGCGGCTGCGGATGCCGGGGCGGGGGCTGCGGGCCCTGGCCCATCTGCATCTGGTGATGGGCAAGCTGGCCCGGGAGCGGCGCCGCGAGCCCCGGGAGGACCT
Source organism: Streptomyces sp. NPDC006798 (assembly GCF_040635975.1). Classification (NCBI taxonomy): domain Bacteria; kingdom Bacillati; phylum Actinomycetota; class Actinomycetes; order Kitasatosporales; family Streptomycetaceae; genus Streptomyces; species Streptomyces sp. NPDC006798. The sequence goes on from NZ_JBEYIS010000045.1 coordinate 66,419, forward strand.
GATCACGGCGCTGGTCACCGCCGATGTCGACGGCCAGGCGCTGGACGCCCGCAGGCTCGGGGCGTTCTTCTCCCTGCTGCTGGTCGCCGGGGTCGAGACCACCAGGAACGCGCTGGCGCACGGGCTGGTCCTGCTCGGCGACCATCCGGCGCAGCGGGAGCTGCTGGCCGCCGAGCCCGAGCGGTACGGGGACGGGGCGGTGGAGGAGATCGTCCGCCACTCGACGCCGATCATCCAGTTCCGCCGGACGGTGACCGCGGAGTACGCCCTGGGCGGGCGGGTGTTCCGGCCGGGCGAGAAGGTGGTGCTGTTCTACGCGTCGGCCAACCGCGACGAGACCGTCTTCGCCGATCCGGACGCGTTCGACATCACCCGCTCCCCCAATCCGCATCTGGGGTACGGGGGCGGCGGCCCCCACTACTGTCTGGGCGCCCATCTGGCGCGGCAGGAGATGAAGGCGGTCTTCCGGGAGCTGCTGTCCCGGACGGAGAACCTGCGGGCGACGGGCCCGGCGGAGCTGATCGACTCCAGCTTCGACAACCGGGTCAGGGCGCTCCCGTTCACCTTCACCCCGCGCCGCGACCGGGGCCGAGCCGGGGCGGGGGCCGTAGCGGGGCCTTAGCGGGGCGGGGCCCGGAGCCGTGCAGCCGCTACGGCTCCGGGCCCGGCCCAAGCGCCCCGGGCCGTACGGCTGCCGGGCGCTCCCGGGGCCGTACGGCCGGAACTGGTGCTGTGA
>NZ_JBEYIS010000046.1:0-64638 GCF_040635975.1 Streptomyces sp. NPDC006798
GCCGTCACCGCCGCGTCCAACCGCTCCAAGTCCGACCAGGACCCGGCCGAATGGCTCCCGCCGTCCTCCGGCGCGATCTGCCGCTACACCTCGGAGTGGCTGGCCACCAAACTCCGCTGGGGACTGTCGATCGACACCGATGAACAGCGGCGGCTGCGGCAGATCGCGGCCGGGTGCACGACGACGAACGTCACCTGGACGACGGCGCCGTAGGCCTCTGCGCATCAGTGGCCCCGCCCGCCCTCACCACGCGGACGGGGCCTCTCGCATCACGGGCAGCAACGCCACGATGGCCGTCCAGGCCGACTGGTTTCAGTCGTCGGCGCGGAGTCTGCGGTGGGTTCTGCTCGGTGCCGCCGAGGGCTGGTGCGGGCCGAGGACGCCCCGGGCCCGGAGGTCGGCGATCTCGATGACGGGCCGGTACAGCGGCCCGACATCAAGGTCGGCTTCAGCAGCCTGGATGCGGGGTACCGTACGGGCGTCGTCTTCGTGCTCCTGGCGGTCCGCGGCGGACTGGGAGATGGGGCCGGGCCCCAGGGGGCGGCGACGGGGTCTCATGCCGGGGATCGTACGCGGAGGCGAGCGAGTATCCCGGTCTGTTCGCGTTGCTGGACAAGTTCACGGTGAATCGTCTCGCAGCGCGGGCACCGTTCGCCGGGCGCAGGCGTGTATCCGTCCAAGCCTGGCGCTGCAGGATTAGTGGTCGCGCTGCATGACGGGCAAGCCCAGTCCGGCGTACGGTCCGTCGATCTGCCTCCTGCGCCGTGGTCCCGTGCGCCGGTCGGCGACTCTCCGGTGCTGCCCTCTGTTTCAGCCCTCGGTCCGGTGTGCCTGCGGTCAGTGCGGGCGAGGTCGTCATTCATGGTGTTGCGGTGGGCCAGCGCGCTGGTGAGGGACTCGGGGTGGGTACGGCCGAAGCGTGTCCACACCGGGCCGTGGGGGCCGTATTTGGTCAGGAGGGCGAGGGTCGTGGTCACAACCGGGACGACGTCCGTGTAGTCGCGCGGGCCTTCTTCCTCTCGCGCCTCTACGGCTCTTGCCTTGGACCTGGTCTGCGGTGCGGCCCAGTGTTCGCGTGCCGCGTCTCGGACCGCGTCGATACGGCGCTGCAGCACTGCCTCCGGTATGTCCTTGGCGAACACGAGGGCTAGAGGTGGGTGGCTGATGAGATCGGGTGCGGGCCATAGGGTCGACCACATGGGGATGTTCCGGCCGCCGGGGTCGGCGACTCGGCGGCGGAAGAACTGGCGATAGTCCGCGATCTTTCTGGCTACGGCGGCTGCAGGCTCGCTGTAGTTGTCGACCTCGACGAAGAGGAGCGGCACGCCGCCCTCGGGCGCGGTCAGGACCGCGTCTGTGTGGAGCGAGCCCTTCGCGGGTGTGGTGAAGGTTCCGTGGGTGGGGAGAGCAACCTCTATCGACCAGCCTCTGAGGTGGCCCAGTCCCTGGGGACGGACGGGCAGTTCCCGCCGGGGTGCAGGTGCAGTGTGGCGGGCGACCGGTTTCGTCGGCCGGGGCGGCGCCTGCCGTACGGCGTCGATTGTGTCCGTGACGGCGAGAGCGTGCGGAGCGCCGGCCTTCGCCGCGTCCCGTGCGGTGCTGCCCATTTCCGTCAGGGGCCGCCCGAGTTCCGATGCGGCGGCAGCGAGCCCTGCCGGGGTCAGATTCCACAGGTCCTGCGCCACCGGCTTTCCGGTGCGGCCGGGTCGGAAGGTCCGGCCGACGGACTCCGTGAGCCCGGCGTCTCTCAGGTCCTTGCAGGCGTTGCGGACCGTCTGCTCATCCGCGGTCCCTGGCAGGACGAGCTGGCGCAGCTGCCCAGCAGTCGCGACCTTCACGACGCCGAGCGCGAGCAGAACCAGCCCTCGCGCCCGCTGCGTCGACTTATAGCGCCAGACCTGCTGGTTCGCCATCAGGTTCCGTCCCCTTTCAGAGTTCTCCTCGACCCGGCCATCACGGGAATGCGGGTCGGCCGGTACGGAGGTTCGGGCAGAAATGGGCCTCTGACCTGCGCGGACTTCCGACCAGCAACAAGGGTCACTGTAGGGGGGACTGTAGGGGAAAGTGTAGGTGGGATTGTAGGGACGGTTCCATGGCGGATTCCGGGTGCTTCTCCCCCGCCGCTCAGGTGGCGGCCAGCATTTCCCCGGATTGCGGCCCGGGCCCGTGCGCACGGGCCCTGTTCCGGGAATGCGGCAGGGTGGCGGAAGAAGAACCAGCCCTCCGCCATCGGACAACCCGGGGAACAAAATCGCCGTTCACGGCTACGCTGGAACGGCCACCCTGGGCAAGGGCCGTACCTACCCGTGCAGGGACGCTCCCCAGATGGGGAGCGAGCAGGACCCGTCGACCGCGCGGCGAACCTACGCGGACGCTCTCAGCAGAGAGTCGAGCAGCACCGCCGACCGCGCGGCGTACCTACGCGGACGACACCGTTGCCGGTGTTCGCTGTCCTCGTTTCTCTCTGCTCACAAGGGAGCAGCATCATGTCCCGGGACAACGCGCCCGATCCTGTCCAGCCGCCTGCCTCCGCGCCCGCTCCGCCTCGCTCCGCCATCAGGGCCGGGCTCCCTGCCGCCGTGGCGCAGGGCGCTGCCGAGGGCGCCGCTCGATCGATCACCGCCCGTCTGGTCGACAGGTTCCTCTCGAACCCTCCGGACTGGCTCAAGGCCCTGTGGCCGTGATATCTGGACGCGGGGCGCACTAAGCGGTGCCTCGCTGCCCCAGCAACTGGGGAACTGCATACATACGCAGCGGCGGCCCTCACCGAGAGGTGAGGGCCGCCGCCGTTTCCAGTGGAAACGCTCAGGTTGCCTGATCGGTGAAGCCGAGGTGCGTCATGACCTTTCGGTAGTCGACGGAGGGTACGGAGTTGGGCAGGAGGATCGGAAGGGGGACCTCGTCCTCGTAGAGCTTCTTGGCATCGGCCGAGTACCGGACGTAGGGCAGGAGGACGGAGCCGTACATCGCCTCGGCTGCGGCCGTGGCTCGCCGGGCTGCTGCTTCGTTGTAGGTCGGTGTGGGCGTGCCGGTGAGGAGTAGATGGTTGAGGGTGGGCCTGCCGGGGACGGACCGGCGGCCGCGGTTTTTGTCCCGGACGCGTTCCAGCTCTTCGGTGAGTCGCTTGACGAGCTTGACGTCTTTGGGGTCGGCCTTGATCGACGGGATGACGGAGTCTTCTTCGTCGAGCATGCGAAGTACTGAGTAGGGCATCTTGCCGTAGCTCGCAGGGAAGTCCAGGTAGAAGACCGTGTCGTCGCCCTCGTAGGAGCGCAGGATCTCGGCGAACCAGTCGTTGCGGTCTGCGTCCTCCGCGATGGCGAGGTCTGCACCGGCCATGGTGGGGCTGCTGGGTACGACGCGCAGGTTCGGGATGGGGGCGAAGTCCTCTTCGGGGTCATCGCCGTCGCCGATGCGGTAGCGCGCGGGTACTGCGACTTCGTCCAGGGTGGCCCTGCCGTAGAGCAGGTCGATCGCGGTCTTCATGCCCTTGAGGGCGGTCTCGTCGTAGCCGAGGACAGTCGTCGACGACATGTTGCTGTCCAGGTCGAAGAAGACGCCGGGGTATCCGCGCAGGGCTGCGGTGACCGCCATGGAGGTGGCGCTGGTGGACTTGGTCGACCCGCCGCACTCGATGATGTATGCCCAGATAAGGGGCCAGTTCCGGCGATTGGGGCGGAAGCGGGGGTCGACGGTGCCAGTGGTGGTCATTGGGAGTCTCCTGCGGCGACGAGCCCGAGTTCTGCCTTCTCCCAGTCGGTCTGCGGCTGGTAGTCCGCGTGCTCCTGGAGGAGGCGGACGTGGTTGCACTCACGGCTGCCCCAGGATTGCCGACGGGCGGCCGTCCGGATTTCGGCGGAGGCCAGAGCGGCGGCGAATGCGGCGAGGCGCTGCGCGGTCGGGTCGTCCGAATCCTGTATGGCGGCGAAGTAGGTGGCGGCGTCGGTGGCGTCCAGGCCGTGTTGGCCGGTCTCCTTGAGCCAGGTGTAGGCCCTTTGCTGGGCGGCGGACTGCTGCGGGGGCGCGAGCATCGCGGCCGTCAGGACGGAGAGCACGAGATCGCTGTTCGCCGAGTCGGTCACATCGGTGGACTTGAGCAGGGCCCGGCATGCCGCTTCACGGGCTGCTGCTGCCGTACGGCGGTCGGTATCGCCCTTGTCCTTTGCCGAGGGCTGCTTGGCTGCCTGCTTCGGCTTTCGCGGGGCGGGCGGGGCGGCCGATGTGTCGTTTCCAGTGGAAACGGTCGCGGGGCCTTCAGCCGTTGTGTTCGCGTCGCCGTTTCCAGTGGAAACGGCAGCTGGCTCCGGAGGCTCGTCCTGCCGCTGCCGGGCAAGGATCTGGGCCTGTGCCTCCGTCGGATGAGTGCCGCCGCGCACGAGACCGAGGTAGTCCTCTTGGTCCGTGTGGTCCAACTGCTGTGCCTTCTCGGCTGCGCTGACCTTGAGCGTGCCGTCCCTCAGCGCCTCCTGCACTGGGGGAGCGAGTTGGAGGAGCTTGATCCGCTTCCAGACCGTGCCCTTGGAGACGGCTCCGTTGGCCGTCTCGCCGACCTTCTCCGCGATGTCCTCGTAGGAGAGGCCGGTATCGCGCAGGGCCTGATAGTGCTCGGCTTCTTCCAGGGGGCTGAGCTGTGCGCGGCGCAGGTTCTCGATCAGGGTGATGAGGCGCGCGTCGTCGACCTTGTCGTCGCGCAGCACGCTCGGGATGGTCTCCCAGCCGAGTTCCCGGCAGGCGAGCCAGCGGTGTTCTCCGAAGAGAATCACGTTCGGGGCCGTGATCTGGTCCCTGGTCTCCGGGTAGGTCTCCAGCCAGACGTCGGCCCGGATGTGGGCGATGCTCTGCAGCAGGCCGACCTGGTTGATAGTGGCGGCGAGCTCCGGGACGCCCTGCTTTACCCGCCTGTTGAAGGGGTTGGGGCACAGGGACGACAGCTCCAGGTCCAGGGTGTCCCCGCTGCGGTCCGTGTCGGTGTACAGGACTTCTTCGGGAGCCACTTCGGGCTTGGACTTGGTGCTTTTACGCTTGGGCCGCGGAAGTGCGCCTGCCATCAGGTCTCCAGGACTACGGTTGGAAGTACGGGCCGAGACTAGCGTTTCCATTGGAAACGCCAACCCTTCAGGGTCGGTCTTCGGCCTTCGTTTCCATTGGAAACGAGGCTGCGCGGTGTGCGGTAACCCCTGGAAACGCAGAAAGGCCCGGCTCCCCTCCGATCAGGGGAGCCGGGCCTTCAGCGTTCGGATGGGCGTCAACCACCAGGCTCCGGCCTCCGAGATGGGGTCGGGCGTGCAGCTACGTCCTGGTCTTCATCACGATGGCGGTGGCGTCGTCCCGGTAGCCGGTCTTGTCCGGTTCGGCGGCGGCGACGATCGCGTCCGCCAGGGCGCGGGGCGTGTCGGCGTGCTCGCGGGCCAGGTCTTCCATGAGCTGGTGGGGGATCTGGCCGTGGGCGCCGTCGCTCGTGAGGATCAGGACCGGGTCTTCTACGAAGCAGAGGGGGACGGTGTCGATGCTGCACCTTCCCAGCGTTGAGCGTGCGAGGTCGTCCAGTACCAGGGCGCCCCGGTCCACTGAGACCGTCTCGTCGGGGCCCTCCGAGGGGTGGAGTGTGACAGCGGTCCCGCCCCAGGCGCGCAGCCAGGTGCCCATGGTCTGGAGGGTGGAGCGCCGTACGAGCTTCTCGCCGGTCCAGCCGGAGATGAGGGCGTCTCCGGTCCAGGCGATGGCGGTGCGCCTGTTCGGGGCGGCGACGGCGACGGCGGCGACCCCGTCGTCCGGGATCAGGGTTCCGGGGGGCGCTGTGTTGAGGGCGGCGCCGTGAAGGATGCCGAGCAGGGGGTCGCGGCGGGCGGACACGCGGGCGATGCATTCGGCGGCGAGGCGGGAGAACGCGGCCTTCTTCGGGGTGTTGCCGATGCCGTCCACGATGACGGCGGCGACCGTGCCGGTGCCGGGAAGTTGGTGGATGCGGGCGGCGTCGCAGTTGTATTTGCGGGTGCCCTTGCGGGTGGCGATAGCGGCGATGATCCGGGCCTGAGCCATGAACTCTCCTGAGGGGGGAGCGGGATGGGTCTCCGGTCGTCCGTCTCTCAACGGACCGCGAGAGCGTCGGCCAGAAGCGCGGTGATGTCGGTGTCGTACGGGTCGGCGAACAGCTGGTGGTCTCTGACGTCGAACGGCCCGACCCGCGCGGAGACGCGGTGGCCGGGCACGAGGGTGGTCTCCCTGCCGGCCAGTTCGGCGGTGAGCCGGTCGTGGTCCTGCTGGGCGTGGCGGGTCTGGGTGTAGGGTTGTCGGCTCACTGCGCAGTGCCGACGTGGATCCTGTCTTGCGCTTCCGATCAGGGATTATGGTCGGCATGGAACACTTTGTGCCGGTGAGCGTCCTTGCTCTCCATCCTGTCCTTCCGCATCCGCAGGCGATCATGAAAGGGGCGGGAATACGTCCTTTGATCGACGGCAGGGACGTGCTGGAGGAGATACATCCGGACGGCGATTCAAGCTGCTACCAGCAGAAGTGGTTCGGTTCATCGGAGACGTGGCCGCTGTGGGCAGCCCGCGAACCCCGCCGTGTCGAGCTGTCGAACAACGACTGCGACACCGGTTGCTGTGGAGGAGTGTTCGTCACCATCCAGCGTCGTGGCGATCACGTCGAGTGGGTCAGCTGGAAGAACACCAACGACATCCGGGTCCCTCTCCCTCCCGAGGTCCACTTCGACGCTGCGCAGTACGACGCCGAACTGGCTCGGGTCGTAGCTGACCACAGCTGGGAGGAGCCCGTGGACGCGGCGGCCCGTCTACTGGCACACCGGATCGCCGTAACCGACTGGTACGGACGGTGGGACTGCCAGCCGTTCATGCACGGCATCAGTGTGCAAGAGCGGGGGGAGTCAGCTGAAGTCGTCATGCACTTCGTCACCGGCAAGTTCGACGAACGCGGTACGCACCGCTGGCACGCCATGTCCGTGTCTGCGCAGGAGCCCGTCGAGGAACAGGTACGGCGCTTCGTTGAGCAGATCACAACCATCGACCCCCGCGAGAGCGCAAAGGGGCCCTGACCGCGCCCCGGGAGCCTCGCGCATCAGTTGGTACTTGTGTCCCGCACAGCCGATGGCGATGTGGCTGGGGCCGGCGGGCAGGGCTGCGTAGGCCGCGAGGTTGGCGAGCAGCTCGCGGGCGCCGGGTGTGTTGAGGACGACGTCCTGGACGCGGGGGTTGAGGCCGTCGAGGTCGAGGATGTCGCGGGCGGCGGCCGGGTCGCGGAGCCGGTCGCGGGCGGCGGCCGGGTCGCGGAGCCGGTCGCGGACGTCTTCGATCCGGTCGGCGGCGGGCGGGACGGGTGAGCCGTCCGGGCCGGTGGGCAGGTGCAGGTAGCCGAACGACGTGAGACGGATCGGGCGCAAGGGTGAGCCTCCTGCTCGGTGGTGAGAGGCGTGCGGATCACGCGGAGCGCAGCGCCCGGCCGGGGGCGGGCGCTGCGCTCAGGTGGTGGAGTGCGCGGTGGTCGGCTATCGGCTGGTGTCGTTCTCGAAGGTGTCGATGAGGGTGCCGATCGCGTCGGGGTGCTCTGCCAGGCCGACCCACTGGCCGGAGATGGTGAACACCGGTACGGCGTCGCGGTCGGCGTCGAGGACGACGACGTAGGTGCCGTACCGCTCCAGGACGAGGTCGTGGAACTGGAGTACCGGGGCGGCTTCCAGGACTTCCAGGGCGTCGACGGTGAAGCGGGCCGGGGCACGTGGGTGGTCGGGGTGGACGACGGTGCCGGTGAAGCGGAGAAGGTCGCCGGTGGTGCAGGCGTAGACGGTGTCCGGGGCGTCGGGCGCGGCGGTGTCCGCGTCGGCGGGGGAGTGGATGAGGTCGAACACCGCGGTGCCCCAGCTGGTGCCGGCGGCCGGGATGGCGTCCACGTAGCCGTCGATGGCCAGGTGGTGGGTTCGGGGGTTCATCGGCTGTCCTCCGTGCAGGTGTTGGTGGTGCGCCGGGGTCGGGGTCGGGTGGTGTGCTGGGCGAGCACCAGGAGCTCGCGGTTGTGCCGCTGCTGTGCGGGGGTGAGCGGCCTGGGACGCGCGCCGTGGCGGTGCCAGAGAGGCGAGGCGGGCGGCTCGGGGTAGGCGAGGGCGTGGTCGGTCATGGCCGCAGGCCCGGGAGTTGCTGGAGGACCTGGGAGATCAGGTCGTCGGTGGGCTTCCAGGCGCCGAGCTGCCCGCGCGCGGGGATCGGCAGCGCGAGGGCCTGGACGTCGGTGAGCTCCAGGTGCCACTGGCCGGGCTCCGCGAACTCGGTGCAGGCAGGGGCGCCGGGCGGGTCGTGGTGGCAGCCGGTGAGGCGGGCGACGCCGATCACGGCGCCGGTCGGCAGCTCTCGGCCGCGGACCGTGCAGGCGACCAGCGGCCGGCGCAGGGCGGTCCGGTCGGTCTGCAGGCCCGCGTGCAGGAGGAGCCAGCCGCGCCAGGACTGGCTTATGGGCAGCTCAGCGGGTGATTGTGGTGCCTGAGCTGCCCGTTTGCGTGGTGTACATGTCTGCCACGGAGTGCTGGTTGAGTGGTCCGCCACGCCCTGCGCGGCTGTGTCGCGCTGGTCCACCGGGTCGGCGGGCCTGGCCGCCCGCACGTTCCTGATCACCTGCAGCGGCGCTGTCCGACGTTCAGTCCAGCGTCGGGTGGACACCGCCCGCTGCTACTCCGGAGGTTCACTCCTCACGGCGAGTACACCAACGTCGACCACCTGGCCGACGCAGCCTGGGCCGTCTCTTCCTTGATCGTCAGATCCGCCGTTACTTTTACACTCCCCTTCCCGCCGGCCCCACCACCCGTGGTACGGCAACTACTCGCCTTCCGCGTGTTCTTCCCCCTCGGCGCTCCGGGTGGCCGGTGACATACTGAGCCTTGACCGACTCACCGAAGGAGCACGGTCGCTGGGGGTGACGCACTTGTGCACGGCTCGCACTGTCGGCATGGAGCGCAGTCACAAGGACTCGACACAACGAGGTGCATATGGACACCGCACTCTTAGGCGTGCTCTGCGGCGCTGGTGGAACGGTGCTGGGCTCTGTCCTGACCTACCTCGGGCCGCTTCACCTGGAACGGCGGCAGGAGCGGCGGGAGAACACCGTACGCGGTGAGGACAGGGCCGCGTACGGTATCGCCTGCTACGTCAACGCGCGTGCGGCCGCCGACCGGTGGCTCGACCTGCTGCGCAGAGCACACCAAGCCGCAAGGGAAGCCACCCTGGACGTGCAGCAGTTCGACAAAGATGTCGCCGACTGCTCGGACGAGCTGCGCCTACGTACTGCGGAACTGACCAGCCTTGGCATGGGCGAGCCGCAGACCAACTCCGCGTTCGCCGCTTTTCGCCAGGCCACCGAGAGGATCAAAAGGCTGGCCGCGGACGACGGCGCGGACGCCGAAGCAGCCGGCAGCAGGGCACTTGAAGCGCTGGACTTCTGCGTGGCGGAGCGCACCCGGTGGGCCAGCCACATCCTGGTCAGACTCAGCGCGCGTACGGGTTTGGAGTTTTCGCCCTGACAGCGCTGGGGAAGTACCCGGCTTTGGACGAAGGACACCGGACCGTCGGTGCTCTCCCCCTCTCACCGCGATCGGAGCCCTCTCTGACGGGGCAATGGACCGCGCGGAGAACTTGGAGTTGACTGGTGAGTGACGACCGGACAGACAGTGGACAGGCCGGGCCGCCCGCGCCTGCCCGGCCGCTCCAGCCGCCCGCCTCGTCCTGGTCGGACCCCGCGCCCCCGGACGCCACCCCGCGCGGACCGGGCGGTTCGGCCCGGCCCTGGCTCGTCGGGGGCGGCGCACTGGTCGTCGCCGTGGCTGTCTGCGGTGTGCTGGTCGGGGTCCTGGGCGGCGATGACCACGGGACCCCAGAGTCGGTGGCCACCCAGAATCCGACGCAGGTGGCGAAGGAGAAGACGTTCAAGGCGGCGCCCGAGGAGTGCCAACTGGTCAAGCCGGACACCCTGGCGAAGATCCTGCCTGCGGCGAAGTGCACTCCGTCACAGTTTAGCGGGGAAGGGGCAGGGGGCTTCCTCAGGATGCCGAGATGGGAGTCGGATTCCGGTTCGACACTACGCATCAGCCTCAGAATCGGTTCGGGTGCGAAGTCGAACTACGACATGGATAAGGAGTCGGCCCTCACCAGTCTCAAGGACGTGCAGACCATTACCGGCTCCCGTGCGGTCGACGGCATCGGGGGTATGGCACATCTGATCCACGCAGCCGACAAGGAGCCGTTCTCCTTACGGAATTCCACACTCGTGGTGAACGAGAGCAATGCCACGTTCACCGTCGCGTACACCTATGGGGCGGACTCTGGCCTGTCCGAACAGCAGACCGAGCAGTATGTGAAGGACGCCGCACGCGACGTACTCGGCTCGCTCACCTGACGCCGCCATGGCCGAGACGCGGACACCTCCTCCCGGCGGGACACATCCGCCCGACGGGACGCCTCCCGAGGCGGACCCGCAGCCCTCGGGCGCCCGTTCATCCCCCGACGCCTGGAGGGCCCCCGCGCCCTCGCAGCGATCCCACGCCCCACCGCCCGGGCTGCTGCGTCTCCCGGGGCGCATCAGCGGACACGAGGTCTTCCAGCTGCTCGGCGAAGGCGGTATGGGGCAGGTCTTCCTGGCCCGCTCCACCAGATCTCATCTGGTCGCCCTCAAAGTCATCCGCCCCGAGTACGCAGACGACCCGGACTTCCGGGCGCGCTTCCACTTCGAGACCAGAGCCGCCAAGAGGGTGAGCGGGAACTTCACCTCACCGATCCTCGACGCGGACGCCGACGCGGAACGCCCCTGGCTGGCGGCCCGCTATGTGCCGGCGCCGTCCCTGGCTGAGGTCGTGAACCGCTTCGGGGTGCTGTCCGAACCGGCGGTGCGCGCCCTGGGCACCTGTCTTGCCCAGGCGCTCCAGGAGATCCACGAGGCCAGCATCGTCCACCGCGACATCAAACCGGACAACGTTCTGATGGCCTCGCCCCGGCCCCTCGTCATCGACTTCGGCATCAGCGCCCTGGAGGAACCGGCATATATCACCAGGGCGGGCCAGGCGCTAGGAACGAGCGGCTACATGGCACCCGAGCAGTTCGAGTCCGCCGGCAGACCGGGCCCACCGGCTGACGTCTTCTCCCTGGCTGCCGTCCTGGTCTATGCGCTGACCGGCCACGGTCCCTTCGGTTCACACACCGCGGCAGTGTTCTCCCGGACGGCGGAGACGGTGCCGGACCTCGACGGTGTGCCCGGGTCCCTGAGGCAGCTCGTCGAGAGATGCCTGGGCAGGGATCCTGCAGGGCGTCCCCAACCCGGGGAGGTCATCAGGGACCTGGCCTTCCACGACACCTCCGTCCTGTTCACACCAGAGCTGAGGCAGGACCTGGCGCGCCGGGAGCAGCACGCGACCGTGCTGAACGCCGCCCCTGCCCTGCCGTTGCCAGCCGCTGACGCCGCACGCCGGCTGCGTCGGCGGCACGTCCTGTGGGTGGCCGGAGGGGGCACTGTCGTGGCAGCCGGCGCGGCGGCACTGCTCGGGCTACGTGCCGCCCGGGGACCCGACGGAAAGAGCACGGTGCGGCCCGACGCGTCGGCCCCCAAGAGCCCGGCGCCGGTATGGGAGACGCCAGCCGTGGTGAGCGCCGGCTTCCGGCCGGGCCTTGGGCTTGCCGGGGACACCTTGGTGCTCTGGGACCAGAAGAATGCGAAGGGTTACGACCGGAGGACCGGGAAACCGCTCTGGACGGCCCGGCCTCAGCTGCCGTCCGACGCCTTGGACGACCGCCCCCGATGGCTTGGGGTGCACGGATCGACGTTGTTCGCCACCGTCAGTGGCGGCCGCCGCACCTACCTGATCGGCATGGACGTCTCGGGGCGAGCCAAGTTTGTCCACCCGGTCACCGACGACATGTACATCACCGACGTGCTCGCAGCCACCTCGTCGGTTGCCTTGATTACTTCCACCACCGACGGTGTGGCGGTACGCGCCGTTGACCTGGCATCGGGGCGAACGCTGTGGTCACGCAAGGGCAGCATGGCGAACGCCTGCATCGTCGGCGACCGGTGCCTCGTCTCCGAAGCCGGCGGCCACGACCTGCACTGCTTCGACCTGCGCTCGGGCAGGACCCAATGGTCGGTCGACCCAGGTCTCGACGAAGGTCCGAGTGTGGAAGTCGTCAGCGACGGCACAGTGGCGCTCCTGGCCGACACCAAACTGCAGGCATTCGCCGTGCCCGACGGCCGCCGACTGTGGACCAGGCTGAACCAGTCGACCACCCTTGATCCGGTCAGGACCTTCGGCGAGCGGGCTTATCTCAGCGACGGGGACTCAGTGTTCGCGCTCAACACGCGTACAGGGGACAGGATATGGCACGTCTCCAGCGGGATCGGGGACGTGTCGATCTACGACAGGTACGGCCCGGCGGTCACTTCGTCCCTCGTGGCCATGCCGCTGATCGAGGGCGGGTTCGCCGTTCTACGGGCGGCGGACGGCAAAGTGCTCTGGATCCGGAAGCCCACCAGCGAGCAGGAAAAGACAAACGACTGGTGGCTGCGGGCGTCCGGCACCACCGTCTATGCCGCATCCGGCACCTTCCTCTATGCCCTCGGGAGCAGACCTCGTGACGACACCTGATGCGACCCCGCCCCCATCCCCCTCGACGCCGTCGCGCATCGGTCCGTACCGGGTGATCCGGAAGCTGGGCAGTGGCGGTATGGGCCAGGTCTACCTGGCGGTCTCCCATCGGCTCCGCCCCGTGGCGGTCAAGGTGGCACGGCCCGAACTGGCTGCCGATCCCGGCTTCCGGACACGCTTCCGCACGGAGGTGGCAGCGGCACAGGCCGTCAACGCCACCTACACCGCACATGTCGTCGACGCCGACCCGGACGCACCGCAGCCCTGGCTCGCGACCGCCTACATCCCGGGCCCGTCACTCGACGCGGCCGTCAAAGACCCCGGGCCACTGCCAGAGGGAACCCTGAGGATGCTCGGCGGGGGCCTGGTCGAGGCACTGGCCGCCGTCCACCATGCCGGAGTAGTGCACGGCGACCTCAAGCCGTCGAACATCCTGCTCACGTCCGACCGGCCGAGAATTATCGACTTCGGCATCAGCCGGGCCATCGACGCCGACGAGTCGTCCGCCAGCCGACTCGACGGATCACCGGAGTTCATGTCACCGGAACAGGCCAACGGCGGTGACATCACCCCCGCGAGCGATGTGTTCGCCCTGGGCGCGGTGCTCGTCTACGCGGCCACCGGTGCGCCGCCGTTCGGCTCCGGCAGGGCTGGAGCAGTGCTCTCCCGTGTCGTCCACGCACCGCCGACCCTGGACGGTGTGCCGACCGGACTGCTCGACACCCTGACCGCCTGCCTCGACAAGGATCCAGCCCGGCGTCCGAGCATCGAGGAACTCCGGTCACAACTGCCCCCGCAGGCCCGAGAGGGCTGGCTCGGCGCCGTGGAGAGCCAGGTGATCGAAGCGCAGCGGGCGCTGCGCCACGACCTGCGCCCACCGCTGGTGCGTCGGCGTCTGCTGATCGCAGGTGCGGTGCTGGCGGCTGCCGCCAGCTCGGGCGCCGCCGTGCTGCTGCGCTCGTCCGGCGCTGACCGACCGTCGGCGCTGCCCGAACTGGCCTGGACCGCTCGCCTGCCGGACTCCGGCATGTTTCCGAGCGCGCTGGGGTCCACAGTGCTGTGCACGTCGAATACCACCTGCGCCTCCTTCGACCGGACCACGGGACGCCCGCTGTGGAAGGACCTCAGCGGCGAGGCGAAGGACTACGCGGCCGACGACCGGCATGTCTATGCCATCCGGCTCGACGGGAAACTGCACGCCTACGAGGCCCGCACCGGAAAAGCGCTGTGGACCGTGGCACCGAACGGGGCCCAAGCACCCGAACTGACCCAGTTAACCCGCGAACTCGTAATCACCCGCAGCGGCACGTCGAATCTGCAGGCAACAGACATTGAATCCGGCACAGTGCGCTGGAGAGCAGGAAATACGGACACCGCCGACGGCGCCATGCCCGGAGGCGACGTGATCACCTGGGGTAACGCGAAGAAAGGGCCCCCGGTCATGAATCTGTTCGGTTACTCGGTGCTGGACAAAGACACCGGGCGTGCCGTGTGGTCCAGGGACCTGACCTGCGTGTACGCCTCCACGACTCCAGAGGGCAGGACCGTTTGCTACGCCCTCGACGCCGACAGGAACCTGCTCGCCCTTGACCCGGCAGACGGCACCACCAGGTGGAACAAACCCACCCGGCTCCCGGCGGCGAACAACTCGACCCTGATGTTCGCGTCGTCCACCCTGAACCTCGCCGGTGACACGTTGTTCTGCTACCCCAACACCGGGACGAACGGCGCCACCAGCGGGCTGCTTGCCGCCTTTGATCCGGAGACGGGCGACTCCCGCTGGTCGGTGCGAACCGCCGCCAGGGGAAACCGGGGTTACGTCCGCTCGGGCTCCATCGTCGGCCTCCTCGACGACAAGGTGCTGCGCGGCCTCGACATCCGCACCGGCAGGGCACGCTGGGAAGCCGGCTCGATGCTCGCCGAGCTCCGGCTGTTGGGCACCGCAAGGGGCCTGATCCTGTGCGCGGCCCGGAAGGGCCTGTACGCCTTCGCCGCGAGCACCGGCGAACAAGTCTGGTTCCACGAGGTCAGCGGAGCCTCGGGCGACTGGGGCGGTACGGTCGTCGGCGACGATGTCTTCGTCACCGTGGCCACCACTCTCTTCTGCTTCACGCTGGCCAAGCGCGGCTGAGCAGCCCGTCGAAAGTGCACCAACCGCTCATCACCGCTCTGCTCGGGCCCTGATCGACTCGGCCGCCAGGTCCTCCACGGTGACCCCGATTGGTCGTGGACGGGTTGCGGGCGGCCACAGCTCGGGGTGTGGCCGCCCGGAGACGGTGGTGGGGCTACGGGGTGGGGGCGGTTGTTCCGGCGGGTGCCGGTCAGGGCTGGAGGGCGGCGCTGGCGGCCAGGAGGGCGGTGAGTCCGGAGGCGGCGAGGGTGGCCCAGGCGAGGGCCGCCGCCCAGAGCCGTCCGCCGGTTCCTTTCGGATCGCGAAGGTCTGCGTAGGCGTCGGCGAGGCGGGCGTGGAGAGCGGTGAGCGGGCCGAGGTCCGCGTACCAGCGCCCGCGCCGGTCGATCTCGCCGGTGTGTTCGCCGTCGGGGTGGTGGCCGGCGTGGAGCTGGCGGCGGTGGTGCTCGCCCTCGGCGGCGGCCTCGGCGGGGCTGAAGCGGACGCCGCTGGTGGTACGGCAGACGGGGCAGCGGTAGAGGTAACGGCGCAACGGGATTCCTTCCGGATGCCGGGCATGGCCGCACCCCCCTTCCTGACGCGGAAATGGGGGGTGCGGGCCCAGAAATGGGGGTGGTGCGGATTGACGTGCCGGACGCGCCGTTGCAGGTCAGAACGATTTCTGACGTGCCGGCGGACTGCCGGTGACGTGCCGCGTTCGGCAGGCCCCGGCAGGCCGTCGGCACGTTGCCGGCACGTCACCGGCAGGTCGGGGGCGCGGAAGAACGAGTCAGGAGAAGCTATCGAAAGCGTTGGTGACGTCTTCGATGCGATAGCCCGTCGGCTCCCCTGGGAGGCTTCGCATCCGGGTGGTTTCCAGGATGACTTCCGCGTCTTTGAGGGCCTTGCTCAAGGCCCTCCCGACCATCCGGAGCCTGTCTGGGCGGTCGTCCCATGCGCCCCAGCGTTCGGGGTCGTTCTTGCGGAGGTGGCCGTGGATCTGGTCGATGGCGAGGAACTCGGGTTCGCCTTCGTGAACGAATGCGTCATGGAGCTGGTGCAGGATCTGCGGGGCTGCGGGCCGGGCTTTGCCGGGTGTTTGGGGGGTGGTGTTGCAGAGTGTCTGGAGTTGGTTCCAGGTGTCGAGGAGTCCGGCTTCGGTGAGGGTGCGGGTGAGGTCGGGCAGTCCTGCGGCGGCGCGTTCGGTGGCGACGCGGTGGGCGTATTCGGGGTTGATTTCGCGGACTTGGTAGCGCATGGGTTTGTTGGGCATGCCGGGCAGTCCGTGGGCGTAGATCTGTCCGGCGTCGTTGACGGCGGTGTGGGTGGCGGCCTGGATGAGGTCGGCGCGGTAGCCCTCGGCGAGGGCTCCGGCGCCAAGGAGCTCGGTGACGTCGACCCTGCGGGAGGCGCCGATCATCTTGGCGGAGAGCTTGGGGCCGATGGCCTCACCGAGGTAGTCCTTGGTGCCGTACTGGCTGCCGCCGTAGCCCCACAGGGCTTCCTTGCGGCCCAGGAGCAGGAACCGGATCCAGAGCTTCTTGGCGGTATCGAAGAGCTGGGGCCATTCGTCGAGGAAGACGCAGACGGCGGGGTGCTCGGGGCTGACCCGCCATTTGTTGCCCCAGCCGTAGGCGGCGCGCTGGCGGGAGCGGGCGGAGCACCACTCGAGGAGGAACTCGAGGACGGCGCAGATCTGGTCGTCGTCCATGCAGGCGTTCAGCGCGATGGCGGGTCCGAGGTCGCCGATACCGGTCCCGGCGGGGTCGATGTTGATGACGACGGCGTCGCGGCAGGCGGTGGCCACTTCGCCCAGGGCGAGCATGACGCCGGACTTCCCGCCGCCGGAGTCGGCGACCATCAGCAGCATCAGCCCGGCCATCGAGAACGCCAGCGGGGTGGCGTCCATGGCCACGCCGTAGTCCGCGGTGTCGACGATCGACATCGACAGCGGGGCCCGGTAGGGGACGGGGCCGACGAGTTCCGGGCTGAACGGGTTGGTGAGGATCATCCGGACGGTGCAGGTGTCGCCGTGGTCCGGGTCGGCCTCGATCAGCAGCCCGTTGCGGCGCAGTTTGAGCAGGGTGATCAGGGCTTTGTAGGTGTTCGGCTCGTTGAGGTCGTCGGGACTCCCCGACGCGAAGCTGACCCGGGCCGACCAGCCCCACGGCTCGCGGCGGCCGCCGGTGACCGCTTCGATGTCGCCGCCCTCGCGGACGATCGCCCGCCGCAGCGCCTCTTCGGCTTCCTCGGCGGTGGAGGCGTCGCGGACGGGGAACGGCCGCAGCTCCTCCTCGGCAATGGTCTCGCCGACCGCCGGGCCCGGGTCGGACGCGGGGGCGTTCTCGGCGGGGAGGGGTTCGAGTTCCCGGGGGCCGACCAGGTCGGCGGGCAGCGCCCGGGGAGTGAGGGCGAGGGGGTGGCGGCCGAGCCACCAGGCGGCCCCGGCCAGGACGGGCAGAGCGACAAGACCCAGAGCCGGGGCGGCGAGGACCAGGCCGAGCGCGGTCGCGCCGGCGGGGACGACGATCCCGGCGAACCGGCCGAGCGAGCGGACGCTGCGGTAGCGGCTGATCTGCTCCGCGGTGGGCTGCACCAAGCGGGCGTCGAACGGGACCTGCGCGAGGACCTTGCCCGCGCGGGCCCGGCGCTTCAGCTCCGTGTTCGTACTCCGCAGCTGCGCGGATTCCTCGGGGGTGAGGCCGAAGTCGGCCGCGTCACGGGCGAGTTTCTGGGCCTTCTTGTTCAGCCGCTCGATGTCGTGGCGGGTGTCGTCGCGCTGCTCGATGTAGACGTCGAGGTGCTTCTTGACGAGGCGGCGCCGGATCTCCTCGTCGGTCATGTAGGCGAGCAAGGCCCAGTGCACGGTGGCGGCCCAGCCGTGGCGCGCCCCGGGCAGGATCTGCCCGCGGACGGCCCGGGCGGCGGTGGCCGCGTACCGGGCGGTGCTCCGGCCGGGGCGGCGTCCGCGGGAGGTCGGTCCGGGGCCGTCCTCCTGGTCCTGGCTGTCGTCGGTGCGGGGGCCGGGATGGTCGTCGTCGAGGAGTTCGGCCCAGACGAACTCGCCCTCGTACGGCTCCATCTCGCCCGGGGGGCGGGGGTGGTGGGTGGTGCTCACGGCGGGATTCCTCCAAAGGGCGCGGGCGGGAAGTGCGTAGGGGAACGCGGGCAGGCCGGGACCGGCCCTGCGCGGGCCGGTTGCGACGGTGAGACGCTGTGGCTGGGGCGGCCCGCCACACCCGGGGTACGAGGGTGTGGGGGACCGTCACGGCCCAGGCCCGGGTGAGGGGTCAGCCGCCGACGAGCCAGAAGCCGACGTTGTTGGAGACGATGACGGCGGCACCGACGGCGAGACCGAGGAAGCCGACTCCCGTACCGGCGCAGACGCCGACCAGGGCGCCACCGGCCATCTCTTTCCAGTCCTTGGGCTTGCCCTTGGCGGCGTAGATCTTGACGCCGTACCAAACCAGGATCGCGAGGCCGAACAGGGCACCGCCCGCAGTGATGGGGGTGACCTGGGTGGTCGGGGGATTGGCGGCGACCTGGGCACCGGCCAGGTCGGCGGCCGCCTTCTCGCCCGCGGTGTTCATCCCGCCGCGCAACGCTCCGGCGATCTCGCCGAGCAGGCCGGCGGAGTTGACGGTGACCGCGAGAATGCCGATGGCGACCAGGGCGACGGTCTTCTTCTTCCTGAGGACCTTGTACTTGAACCCGGCCACGATCAGCACGATCGTGAGGACGCCGAAGGCCAGGGTCCCGAAGGTGCCGTTCGCGGCGTCGTTGTCGAAAAGGTCCATGGTCAGGCTCCTGTGAGGATGTGGACGAGGAAGCGCCAGGTGACGATGAGCAGCCCGCAGACGGCAGCCCAGATCAGGGGGCGGGTGAGGATCCAGCCGAGGCGGGAGGCGGCGAACCGGCCCAGCGCGCGGGCGGTGAACGCGGCGGCCCTCACCGTGCCGGAGCACACGGTGCCGGTGAGGCCCGGCACGTACTGGCCCAGGACGACCGGCAGGCCGAAACCGAGAGCCGTGCCCAGGGGGTAGAACACCGCGCCGAAGTGGTACTCGTTCAACGCCTGGGCGACCCATCGTGCGGCAGTGTGGTCGCCGAGGGGAACGAGCGTGACGACCAGGACCGCGAGACCGTTGCGCTTGAGCTGGAGGCGGCCCCAGTCGACCGGATTGCCGTCCGCGTCGGAGGCGTTGCCGCGCTGAACGGCGCCGATGACGAGGTCGAGCCAGCCGAAGCCGAACGCGGCGCTGGCGGCGGCCTCCACGCTGCGGCTGACGACCTCCGTCATGTCGGTGCCCCGCCGGTCCTCCCGGGCTTCCGTGAGCGGGTCGCCGTCGGCCGGGGCCGCGGGGGTGGTGTCCGTGGCGGCGCAGGTGGGGTGCGTACCGCCGTCGTCGGCGGTACGGGGACAGCTGGTGGCGATGGGGCAGGCGGCGCGGCACCCGGCCGGGCCGACAGGGTCTTTGGGCGGTTCGTTCCACCAGTCGTCGTCTGGATTGTGGTCGGCATCGGCCGCGGGTGCGGTGTGTTCGGGGGTGGTGGTCACCGCCGTTCACCCCCGGGCCGGTACACACTGCGGCGGGTGTGGGCGGTGTCGGTACGGCCGTGCTGGTCACGGTGGAGCCAGACCCTCACCCGCAACTCGTCCGCGCCCACACCCGCCAGGAGCACCCGCGGGGTGTCGTGCCGGGTGAGGTACGGGGGGAGCCGGGTGAGGGTGCGGGGGGCGGTCGGGGCGGTGGCGGCGAGGCGGCGCAGGTGCCGCAGGCGCCGGGACCTGCGGATGAACAAGCGGGTGAACACGAAGAGCTCCCGGAGAAAAGGAAGGGCCACGGCCCCACCCGTGGCGGGCGGGGCCGGGACGGGAGTGATCAGACGGAGGGCGCCAGATCGCGGGCGCGGGTGGTGACGCGGAATCCGCACGTCAGCAGCAGCGGGCAGTCGGCGCACACGGCGGCGGCCTCGAGGCGGATCGCGGGGGAGGGGTTGTCGTTCTCCGCCGCGTCGAACAGGGGCCGGTGGCCGGTGCAGGCGGCAGCGCCGTGGCTCAGGCCGAGGACCGTTCTGACGGCCCTGCGGGTGCGCCGGGCGCGGCGGGCCAGGACCGTCTTCGCCTCCGGCAAGGCCGCAGCCGTGGCCGGGTCGGGGGTGGGGGTGGTGGGTTCGGTGGTGGTCACGGGGTGCGCCACCAGCCGCCGCGGTCCTGGCTGCGGCGCTCGCGGTCCTCCCACGCCTGCCCCTCCCGGTCCACCTTGGCGGCGGACCGGTGGTGGGCGGCACGGCGCCGACGGGACGCCCGCTCGGTGGCGGACTCGCGGCCGTTGTAGGTGCTGGCCGCCATACGGGTGTCGTTGCCGATCAGGCCGAAAAAGGCCATGGTGAACTGCCTCCTGAGATGTCAGGGGAGTGAAAGGGAGTGCGTCGGCCGGGCCCTGAGAAAGCGGGCCGACGCGCCCCCTGGTACGTGGTGTCGGGAATGTGCGGGCTCGCCGCCGGGGCTCGGCCGGGTCTGCGGCCCGGGTCTGCGGCCGAGTGGCCGCTCGCCGGGTTGCTCACCGGGTCTGCGCCGGACGGGTCTGCTTCCGCGGACTGCGTGGTTCTTCCGGCAGTCGCAGCACGCGCCCGTCCGGCCGGGGCCGGGCGGGCGCGCACTGGTGGTGCCGGACGATTGTCAGGGCCGGGGACCGGCCTCTTCCTCGTCTTCCTCGCCGACCTCCGTCTCGTCGTCGGCCGGGCTTGCGTCCGCCGTCGCGGCGGACTCGGTCAGGCCGTCCTCCTCTTGGGACATGAGTCCGGCCCAGGTACGGCGGATCCGCTCCTCGCCGCCGACGAAGCCGGTCTGGCGGAAGGCCGCGACGGCCTGGCGGTAGGAGACGGGCGGGTCCTCGCGGTAGCGCAGGTGCCGCAGAACGACGACGAGTTGCGCATCGCTGAGGCGCTCGCCGCGCTCGGGAAGCGGCACGCCCGCCACTGTCGCGACCTCCTGAAGCGTGACGGCCGAGCGGGACGGCTCCGCCGCCGTGACGGCCAGGTCCGTGTCCGTGTCCGTGCCCGCGTCCGCGTCCGCGACGGAGTCCGTGCCGGAAGCCGTGGCGCCGTCACGGTCCTGGTCCGTGACGGAATCCCCGGCCCGTGCCGGATCAGCGTCCGGACCGGCGCTGACCTGCGTGACTCCCGCCGCGACGGCGGTTCCCCGGGCGGCGGAGTCCGTCCCAGCAGGCGTGACGGACTCACCGTGGACTGCCCCGGGTTCGAGCGCGGGCGTGACGGACGCGGCCAGGGCCGGGACGGCCGCCGTGACGGGGGCGAACATACCGGCCAGGGCGACGTCGGCGCCGCTGGTCATCCGTTCCCGCTGGACGGTCACCAGTCCGGCGCCCAGGGCGTCGTCGCCGATGCCGACCTTGCGGGCCAAGCGCCAGGAGGCGAGTTCGGCCCGCTTGCGGGCCCCCTTCTTAGGGTGGTTGGCGGCCAGGGCCCGCAGGACCGCCATCTTCTGAAGGGTGGCGGCGTTGCGGCGCTGGGCCTCGATGTCGACGCGGGTGCGGTAGACCACGATCCGGCGGGCCAGCAGGCCGATCCCCTCTGCGGAGGCGGACATCGCCATCGGGGTGACCGCGTTGACGACGGCCTCCTTCGTGCCGTCGGCGATGACCGCGCCGGTGCCGGACGCGACTGCGGGCAGGAGCCACAACCCGAGACGCACGACGGTGGGGGAGGACTGGCCCAGCAGGGTCAGTCCGACCATGACGAGTGCGAGCACGAGGGTCGCGCCCTCACCGGCGGCGACCACGCCGAGCGCGGTCGCGTCTTCGGGGAACTGGCGCTTGATGTTGGTGAACGTTCCCCAGGCGCCCAGGCCACCGACGACGAGCATCGGAACGGCCGCGGCCCCCAGGATCACCGCCTGCCCCCGGGTGAGCAGACGCTCATCCTCGTTCTGCACGGATCCCATGCTGTTCTCCTTCAGAAGGGTCGGACCGGCTGCTGCGCGGTGTCAGGGCTGTCGGCCAGGCGGGCGACCTCCGCGAGGCGCTCGCGCTTCGCGGCGATCTCGGTGGTGAGCGCGCGGACCAGCGGGGTCTGCCGGTGCCAGGAATACGAGCTGCCGCGGGCGTACTCGTCGGCGCAGGCGATCGTCCAGCCGTCGGCGTCCAGACCGATCTCGCGGGCGACGTCGGTCAGCGGCAGTTCGTCCTCCTCACCGGCCGCGCGCAGCTGCTCGGCAGCCAGCCCGGCGAGCTCCCCGGCGATCTCGTCCCACGCCCGCGCCGTATCCATCGCGGCGCGCTCGGCGTCGGTGAGCTTCAGCAACTGGGCGCGCCACATGGCGTCCGGCGTGGTCCAGAACGCGGTGAACACCTGGTGGTACTCGGCCTGGGCCTGCCGCCATGCCTCCCACAGCGGGGCGGCGGCCCGCAGCAGCGGCGCGGCCCGCAGCCTCAGCCGGGCCTTGGACCACAGGATCCGGGCCGAGTCGTACTGCGCCTCGAGCTCGCGGCGCTGCTCCCGGGTGACCGACGGGTCGTCCCAGACGGCGTTGGGCGTCTCGGGCCGCGGTTCGTGGCCGGTGAAGCCGCCGAAGTAGTAGGTGACCCAGCCCTCGTCCCGGCCGGGCTCGGCCCGGAGGAACAAGGGGTGGTAGTACCGGGCAATGTCGGCGGCCGGGAGCGGTACCGGCTGCTCCGCAGGGGCGGGCAGCGTCTGCGGAACCGGTAAGCCGGTACCGTCCAGCGGGCGCCGGAGCGGAATGGTGCGCAACATCATGGGATTTCTCCAGGTCAACGAGCCCGGGACAGCCCGGGCGGACAGGGGGAGGGCAGTACCGCGCGGGCCAGGCGGGCCGGGACGGGAATCCGTTCGGCTCCCGCCGGGCGGGCGGACTGGAGGATGAGAGAGAGGTCGGGCTGGTGATCGCGGCCTGCCCGGCACCGGGCCGGGCAGGCTGACCTTCCAGCCGGAGCGGGTTCAGTTCCGCTTGCGCTTCTGCGCCGCGAGGTACTGGTCCTGCAAGGACGTAAGAGCCCGGAAGAGCTGCTGCCCGTCCGCGCAGAGGTGGTCGTCGGTGCAGACCCCGCAGGAGCGGAGATGGGTACGGAGCGCGCGGTGGGCTTCCATGTAGCGGGCGTAGAGCGAGTTGGTCACGGGGTGTTTCAGCTCCTGGCCCGCCCCGCCGGCGTACGGCGGCGGGGCGGTGGGTGGAGAGTGGCGACAGGTCGGCCGGTGTCCCAGACCGTGGCGGCCGCCACGGCGGCAGCCGCGAGAAAGATCCGGGACGCGGGGTGGGCCGGGCCCAGGGAAAGAGCGGCCCGGGCCGCCCGGAGGTGGGCGGCCCGGGCCGCAGATATGAGGTCGGGCACGGACTGACTAGCGGCAGCCGTCGCAGACCCCACCGGTCCAGTCGTCGAACCACTGGCCGCACCGGCTGCACTGGCCGGACGCGCCGGTCGGCGCGACCGCCGGAAACGGCGCGTCAGACGGTGCGGTACCCGGCCAGGGAACACAGATGCAGCTCCAGAACTCACAAACCGGGCAACGGTCGTTCGCCGTACCGGCCGCCTTGGGCTGGTGGACCAGCGCGGCAGGGGCGTACCCCTGTCCCGTTCCTCCGCACGCGGAGCAGGACCGCCACGTCCGGCGAACGACCCCGCCGTCGCTGGTGTCCTCGGTCCGGCCGCCGCTGCCGCCGCAGGACGGGCAGGCCCGGGCCGCCCGGCGGCCGAGCGCGAGTGCGCGCCGGTCGCCGTCGGCCACGAGATACGCGACGAGCTGGTGAAACTCGTCGTCGTGGGGCTCCAGCCAGCGGCGCTCTTCCTCGCGCTCGATCTCCTCCACCACCGACGCCGACGCCGTACGGCGGGCCCAGGGCCGGGCGCAGTGGCAGTGGATCCGGTGGCAGACGCCGCAGCGCGGGCTGTCGTCCAGGGCGGCCGAGTAGGCCGGGCGTGTCATCATGGCCTGCAACACAGGTGTTCTCCTTGTCAGGGTGTTGGCCTGTGGCGCCGCCCGGAGTTACCGCTCCGGGCGGCGCGCTTTCGGGGCTCCTGTAGCCCCACTCCGTCCCCCGGCCCGTGACGCGTCGGGCCGGGGGACGAAATGCAGAACAGGAAGTGGTAGTGGGCTGGTCGTACGGGCAGCCGCAGCCGCCTCCCACCCCGGTCGGGGGTGGGAGGCGGCCGTGGTCGGTCGTCCGGGGCCGTACTCGGCGGCGGTCTACTGGAGGGGGATCTCCGCGAGGGGGGTCCAGGTGATGTGCCGCCGGTCGTGGGACTGGGCGACCAGGGCGAGGCGGGTGGCCCGGAGGGTGACCGGGCCGCCCGGCAAATCCGCCAGCATGGCTTTGAGCTCGCGCCGGTCCGGTCGGACCGGGTGGGCGGTGCCGTAGGCGAGCGAGAGATGCGGATAGTAGACAAAGGGGATCCGGGGGAATCGGAAGCCGGTGATCTCGGCATCGGCCTGGGCGGCTATCTCCCAGAGGTGGCGGGCCGGGGCGCCGGGGCGGGCCGCGCACTCCACCGCGACGGTGCCGATCGTCGGCCGGTCGAAGACCAGGTCGAACGCGGGCGAGTCTCGTACTTCCTTGGCGACGCGTTCGGTGATCGCGTCGATCTCGCCGTCACGGTACTGGTCGACCGGGCCGCCGTGGAGGATGGTGCAGTGCGCCCACCGGGCCGGGACGGGCTCGAGGCCGGGCTGGCCGGTGAGGGTCCGGTAGGGGGCGAACAGCGCCTCGTGCACCAGGCGCTGGTCGAAGAGGAGATGCCAGTGCAGATCCTTCTGACCGGCGGGCCAGGCGTGCTGGCGGGACTCCACCGCCGCGAAGAAGTCGCCCATCTTGGCGGTGGCGGTCACCGGCGGGCCCCGGGGGGTGGTCCGGACGGTGCCGGAGACCGCCGACGCACGGACGACCAAGTCGTCGCGGCCGGCGGTGCCGCAGAGCCGGACACTGCCGGAGACCGCCCGGGCGGTGATCCGGCCGCGGGCCGCGGGGGAGGCGGTCAGCGTGATCGACCCGCTGGTCGTACGGATCCGGGCGTCCGCGCCCCGGTAGTCCCCGATCTTGATACTGCCGCTGGAGGCCGAGATATCGACCCGCTCGGTCACCGTCCCGGCGGTGATACTGCCGCTGGAGCTCTCGGTGTTCATCCGGCCGACGGTCTCGGCCGCGACCGAGCCGCTGGTGGTCCTAGCGGTCAGCCCGGCGAGCACACCGGCCGTACGGATGCTGCCGGACGCCCCGGTATAGGTGACGGACGACCCGGCAGGAAGGACAACCAAGACCTCGGCACCGGCCGAGCCGGAAACCACGATGCCCCCGCCGTGGTTGGTGAAGGTCAGACCGTCGATGCGGACGTTCCCGCTGGCGACGACCACACCGCTGCTGACGCCGGTGAAGGCCGTCGGCGGGGTGGGCGGTACGACGACCGTCAGCCGGGCGCCGCTCTGATGGATCCGCGTACGGCGTACTGCCTCGGCGGCCGGACCGTCCGGGTCGCCGGAGGTGACTTCGACCCGGACGGCGGTCGCGTCCGGGTCCACCACGACGCGTACCGCGCCGTCCGGGCAGGTGATATCCGCGAGAACCGGGCCGACTTCGGCCAGGAAGATACGGGCGGCGTTCTGGTGGGCGAGCTGGGTGCTGGTCATTGACGTCATAGACGGTCCCTCCGAAACAGGGGCGGGAGCAGGCGGCGGGGATTCCCAGCGCTCTCCACCGCCCGCCGAACCGGCCCAAAAAAGATGGGGTCGGGCGGCGGGCGCCTGGGCAACGCGGGGCTGCGGAAAAGCTGCGCGGCACCGCCGGTAGACGGGGTGCCGGATCTCGTAGAGACGCGGACCGCAGCTCCGACCGGGAGATCCGTCCGGGCGGGCATGTGCGGTGAAGGTTGGCCGCGTCGTTCTTTAACCTCGCGAGGGTGTCGACCCTCCGCGCTCTCCCACAGCGATGAGCCCTGCGGTGTCGTTGCGCGTGTCGGCTGCCACCACCAGCGGTGATGGCACCTCGCGACGGGTTTCCACTCACCCCCGGCCGGATCGGACACGGCGGGGACTGCGGTGGTGGATCACGCTGTGGAGTTCTCAAAGACCGGCCGCTTCCTTTCCCCTCGCGCTTTCGCGGTCAGAGAGGACCGGGCGGATGGTGTCGGGGCCGCTTTCGGCTCCCACATCCGGCGCCGCCGCAGGGCGGTTCCGGGTGAAGGAGCCGGGTCCGAAGACCCGGCATGGTGCGGGTCAGGCCGCGAGCGGCACCGGCGCCGCGGCGGCCGGCCGCGTGATGCGCAGCTGCGCGGCGTAGGGGAGGAGGACGTCGACCAGGCGCTCGCGTACCAACTCGGTGGCGGTCGGGTCAGTGGCGGTGATGTCGCGGGCGGCGAGCAGTCGGTTCTCGCGGGCCTCGATCGCGGCGATGGCTGCGGTGATGTCCAGGCCGTCCAGCCGCTCGTGGGGAAGGGCGCTGGCTTCGTACATCTCCAGCGGCGTTCCGAAAGCCACGTCCAGGTCGACGTCGCCGAACTCGGGGAGCGGGACCTCCACCGCTTCCAGGAGCGCGAGCGTCTCGGTGTCGAAGTGCTCGGTGATGAGGCTGGCGGCGGGGCGGGAGATGACGTTCATGGAGTAGTGCTCCTCTCGGATGTGCTGAGCTCGGGAGGCGTCCCGATGGCGAGTGGGCAGGGCGAAGCAGCACCTCTTCGGCGCCCCGCCCCGACCTCGCTAGCGAGGTTCGATGCGCCTTCAGTACACCGATCCTCGTTAGCGATGTCAAGAACTACGTTAACGAGGTACGCTTTCCCGGCGGCTTCCTCGCACACCGGGGCGCCCTTGCCAGTTCCTCGATAGCCAGCGGCCGTAGGATCGCTAACGAGGTAGGGAGACGTATGGCGAGCGACACGGGCGAACAGCGGCCCAAGTACCAGCGGATTGCCGACAAACTGAAGGCGGCGATCGAGTCCGGCGACTACGGCCCCGGCGATCGGCTGCCAGGCGAGAGTGCGCTCGCCGCCCAGTACGAGGTCGCTGCGCTTACCGCCCGCCAGGCGCTGAAGATCCTTCGGATCGAGGGCCTGGTGGAGACGAAGAAAGGTGCTGGCGCTCGGGTCATCGAGTTCCGCCCGATCCGGCGTCACGGCATCCAGCGACTCGCACGCGAGCAGTGGGGCGCCGGCAAGTCCGTCTGGTCCGCTGACGAGGAGCGGCCCGTCACGATCGACGTCCGCGTGGGCACCGTGGCCGCACCACCGCACATCGCCCGGATGCTGGACGTTGACGAGAACGAACTCGTCTGCGCTCGGTCCCGACGCTTCGTGCTGGACAGCAGACCCGTCATGCTCGCAACCTCGTACTTGCCTCTTGGCCTGGCCGAAGGCACAGCGATCATGAGCGTGGACACCGGCGAAGGCGGAACGTACGCCCGGCTCGCTGAGATCGGGCACGCGCCCGCTCACTTCCGCGAAGAGATCCGATGCCGGCTGCCCGTCGCTGAGGAGGCTGAAGGGCTGGCCATGCCCCTGGAGCGCCCTGTCATCAAGCTGTGCCGCACGGCTTTCGACGCTGATCTTGAGGCCGTCGAAGTGAACGAGATGACCATGGACAGCGCGGCCTACGTGCTGGAGTACGCGTTTGATGCCTGAGCGCCCCAACTCGCCCATTTTGAGCCCCCTCATGACTGGTCGTCTTGTGGGGGCCATCACACTCGTGAGCGGCGCAGCGCAACATCACAAAGGCTTGTCGAAGCTCGTGCACACCCGTGTTCACGGGTTTTCAACATCTACGTACCCATGGGATTTGCGGGCCTGGCTCTAGGCTCACGGCCATGACGATCACGGAGGGTCACAGGGTGGGGAAGCACCGAGCGGGCTGGCGTCCGGACAAGCTCCGCGAGCAGCGTGAGGCTCACGGCCTGACCCTGGAGAAGGCTGGCGAACGCCTCCGTCAGGTTGCTGAAAAGGCCAAGCTGAAAGGCATCCCCGCCGCGAATCCTCAGACGCTGTGGCAGCACGAGCAGGGCGAGGTCTACCCCGGCCCGCACTACCGCCGCGCCTACTGCCTTCTCTACCGGGCCACCGAGCCGGACCTGGGCTTCCGAACCGCTCTGCCCGGCGAAGAGACGTCGTTCAAGCTCACGCCGATGGACGACCGCCTCACCGGCGCGCACGTCTTGGCGGTTGAACGGGCCGTCCACCGCATCTCGCCCGGCAGCGAAGACGCCGACCATTTCGCTCTCCAGCAGCGCATCATCGACGCCTGGAAGCGGAGGCACACCGGCGGTGATCCGCACCGCCCTGTTTTGATTTTGGTCGGGGGCTACGCCGGGAGCGGCAAAACGGAGCTGGCGAGGTTCGTCGTACAGCTCACCGGCTGGCCGCTGCTCGACAAGGACCCTCTCACCCGACCGCTGGTGGAACGGCTGCTGGTCGCGCTGGGCGGCGACCCGAACGACCGGCACACCGAGCTCTACCGGGAGCGTGTCCGGTCGGTGGAGTACGACTGCCTCATGCAGGCGGCCATGGCGAACATCAAGTGCGGGATCAGCACCGTGCTCTCCGCTCCCTTCATCGCGGAGTTGACCGACGCGGCCTGGATGCAGCGCCTGACCAACAAGGCCGCGGCGATGGGTGTCGACGTCTTCCCGGTGTGGGTCCGCTGCGACGAGGAGTCGATGCGCGAATACGTTGGTTTCCGCTCGGCGGCCCGGGACGCGTGGAAGCTCGCCCGGTGGGATGAGTACATGGCCACGATCGACCTTGACCTACGCCCGGCGGTACCGCACCTGGTAGTTGACAACCGCCTGGGCACCGCCGTGAGCCTCGCTGATCAGGCTCGGCAGGCGATGGGGGCGATGTCCGTATGACCGCGAAGCAGGGCGTGATCCTGTATGGCCCGCCAGCCTCCGGCAAGGACACCGTCACCGCCGCGCTCAGCGACCTTGACCCCACGTACGCGCAGTTCGCGCGGCTCAAGGTCGGGTCGGGCAAGTCGGACGGTTACCGAATGGGCACACCGGAGCAGCTGGACGAACTTGAGGTCGCGGGCGCCATCGTCTACGCGAACAGGCGCTACGGCAATACGTACGTGATCGACGCTCCCGGTCTGGACGCGGCGTTCGCGGCCGGGGTGCCGGTAGTCCACCTCGGGCAGGTCGACGGCGTCCGGGCCTTGGTCGACGGTTACCCGGCCGACTGGGCGGCGGTACTGCTGTGGTGCCCGCGCGAGGTAACCGAGGAACGGTCAGAGGGGCGGGGCGACACCGACACCGCGGCGCGCCTGGCTGCGTGGGGCGCGACCCGCGAGGACCTGGACGCGCACCCGGGCATGGTCTGGGACCTGACCGTGGACACCACTGCGGCCTCTCCGAAGGAGGCGGCACGCCTTATCGACCGACTGCTGGCGCAGCGGGCGGGAGCGTCGTCGGCATGAGCGCGGGCTACGGGCGGCTGAGCTGGTCCAGGGCGTCGGTGAGCGTTAGCTCGCCGTTGTCCTTGGCGTCGTCCCACCGTGCCAGCGTGGACGCGGCCGCGCGCAGCATCTCCGGCGGAAGCCCGGCGGCCGCGAGCGCGTCGGCCGCCTCCTCCAGCTCCGCCCCCCAGCG
This sequence comes from Streptomyces sp. NPDC006798, assembly GCF_040635975.1. Lineage (NCBI taxonomy): Bacteria > Bacillati > Actinomycetota > Actinomycetes > Kitasatosporales > Streptomycetaceae > Streptomyces > Streptomyces sp. NPDC006798. The sequence goes on from NZ_JBEYIS010000046.1 coordinate 29,341, forward strand.
CCACGCGCGGGACGCGGTCTTCGCGATGTACCCCGGCTCCGTGAGGTACGAGTCGGTACGCCAAGAGGCGACCTCCAGCAGATCCTGGTCGACGCCGTACTCGCGCGCCATCCCGGTGGCGAGCGCCACCAGCACCCGGCTGGCCTTCTGGAACGCGGTGTACGACAACTTCAACGCCGACGCCTTCCCCACCTCCGGCCCCAGCACCCGCGTCCGTACGGCGCTCCCCGCGAACAGCGCCTCGATGCGCTCGGGCGCGTCGGCCGGACCGGACAGGTACAACGTCGGCGACTTGCCGCCGACGGGCGGGGAACCGACGACGACGCCGTCGACGACGGTCGCGGCCGGGTTGAGCAGCCCGGCAATCCGCCGCGTCCGCTCAGGGGCGATGGCGTTCGCCTCCACGTACACCCCTGCGAAGCGGTGCCCGGCAACGTCGCGGGCCAGGTCCTCGGCAGCGGCTGGCGGACAGAGGCTGATGACGATGTCGCTGCCGTCCAGCAGTTCGCCCAGCGTCACCACCGGCGTCAGCCCGAACCGGGTCGCGCGCGCCACGGACGCGGTACTGCGTCCGGCCTCGCACCACAACACCCTCGCGGCATGCGCCCTGGCACAGGCGGCGACAGCGGCACCCATGCTGCCGGGATGGAGGATGCCGACAGTCGACTTCACGGGGCTACTCCGGGGTCTCGTTGAGCAGGAAGGTGATGGCGTCGGTGATGGCGTCGACAACGTGGTGCGCGGGCGGGAGTCCGTCGGGCCAGGTCCGGCCGCGCAGCCAGACCGTACGCAGACCGGCCCCGTGACCGCCATCGATGTCCCCGGCAGGGTTGTCCCCGACCATCCAGCCGCCGCCCGCCAGGTCCCGTCCGCACCGGACGGCAGCGAGTTCGAAAAGGCGCCGGTCCGGCTTGCGGGTCTCCAGGTCCCCGGAGACCGCAACGCCGTCGACCAGGTCGGCGAGGCCGGTCGCACTGAGCTTGGCCCGCTGGATGTCGCCGGAGCCGTTGGTGACGATCCCGATAGTCCACCGGGCGGCCCGGAGCCGGGCCAGCCCTTCCAGGATCTCCGGCTGGCAGGTAACAGAGACCGCCATGAGACGGACGTACTCCTCCCACAACTGCCCGGCGCTGTCCTCCAGGCCGAAGGCGTCGCGGAGCCTGGCGAAGTCGTCCGGCTCCGCGCGGTCCGCCAGTTTGGCGAGCAGCCACTGCTCCACGATCGGGCCCAGGCCGCGCGTACGGCACAGGGCCTTGATGGAGTCGGGGAGGGCGGACTGCCGGTCGACCAGCGTCCCGTCGAGATCGAAGAGAACGAGTCGGGTCACGCCCGGACCCTACCGGGGGCCCAACTCCACCACGCGGGTGGGCATGTCGCTTCCCCCGGGAGATCAAGTCGTGTATCTTTCAGTAAATCCTCGATCATGGGAGACTTGACCATGCCCGTCTCTGACGGCGCTCAGCGGGTCGACGCCCTGCTGAACAGCCTGGGCGATGATGCCCTGCCGCCACCGGGTGTGCGCGCGAAGCTCCGCGTCGCGGCTGGCCTCACGCAACAGGACGTCGCTGACGTGCTGGGCGTAAAGCGCCTCGCGGTGGCGCGCTGGGAACTCGGGCAGACCCACCCCCGGCGCCCGAACCGCGAGAACTACCTCCGCCTCCTGAAGGGCCTCGCCGAGCGCTTCCCCGAAGCCGCGAAGACGGACGAGGGAGGTTCCTCATGAGCGCGGAGAAGCGGGGACAGCATCCGCACGCATGGGTGACGGTACGTCGCCCAGTAGGGCAACCGAAGCGGCAGAGTGCCTCGGTTACCGCGCCCCGCCGTGGCGCCAGCACCCGCATGGACGGCTGGCCCTTCGGTGGGGCGCTCGTAATGCCCGCATGCGCCTCGAGGCACGCCTCCCCCAGGGAGGCGACAACGACGTAGGGATGAGGCGGCACCCGCGATAGCGGGCCTCTGGCCGCCGGGACGCTCAGCTCCTCAGCGATTGCAGTCGCCTCGCGCTCAGCGCCCCCTCTGTCACCGGGATCTCAATCACGAGTTCCCGAAGGGCTGTTCGACCGGTGCCAGCCGGAAACGAACGGTTTGGACTGGTTCTACCCGAACCTGAAGCCCACCAGGGGCTTCGTTGCGCCTGAAGACGTGGCCCCGGACGCGGAGCCCATTTTGCCGTACCGTTGCGCCCTTTTCCACCCCCATCCCGCGCCCTTTCAACCCATTTGGCCGATTCCTCGGACACGCCCTCACGGCGCAGCACACCAAAGAAGTCCCTTTTCGTACGTTCATTCGCTCCCCAGAGATGTGGAGAACTTTTTTCGTACCAGCGCCGCGCGCACCACGCCCGCCCGTCCCTCGCGCGGGACGGGATCCGAGGTTTCTTCCCGCCTGGCGGGAGCGTTTGACCTCCGGCCGTTGTCCACGGGTGGTCTGGGCCATGGTGCGCGGATGGATCAGTGTCTGACGGTTCTGCGGGGTGTCCGGTGAGCGCGGTCGCGGTGGCTGCTGCGGGTTTCCGGGTGCCGGGCCCTCGTCGGAGGCTGTCGGTGTCGGGCCCTGTTCTGGCGGGTCCGGTGCCGGTCCGGGGCCCTGGCCGTCCGTTGGCGCTGGGGCGGAGTACGCGGGTGCGTCTTCGTACCGCGGTCCGCGCGCTGCTGGACCTGCCCGGTCTGGAGAGCGCGCCGGACGCGGTGCGCCTGGCGGTGCTGGTGCTGGTGTCGCGGACGCCGTCGGAGACCGGTGTGGTGGAGATCCGTACGGCGGAGCTGGGCCGGTGGATCGGCGTATCCGCCTCGTACGCGGCCTCCGTGGTCGTGCCCGGGCTGCGCCGGTCCGGCACGGTCACCGTCGGCGCGGCGGTGGGTGAGTTCGGCCAGGACGACGGCCTCGAGTGCCGGGTGCTGCCGCTCGCGGCCGCCCGGGGCGTGACCGGGCACCCGCTGGCGCTGTCGAAGAAGGAGCTGGCGACGCTCCAGCGGCTGGTGGAGGCCGTGATGGCGCCGGGCTGGGCGCACCGGGACGGGTCGGTGACTCCGGCCGGGCTGGCCGGAACGCGTACCGGCCGGGGGGCGGCGACGGACCGCCTGGCGCTGCTGCTGCTGGTCCTGGAGGCGGGGGAGTCCGGGCGGGTGCGGCTGTGCGGCGGGAGCGTGGACACCCGGCGCGGCCGCGCGGCGGCGACGGTGGCCCGGCTGCTGGGCTGTTCGGCGTCGGCGGGGGAGCGGGTGCTGGAGCGTCTGGAGGACCGGGAGCTGGTGCTGCGGGTCCGGCTCAAGACGGGCTCCGGGCTGGCGAACCGGTCGCGGCTGATGGTGCCGGCGGTCGCCGCCGCGCACGGCCGTACCGTCGCCGACGACGTCCAGGAGGACCGTACGGAGGCCGGGGAGTCCGGTTTTTCAGACCCCGACGGTACGGCAGGGCCTGGTGAGGTACTGGAGGCGGAGACGGAGTCGCAGGTCAGCAGCGTGCCGGTGACGGACTCGGCGGAAAACGTAGACCCCGACGGTACGGCAGCCCTTCACTCTGATCACTCTTCTTCAGTTTCCCCTCGTGGTTCTCTCTCGCACTCTCGTGGCTTTTCCGGCGAAGGCCGTGGTGGTTCCGGTGATCTGCCGGACCGCGCGTGCGCGGGCGAGGACGGTGGCCCGCTCCGCGGGGAACAGCGGGAGAAGTCCCCGGTCGGCAAGGGCGGAAACGGCGGCCGCGGGCCGGTGTCCGGTGCTCCGGTGCGGGTCGTGGACGGTGCGCGTCAGGGCAGGCAACAGCGGGCGAGGGTGCCTCTGCCGCCGCAGGATCTGCGGGCCGTCCTGGCCCCGGTGGGCCTGGTGTGGGCCCGGCTGGAGCGTCCGGCCGCCCGCCGCCTGGTGGAGGCCGCCGCCCGCCGCGAGCTCCAGCGCGTGGTCGGGTTCGCCGGCCGCACGGACGCGCCGCAGGTTCTCGCCGACCGGCTCGCCCGGCACCTGGAGACCCAGATGCGGCTGGGCAGTTCGATCACGGACCCGGTGGGCTGGCTGATCGGCGCCGCCCTGCCGCAGCGTCAGCAGTGCGGCGACGTGCGGTGCGACGACCGCGTGCTGCTCGACTCCGGGCAGGACTGCCCCCGGTGCTCGGAGCGCCAGGAGGACCGCCGGGATCAGCGCCGCGCGGTCGCGGGCGCCGTCGACGCCGCCATGCCCGGCGCCTCGGAGGCAGAGCGTCGGGCGGCCACCGCCACGCAGCTGCACCAAAACGTGACGGCCAGGGCGTGGGCGAAGGCGTACGAGTGGGAGCAGCACCGTGCCCGGAAGGCCGCCGCAGCTCAGGCCCGCGCCGAAGCCGCGGCAGCCGCGCCGACCGAGGACGCCGTCCCGGCCGCGGCGGTGGCCCCGGTCGTCCTGCCCGCGCCCCGTCCGGCCGCCGCGCCCGCCCCGGACGTCGACGACGTCGACCAGGAGCAGGAGCTCGTCCTGGAGGACCTGACCCGCGAGCAGGTCCGCGACTGGCGGGTGCGCGCGATGAAGGACCACGACGTCGTCTTCGACCACATCGATCAGTACGGCGAGACGTCGGCCAGGCGCCTGTTCAGCAACCGGCTGGTCGACGAAGCGCAGCGCCTTTCGGGCACCCGCCACCTGGCCCTCCACACCACCTGGGGGCAGGCGTGAGCGAGGGCGGGGTGTCCGGGGTCGACCTGGCCCGGGTCGCGTTGCGGGCCGCGATGGAGCAGGCCCGGAAGAACGGCAGCGGCCAGAAGGCGAAGAAGAGGCCGCGGACCGGTACGGCGGTGCGGCGTGACGGGCGCGAGCCGATGGGCCTCGGCGCGGCGATCGGCGCGCTGATCGCCGAGCGGGCCTGGGAGTTCCCGGCCGCCGGCGGCGCGCTGCGCGAACGGTGGGTGGCCATCGCCCCCGACCTTGCCGGGCACATCACGGCGGTCGGGTACGACGCGGACACCGGCGAGCTGACGCTGCGCCCGGACTCGGCGGCCTGGGCGACGAAGGCCCGCATGGAGACGGTCCGGATCATCACGGTCGCCAACGAGGCGGCGGGCAAGCGGGCGGTGCGCACGGTCCGCGTGCTCGCCCCCGGCACGGTCACCACCGCCGTGACGACGGCCGCCGACTCCGAACCGGTCCGGGCGGCAGTGCCCGCAGGCCCGCCGCGTACCCGTGAGACCGCGTCGGCCGGCTACCACCGCGCGCTTGCCGCGCACCAGGAGCACCGGCGCGTCCGCGACAACGACATGGACCTGCGCATCCGCGCCGCTGCGGAACGCCAGAACCGGGCTCTCGTCCGGCGCCGCGAGCCGGAGGCCGCATTCACGGAGGCCGCCCAGACAGCAGCCCTTCACCCGATCCGGTGATCACCGAAGTGCTCCCGGACCGGTTGTTCGTGTGTGCCCTCTTCGCGCCCTGCCGGGCCGGGCTCCGGGCGGCGTAGCGTGGCGGGCACCAGGAGACAGTGGAGTCGGGAGAGAGGGACCAGGTCATGAGCCAGTCGGTGGACGAGGCCGGGACGTGGACCACCGTCATCGGCGGGGAGCTGGTGGAGCTCCCGGCGACGATAGAGGGGATCCGGGCGACGCTCTCCCCGGAACGGGCCGAAGAGTTCGACCTGGTCATCGCCCGTACCCATGCGGCCAAGCTGCCGCAGGTCCTCGCGGACTGGGCGCTCCCGCCGGAGGCGCTGGCAGAGGAGGACGAGGTGATCGCCCGGCTGAAGGCCGGCGACCACTCCGACTCGATCCCCCAGGACGACCTCGGCGACGGCGGGGGTGGAGAGCGGTGAGCCGCTACCGGATCGAGTACAGCGGCCTCGCCGCCGCGTCCCGCAAGGCCATGCCGCCGGACTACCGGGCCCGGTTCGAGAAGGAGATGGCGCGCACCCTCGGCACTGACCCGTACGGCCACGGATCCGACCCTGCCGGAAACCCCCGGGAACGGGACCGCCGCACCGCCACCATCGCCGGGGCCGTGGTCCGCTACTACGTCACCAACGGACTCGACCTGGTCGTCACCGCCGTCCGCATCCTCCACAGCCACTGACCCACATCCTCTGAAGCCCGGGACCCCGCTGCCCCCATCGGCAGGGTCTGGGCTTCCCACACGTCCCGGCCGGACCAGGCGCTGTAACGCCGTTGGTCAGTGCCTTGTGGCGGGCGGTGCGGTTGCGCGAACGGTCGTCAACCGAGATCCCTGCGGTGCCGTCCGTTCCGGTGATCTCGGGCCTGATCGCCGCTTCGACGGCTGTGGCCGTCGCCAGACTCGCGATCGTGCCCGACCCGATCACTCCCGACTTCCCTGCCGAGGACTCCCCCGACGGGGCAGGCCGGACGAGACCTGGCGTTGGCCGGGTCCGGTTCCCGCTCACGCGGTGGGTGCTCGCCCCGCGCACAACGTGGCAGGCGCGGCGCGTGGCCGCCGAGTTCGGCGAGGGGATGGATGCCCGGACCGCGTGGGCGATGGCCCGCCTGGCCCGTCATCCCGACGAACACGGCTACGCCATGGCCCACCTGGAGGACGAACGCCGAGCGGCGGACTGAGCCGCGAAACGACCAGGAACAGACCGGCGTCCGCACCATGGCACCCGCCGGGCCCCCGGAGGTGTCAGAGGCTGATCAGCCGTACGGCGGTGATGGTGAGGGCGGCTGGGGCGCTGGCGTAGTAGACGACGACCGCCTGGGCGCCGGGGAGGGCGACTTCGCGGTAGTCCCGCTCGCGGGGCCGGGGCGCGTACGGTTCGCCTGCGCGCCGCACCGGCGGCGCCACGCCAGACGGCCCTGGATCCGGCCGGGCGTGTGGCAGTCGCTCGGCCGTGGCCCGGCCGGTCAGTCGTCCGGGGTGAGGTTCACCTCTCCGCAGGACCAGCACGTCCACTCACCGGGCAACTCGTAGTGCGTCGTCGTCCAGAACCCCTTCGGACGCCCCTGGATCACGTTCGTCTCCCAGCACGACCCGCATTCGAACTCGAAGTCCTCCACACCCCCAGATTGCCGTCGCTCCCGCCCGCCGACGGAAGCTTCGGAAGGGTTTGTCGCGATCACAGCCCTGATTCCGCGATTCCGCCAGGACGGCCGACCCGGAATCCCGTACGCGTGATCGTCTTTCGGCCGGGTTGACGAACCGCCAGATGACCCGGGTGCGGGGCCGGTAGGGTGCCGGTGCGCACTGCGGTGCGCCTCCCCTCAACGGACGCGTCCGGGCCCCCGCCTTCGGGGCCCGGCCCGAATCCGAGAAGGAAGGCCGCCGGCCGGGAACTTCGGCGGCCGGTCTGAGGGGAGGCGCCCATGGGGCGTCACGGGAAGCGGAAGCCGAATCTCCGGAAGCGTGGCGAGGACCTGCTGGTCCGGGCCGCGCGGGTACTGGGGAGGTGGCTGAAGCGATAGGGCCGACCTGAGCCCCGACATATGAGGCTCAGGCCGAAAACCCTGTTCCGTGTGGCTCTCATCCTGGGGTTCCCGCCCGGGGTGGGAGCCGCTCCTCCGCAGGTGCACCCGGGGAGTCGCGTAGACGCCACGGTAGCCGATGGCCCCGGCCCCGGCGAGAGCACCGCGCGTCCAAGCCCGTCCCGCTGCGGACGGCGCTCCCGGCACCCCGATTCTTCCCCTTCTTCTGGAGCGCGCCGTGTCCGTACGGAAGACCCCCGAGACCCTCACCGAACTCCGGAAGGAAGCCGAGGAGATCACCCGGGCGCTCGCGGGCGTCACTCGCTCCGAGACCGACGTCGCCCGCGTTCTGGAACTGATCCGGGCAGCCGAGGAGCACCTCGAGTCGGTCGACGAGGGTTACTACCCCGACGAAGGGAACCAGGTCCACCTCGACCTGGCCGCAGCCCTCGCCGCTCTCGCCAAAGTCGGCGCCCGCGCCATCGCGCTCCGCCTCGACCGTGCCGACCCGCCCATGAAGTAGGCATCCGGGCTTTGCTGAGGAGTGCGTACATCCGCCCCGCGCCCGCGGGGTGTCCGCCGTCCCGGAATCGGTCGTTTCCAGGACGGTCGCCGTTCGCGGCCCGGCGGTCGCCGGGGCCGTCCCGGAAAACGTCCCGGAACCTGTAGGCGCCACCGGGAAGCGGGACGGGTATTCGAGACGTCCCCGGCGACCGCCGGGCGGAGGGGAAACGTGTGAACGGTGAGCTGGACGAGATCGCCCGCGCCGAGACGGTCGAGCGCGAACCGTGCCCGCGGTGCGGGGCGTCGCCCGGATCGGTGTGCCGGGCAGACTCCGGCGTCCACCACACCGGCCGCTACGCCAGGATCCCCGCGCTGAGGTCCGGACCCGCGATCCGCGACCACCGGCGCGACGAGGACCGGCTGCGGCTCGAGCGCATTCGGTCCGCACGCGAGGCACTCGTCGAGATCCTGCTGGCCGACCTGCGCTCGAACCCGCCCTCTACGCCCCGCTGACGACCAAGACGTACTCACCATCGTCTCCGCGCGAGCGGGACACGGCGGGTGTTCAGCCCGGCCCGCTGGTGATCGACGGGCACCTCCTGGCCGGGCGCGCCCACCGGTCCGGCCACTGCCGCGCTCGCCGCACATCAGAAGTCGGTACCACCGTCGCGGGTGGATCCGGCCATCCCTGAGGCGGTGGAGTGGCAGACCGCCGCCACCGGTGACCGGCACGCGCGCCCCGACACTCCGCCCGGCTGGCACAAGACGGCTTCCTCGTCAAAAACCCCGCCGACCTGCCCGACCAGCAAGTAGCGCGCGCAACAGATACCCCGTCGGGTCGATCTGAATGGACAATATCTTTAAGATTTATCGCTCAACGATCCATACTTCGACAGCCCGACTCTTCCCGGATTTAATGATCATTTTATAGGAGATCTCAGACCCGACCCGGAGTTGCGCAAACTCCCCCGCAGGTCGAACATCCGTTGCGTGGAAAAAGGCATCCGGACCACCGTCGGCTGGTTTAACGAATCCGAAACCTCGCTCAGACTGAATATTCTTGACGATGCCGTATGAGCGGTCGGCCCCTTCGGCCGAACTCACTCCAAGCCATCGCGCCAGCGAGATGTTGATAGCGATTGCCGCCCGGCCAAGGTAGTCATCAGCTGCCTTGAGGCGCACGCCTCGGGAAAGACTCCTCGCGTAGTTCACGCGATCGCGAACCAGGTCGTCGGCAGTGACGCCTTGCAGGCTTTCCAGTGCATCTTTCAGCGATTCAAGGATCTCCAGGCAGCCAGCATAGTCCGAGGCTCCATACAGTTTACTCGCCGTAGACATTGCCGATTTTACATAGATCTCAAGAACGCGAGATTTGATCTCTAGGGCGGTTTCTGGGCTGTTGAGCAAGGATAGGCAGGTGTCTCTTGCCAGCTCATCATGTCCAAGCTGTTGATGAGTCTTAGCGATTTCAACCCTGATGGTTGAACTTCGGGGATCGAGAGCGGCGGCCCGCTGAAGGTAGGTTAGACCGACCTGCGGTTGGCCGAATTCGTTAATCAGGAATCGAGCATAGAACCAATTCAGTGCGGAACTATCGGAATTGAGTCCGAGCGCCTTCTCGAAAGCCGTATTGGCTCCGTGGAAGTTATGTCCAGCAATACGCGCCATGGCCTCGATGCGGAAGCACTCGTGATAATCAGGAGCCAGTTCAGTGGCATCCTGGATGATTTCTAGCGCAATCCCCAACTCGCCCCGATAGATGAGGCTCAACGCTTCAAGAAGCTTGGCCGCGACGCTGAAATCTTTAGCGTCGCGCACGTCGAGCGAGTTCGTGTCATAACGGTCACGCTTGGACTTCAAGGCGATCTGCTCGCCATAGGCAAATAGGGTGGAATTTCTTTCGCGAAGCCAATGCTGCTCTTCTTCGGATACCGGGTGATGTTTCTCCAGGTAACTGAGGGCAAACTCACTCAGTTCGTACTCTGTTACTACGGAGTTGCCGGATTTTGCCGTGCGCATGAGAACGAAGTTTGTCGTGATCAATTCGAGAATTGCGGACTGCAAGCGCTTGACGTCCAGGTCATTCAGATATGCCAGCTCAGCTTGATTGTGAGTGCCGGTCAATGTCTGCATGGATCGCAGCACGAGTCGCCCACTCTCGCTGATGTACCCATACACATTCGACATGCAATAGTCAAGAAGTAGGCCGCTACTGAGGGCATCCTCAGGGCGTCGACCGGACTGCACCACGGAAACAAACCACTTGATGTACAGAGGGTGTGCCGAGGTCTTCTCGATGATGCCGTTTATTACAGCCGGGCTGACTCCTTGCAGAGCAGGGACATTTCGAATCTTAGCCAAGGAGCGGAGCAAGTTGATTGCTTCGCCCTTCTCCAGCGGCTCAACCCTGATCGGCATTTCCATAGCACCAATACCAATTCGACTTGTAATAATCACCTTGCTTCCGTTAGGCAGTTCGGCTAGGAACTCGCGCAGCTTTGCGTCGAGCACAGTTTCCAGATTGTCCAAGATAAGCAGCACTTTGAAGTGCTGCATATATTCAAGGACTTCCGCCATTGGGTCCTCGGTGGCATTCTTTCCGCCGAGCTCCTCTGCAGCAGCCCTCAGCAACCCAAGAGAGTCCTTCACGGCGCCTTGGATCTTTTTGATCTCTCCGGCAGTGAGTAGAGAGTTTCGCGCAGTCGTCCAGACGACAGCGTCGAATGGATTGTCAGGGGAATCCAAAATTTCGTAAGCAGCTTTAAGGGCAAGTGAAGTTTTTCCGATTCCGCCGTCACCCACGAGGCTGATTACTGGATAGGGGCCTCGGACATGCTTAATCAGCGCCCTGACTGTGGACTTCCGTCCAACAAACCCCGTCTCGTCGAAATCTGGGATGGGGAGGTTGTGTCTAGTCACCGAATCGGTGGGGACATCAAGGAACCGGATTTCGAGGCCCAAGACAAAGGAGGGGTCTCTATCAAGCTCTGCGAGCACTTGATCACATCTTGGCGTATCGATGTCTGCAGAGTCAGAGAAGTGCTTTACGATGTCAAGTACTGTGGGCAGGTCGTCAAACTCCAGAGGTCGAGTATGGGCGACTCGATTCCTCACGGGGATGAGTTTCTGGAGGAGTGCAGTGTTCTCCCTGACGAAATCACGCTCACGTGATTCAAGGTTACTCCCCGCAGAGTTGAGGATCTCAAATGAGTCGGCGAACTCTACATAGGGGAGCAGATCTGTAAGGCTGGGGGCCGAAACACCGCCTTGGTCTCGCGTAAAGCGCTGAGCCGCACTCGCCATGCGGTTTTCTCCTAGGACATCTTCCACTGGAATTCCGTACATGGCGAACTCAATTCGCAGCCTGAGGTCTTCCTCAATCGCCGACAAAAGTGCGAAGCAGGTTAGACGGGTTGCGCTCAGGCCCATGTTCTTGCCCTCTCGGTTACCTCGATGCGAGAGGTCCAGGCTAAGGCCGCCGCCATAACCTGTCATGCCGTTTGCTGATTCTAGTCGTTTTGGGGGCTATAGCCGATATAAGGCTTTGCTTGTGATACCCGCCTCACCCGCCCCCCTAGTCCACTCCGCCCCACTACGGGGATACTCGGCCCGGGGTCGGTGGTGGAGGCGGATCGGGTGCTCGGCCGGTCTTGCGGCTGCCGGGGCGCCGCTACCACTGCGACATGTGTCGCGGTGGTCTGGGGGCTCGCTCCGGACCTCGGGCCGGTCCATCCGGGTGGCCGTACGCCGACCGCCGGGCGGGATATCGTGGAGCACCTGATGACCGTGTCTTTTCATGATCTGGCAGGAGGGCCCGGGGTGGCCGAAGATCCTATCGCGCAGAGCGAGCTCGCTGCGCTCACCCGGCGCTACGAGCAGGCCCAGGGCAAGATCGACCGCGAGTTCGGGATCGTCAAGTCGGACCTGACCGCAGTCCGTCTCCAGGTGGGCAACCTGGACCAGAAGGTCGGCGGCCTGGACGAGAAGATCAGCGATCTCGCCCAAGAGGTGCGGGACCTGAACACGAAGATGGACCGCAACCAGGCGCAGATCGTCGAGTTGCTGTCGCATCTCGTCGGCCGGGACCCCGGCACGAGCTGATCTCTTCCCTTTCCCACGGCAGTGGCCTCGGACCCGGGATCTTCCGGGTCCGAGGCCACTGCCGTGTCCGCGTGCCGTGCGTATGGATCCGTTGCTCCTGAGGGTCAGGACGAGGCGGTCAGGCGATCGCGGCGGGTGGTGACGAGGGTGCGCCAGCGGTTGCGTACGGCGGTGTGGCCGTCGAGCCAGTGGACGGTGGGGCGGGGCGGGTGGGGGAGGTCGCCCATGGCGGCGGCGATGTCGGTGAGGTAGGCGAAGTCGCCGTTCGCGGTGAGGGTGTGGAGCCGGTCGACGGTCTCGGCCAGGTGGTCGTGCTCATCGCGGACGGCGTGGTGGAAAGCGAGGGCAAGCTCGAGGAACCGGGTCAGCCAGGGGAGCCCGGCGTCGGTGATCTCCCGCCGTAGCTGGTGGGCGCGGCCGGGGACATCGTGGCCGGGGTGTCCTGCGTCTTTGATCAGGGCGACGGTGTGGGCGAGGAGGGTGGTGGCGCGCTGGTCGAGGCCGTCGAGGTACTGGTGGGCGAGGCCGAGCTCGTCGCCGGCGCGGGCGGGGTCGGCGAACGCGGTCGCGAGGGCGAGGCGGGTCTGGGCGATGGCGCGCTCGCCGGGGGCGTCGTGCTGCTCGGCCTCGGCGCGCGCGGCCTCGAACGAGGCAACCGCCTCGCCGATGTGGCCGTGGGGCCAGTGGATGTCCCCGGCAACACGGTGGTGGCGCCCCTTCCAGCCCAGGGTGGGGACGGCGGCGAGGGCGGCGGGGAAGGCGCCGGAGATCCGGTCCAGGTTCGCGAGACCCCGCAGGGCCTTCGGGGCGAGCCGACCGCCCGCCTCGGCGACCTGCCGCATTCCCGTACGGGCCTCGGCGGTGCGGCCGAGGTCCTTGTGGGCTTTGGCCTGGTAGTAGAGGGCGAGATCGGCCAGCTCGCCGTCGAGGAGGCCGGTGCCGAGGACCGTGGTGAGCCGGTCGGCGGTCCGCGCCCGGTGCTCGTGCTGGCGGCGCGCGATGGCGGTCAGCAGCTCGGCCAGGGCGTCGGCGGCCGTCTCGAGCCCAGCGCCGCCGGTACCCGGGCCCGGTTCGCCGTCCGGGACTCCGCCGGAACCGGTGCCGACGGTGGTGGTGGGTGGGGCGAGGGGTTCCCATATCGAGTCGTCGGTGTAGGCGTGGGCGGCGTCGGTGAGCCAGCCGAGATCGGTGAGGCGGTGGTCGCGGGCCAGGCGCAGGCCCTGGCGCAGGCACGCCACGAGGAGCATCCGGCCCGGCGCGCCCGCGGCCGCGGCGGTAGTCCATTGTTCGCCGAGGGCGGCCAGGGCGTGGCCAGCGGCACGGTTCCAGTCGGCGGGGGTCCAGTGGTCCTCGGTCCGGTCGTCGCGCAGCGCCGTACGGATCGCTCGGTGGAGGTGGTAGGGCCACAGCGCGTACGGGTTCTCGGTGATCAGCGGGCGCTCGGCCAGGCGGCGGGCGGGGGCCTGGTGGGTGAGGCCGGCGGCGCGGGTGGCGAGGTCGAGGTCGAAGGCGTCGAGGAGGCTGACCGAGCGCAGGACGTGCCGCTCGTCCGGGGTGAGGTCGGACAGGGTACGGGCGACCAGGGAGGGGAAGCTGTGGTCGAAGTCGTCCGGTACGGGGGTGCGGGTGCGGCGGATCTCCAGGAAGCGGCCGACGGCGAGGTCGAGGTGGAGGGGGAGGCCGTGGGAGCGGGCGGTGATCACCGTACGGATCCCGGGCCCGATGACGGGCTCGCCGTCCTGGACCAGGCGGCGGGCGAGGTGGGTATCGCAGTCCTCGGGGGAGAGATCGCCGACCAGATGCTGCCGCCCACCCGCCCCCGCCCCGAGGCCGGGCCAGGCGGCGGGGCCGGTCCAGTCGAGCCGGCCGTGCAGCGCCGGGTCAGCCCAGGCGAGACGGCTGCGCCCGCTGATCACGAAGAAGACGTTCGGCATGAGATACACCAGGCGCTGCAGGAGGCGCTCGAAGTCGCGGTGCCGGTCGGCGGTGTCCTCGAACGTGTCCAGCAACAACACCGGGGTCACCGCGTGCTTCGCGGGCAGCCTGCCGAGCTCCCAGGCGAGCAGGTGCGGATAGAAGGACAAGGCCTCCAGATCAGGAGTCGCCTCCAGCAGGGCAGCGGCGTGGGAGCAGGCGGCCAGGGCGCGGGCGCGCTCGCGGCGCTCCCGCAGTCCCTCCACCAGGGTGGCGGCGACCTGCCCGGCCGCGGCTCCGCCGGGCAGCTGGAGCGCGGCCGCCATCCCGCCGACCGCGGACTGCATCTGCTGGGGCAGCGTGGCCGCGAACCGGCCCACCAGCCCGGTCCGCCGTAGATACTCGTCGAGCGGTTCACCGGGGTGGGTGTGCTCCCAGTACCGGCGCAGCGCCACGTCGAAGGCGGGCAGCGGGCGGCCGGGGGTGGCGGCGAGGGCGAGGCGGATCGTGAGGAGGACGCGCTCGAAGTCCGAGCCGGTCGACGCCGAGCGGGCCAGATCGATCCGGACCGGGAGCAGCCGCTGTGTCCAGGTGACCTCGCCCCACTGGGCGGGGCGCTGGCCAGCCGTGGTGAGCGAGGCCTCGATCTTGCGGAGCAGGGTTGATTTGCCGATCCCGCCGACGCCGTGGAAAACGATCACATTGCGGCGCGGGGCCTCCATATCCTCCACATCGAAACCCGGCGCGGCGACCCGCTGCAGGTGTTCCTCCAGCGCGCCGGCGACCGTCGCCCACTGGTGCTCCCGGTTGGTGAACGCCTCGTCGGCGTCGAGTGGTTCGTTGGAGCTGAACAGTGTGCGCAGATCGGCCATGGTCCCCCCACAGGTCGTCGCTGGAATCTCCCAACCTATGCCGTACGGGGCGCGGCGGCGGCATCCTGAAGGCGCGGCGGCGGCGCTGGTGTTGGACCGTGGCCGGTCGTCAGCCGAGAATGGGCTCTTTGCCGCTTGCTGCTATTTCTCCCGTGAAGGTGACCCCGTGGACGATCCGGTACCCCCCTCTGATCCGGCCGGCCCTGTCGGCGACGCCGGTCTCGGGGCAGCCCTGGCCACGGTGGACCTGGTCCTGGCGTGGTACACCCGGCGGATCCTGGAGGAGCGGAGGGCCTCCACCGCCGATCCCCGGCGTCTGGCCGAGCTGCTGGCCCGGAGGACGGCTGGGGTGCGGGACCGGAACCGGCTCGCGGAAGCCGACCCGGCGGAAGTAGCCCGCCTGGGCCGGCTCTACGCGGAACGTCTCAAGGAGCTGGAGGAGCGGGGGACGGCGCCGTGAGCGGGCCGTAACCGGCCCTGGGGAAGGGGCAGGGCGAGGACTGCGGACGGGCCGGACAGACTGCGCGGCCGCAGACGCGCGGGCATCAGCGGCCATGCCAGGCGGGCGATGCGCGTCAGATCGGCGCGGTACTGCGGCAGGACGGCCCGCAGACGGCGGTGAAGCGCCCAGAACCGGGCCGCTTCCTCGGCGGTGTAGGGGCGGGTCTGCTCGGCGAACAGAGCGCTTGCCGCTCCCGCCGGTCTCTCCCAGCCGCCGTCCGGGGCCCGCTCGTTGCGGTGGAGGACCGTGCCGTCGCGCCGCACCACCATCACCGAGTCGGCCACCGGCGCCCGCTCGGCAGCCGCCACCGCCTCGGCCAGTACCGAGAAGTGGACAGCGTGCCCGTGCGCGGTGGTGAACCGGGCGGGAACACCGAGCCCGATCATCCGGGCGCAGCGGTCGGCGGTGCCCTGGCGGGAGTCGGCCGCGCGCACGGCCAGGACCACCAGCTCCACCCGGTAGCCCGCCTGCCGGTAGAGCGCCGCGGTGTTCACGAGGGACGCCGCGCTCGCGGGCGCGATCTCGACGACGACGTCCGCGCGCCGCCCGCGTACGAGTTCCTCGGCCATCGCCTGCCACGCCCGGTAGTCCGCGCGGATCCGCTCCCCGGCCGTACGCGGCTCCTCCTGGAGGAGCTGGAAGTAGTCGGGGTGGGCCGTTTTGAAGATGTCGCCGCTGATCCGCACCGGGCTCCGCAGAGCGTGCCGGATCATGCGGGTCATCCCGGTCTTCCCCGACCCGGGCTGCCCCATGAGGAAGACGGCGACCGGGCGTTCCTGGGGCGTGAGGTCTTCCAGCAGGTCCGGCGCGATCAGGTGGTCGAAGATGTAGCGGTGTTCCTCGGCGGAGAGGCGGTGGTAGTCGGTACCGGGCGCATCCGGCCTGGGCTGGGCGGTGCGGCGGACGGGCTCGGCGAGCGCGGCCGCGCGTTCCGCGTCGCGGCATACCGCCAGCGCCCAGTCCGCGGGGAGCCGGGGATTGTGGGCGCGGCGGTCGGCGTCGGCGAGCTGCCGGCGGAACGCGCCGGTCTCGGCCGCGGTCCACGGGCGGGCCCGCTCGGTGTCCACCGCCTCCGCCGCACGGGCCGGACCCGTCCACCGGCCGGTGCCGTCGGGCCCGTTGGCGTACACGACGTCGGCGCCGCGGCGGACGACGGTCACCCGGTCGGCCAGGCGTCCGCTCTCGACGGCAGCGAGGGCCCGGGGGAGCGCTGCGGCGCAGGCGGCCTGGTTGTCCCAGGAGACGTACCGGGCCCGGCCCTCCTCGGCGAGCCGCAGGTACCGGTCCAGCACACCGAGCTGGGACACGGCCTCCGGCACCGCCAGGGCCACCACCTCGATCCGGTACCCCGCCCGCCGCCACCCGGCCAGCGACGCCAGCCACGCGGCCGGGTCGGCCAGCGCCTCCTCCACCACCAGGTCGAACCGGCCCTCCCGGGCCCGGGCTTCGGCCTCGGCCCGCCACCGGTACGTCTCCTCCCGTACCCGTACTCCCGCCGTCCGTACGTCCTCGGCGAGGAACGCGGCGTAGCCCGGATGGTGGTCCTTGTAGGTATCGCGGTCCACCCGCACCGCCCCGCCCCGCGCCTCCAGCGCCCCGCACGCCACATCCACCACGAACGTCTTACCGCTTCCCGGCTGGCCCAGGACGAACACCACCACCGGGCGCGTCTGCGGCACCGCACGGGACAGGCCACCCGCGAGCACCGGCGCAGCCGGAACCGAAGGCTGCGCGGGCGGGGGCGGGGAACTCACGTCATTCCTCCAGGACGGTTCACGGTACGGCCGGGCGAGCCGGGCCGGTCAGGCACGGGAAGACAGGGACCGGTCAGTCCTGGCGGAGCCGGTCCCGCAAATCGGTCAGCGCGCAGCCGTCCGCGGTACGCCACATGAGCCACCCGTTCGCCGGGCTCCCCGTGACGGCGGAGGCCGCCTTCGACGGCGACGCGTACGGCATGGCATGGCCCTCGACTACGAGGCGCCCGTCCGAGGCCACCGTCGCCACCGCCTCCCGGCCCGCGCGCTGCTGCCGGAACGACAGCACATCACCGGCCGTCAGGAGCCCCTCCCGCAGCAGCTCCGCGAGCGGCCCCTGCGGCGCGACCGCCCCTGCCGATCCTGCACCGGCCGGTTGCGCAGTGCCGGAGGTGACGTCGAGGGACAGCGTGAGATGAACGGTCTCGTCCGGACCGGCCGCGACCAGCTTCGCGATCACGGACTTGTCGAAGGACAGGCTCACAGTGGGCATCGGCGGATCCTCCCCGGCAGTACGAAACCTTCACTCCTGAATACTCTATCAAGGAGTATTCAGGAGTGACGGGGCGGATCCCGGCCTCGCCCGCCGCAGTACGGACCGGGCAGGTTTCAAAAACTGGGACTCATCCGAGGCCCTGCCGCCCGGAGCGCAGTCCTGGCCCCTGGCGGCCCGCTGTCACGTTCCGGCGTATCTCACCGCCGTCCGACTGCAACTGCGGTCCCGGCTCCTCCGGCGATTGCGCGGAGCCGGGCCGACGGCCGGCGCGACCGCGCGGCGGCCGTCCTCATACCCGACGGTCGGCTACCCGTGGGGGACGACGACGGTACGCGCCCGTGCGTTCCCTGAACCGGCCGCCGCTCCCGGGCGCTGGCCGAGGAGGCCTACCAGTGGACGGGGGCTCCGCGATCCGTGCCGTCGGCGGAGTCGTGGTGGTCGCCTTCTTCTTGTGTGGGGCGGGCTGTCCGGCTGGTGGTCAGAGGAAGCGGGGGGCGGTGTGGCGGGTGGTTTTGAGGCGGCTGAGGGGGAGGGGGCGGTGGTGGAGGTCGGTGGCGAGGATCTGGCCGAAGGCGGTGAGGAGGTTGCTGACGCGCTGGGTGGGGGGTGGCGGGGGCGGGACGGCGGGCCGGGGGCGCGGGGCGCGGGTGCGTTCGGCGCTCCAGGCGCGGTGGAGGACGTCGGCGTCGGCGCCGAAGGCGGTGGCCAGGCGTTCGGTGAGGGGCCAGCTGGGGAAGTCGGTTCCGGCGAAGACGCGGCTGAGGTAGCTGGCGGAGACGCGGGTGCGGTTGGCGAGGTCGCGCAGCGGGATGCGGCTCTCGCGGTGGAGGATCGACAGTACTTCGGCGAGGTGGGAGCGCGATGCCCTGATGGTCGGCTCGGCCGCGGTGGCGGCCGGTTCGGGTTCGTCCGGTGGGCTGTTGCCGGTGCCGTCGGGGGTGTCGGCGCCGGGCGGGGGGGCGGGATGGTCCGGGGTGGTGTCGAGGAGGCGCTGGAGGCGGTCGGCCCGGTGGGAGCGGCGGAGTGTTTCGGGGCTGGTGGCCAGCAGGGTGCCGAGGGTGGTCCAGGTGATGCCGCGCTGGCGGGCGTGGTGGACGAGGCCGGCGGACAGGACGCGGGCGCGGCGTTCGAGGCGGTCGCTCGCGGTGACGAGGCTGGTGGCGGAGGCGGTGGCGCTGGAGAGGAGAAGGGCGAGTTCGGTGAGGTCGGCCTGGAGGTCCTGGACGAGGCGGGCGAGACGCTGGTCGTAGGCGTCCGGCGGGGGGTCGTCGGCGTCGGGGGTGTGGCGTTCGCGGTAGGCGGCCTGGCGGCAGGCGCGGCTGCAGTAGAGGGCGGGGCGGCCCCGGGCGCCGGTGCGCGGGGGGATCGGGCCCTGGCAGAAGGCGCAGAGTACAGAGGGGGCGGGTGGGGGCATTTCGATTTCCACTTCCGTTTTATCGTCACGGATCCGGTCGAGTTCTGCCGTTTGTTTTCGGCGTCCCGGGCCGGGGGGCCGTGGAGACGGGGGTTCCGTCTCCACGGCCGGGGGCGAGCGTGGTCTCCGCTACTTGGTGAGGAAATCCCACACCAGGAGGCATACCTCGGTGGTGACGGCGGTGACGGCGGCCGCGATAAGGGCCTCGGCCAGGGCCCGCCGGGGGCTGGTAATGAGGATCACCGGCCCGCGGGGGACGGCGAGGAAGTGGCAGTGAACCGGCACCGCGTGACGTTGGGTATTTTCGTCACGGCTGCTAGTCTCACCGAGGCGGAAAAAGGACCAGCGAGGCCGTTCACGTGCAGGTTTACTTCCGCCGGGGTCAGGAAAAATGGACATGGTCATGTTCTTTCCTCGATCTGTTTGCAATTGCGGCGTGGGCCCCGCGCATTGCGGGTGGCAGCCCATGCGGGGCTCACGCAGCGATGACCCTAGCCTCACCGAGGGTGGGCAGACAATCTGAGTACACAGAGTGACAATCGCCCGGATTTCCGACAGAAAATCCCTCACCAAAACAGGGCACACTCGACAAAAATCCGGCCGCTACGCGCGTTGAATTCTCACGACGCCATTCATATTTGATTTCACCCGTACGGTCAAACTGTTTGTGGTATAAGCAGGTTCCCGGGTGGCCGGAAGAGCGGCCATATTTAAATCTGCAACATTCCACGAGGCGGAGAGTTAGCGGCCCTAACATGACTCCCGGGTGCCTCGTCCGGCACCTGCCCCGGACCCGGTACCCGCAGCCGGACGCCCACCGGCCCGCACTGCGTCTCCGGGGTGCCGGACCGGCTGCCGGAGGCCAGGCTGGGATCGTGGATACCGAGAAGGCCGCGGACGAGCTGTACGGCCTGCCCCCGGCACAGTTCACTTCGGCGCGGGACGCACACGCGGCCGAAGCCCGGAAGGCGGGGCGGAAGCCGGAAGCGAAGGCGATCTCGGCGCTGCGGAAACCGACGCTCGCGGCATGGGCCGCGAACCTCCTCGTCCGCCGAGCCCCAGCGGAGGCCGACCGGTTCCTCCAACTGGGCCGCGCGCTGCGGCAAGCCCACCGGTCCCTGGACTCGGATCAGCTCCGCACGCTGGGGCATCAGCAGCACCAGGTCATCACCCGCCTCGCCGGCCAGGCGGCCGACCAGGCCGCAGACGCCGGGCACCCGCTGAGCGAGTCCGTACAGCACGACGTCGAGCAACTGCTGCGCGCGGTCCTGGCCGACCCGGATACCGCGAACCTGTGGTCGGCCGGCCGGCTGGTGAAAGCCCCGGCTGCGACCGCTGGCTTCACCGGGCTCGGCCCCGACGTCCTTCCGCCCCGCCGGGCCGGCGCACCGGCTCCAGCCAGCAGTACGGCGCCGCCCGCTTCCGGCACGTCCGCACCACGGACAGCAGGCCAGCGCGAGCCCGGTGCCGCCCGCGACCGCGCCCGCAGGGACGCGGCCCGCCGTACGGCGAAGGCGGGGAAACAGGAGGCCGACGCCCGACTCACCGAAGCCGAGGGACGCGTCGCCGGACTGGAAGAAGAACTGCGCCGGGCCCGGGGCGAACGGACGCGCGCCCGCACCGCAGCCCAAGACGCGGCGGCCCGCCTCCAACAGGCCGAACAGAGAGCGGGAAAAGCTCGAGCCGAAGCCGATGGCCCGTGAATCCGCACGGCACCGACAACGTCACCGTAGCGGCGCGCCCGGGCCCGGCCGTACCTGGAAGTGCGGGGCCGGCTTCTCTGGGAAGTACCCCGAACGGCTCCTCAGCGTGACCGCTCCCGCCTCTTTCCACCTCGCGCTGCGCGGGTGTTCCTCTCCAGCAGCAGTGACAGGTCGTCTCCCGCCGGGGGTCCTAGCTGACCGGGTCGGCGCGCCGGTGGCGGTAGTTCTGCTCGCTTCCCCGACGGCATCCGGCCAGCCTCGATCTGTCGGCGAACGCGTCCGTGAAGACCTTCGGTGCGGGCTGGGGACCGTACTCAGCAGGGCACCGGACGAGAAACCGGTGGAGTTGTCCAGAAGTTGAGCTGGACAACTATGGATAGGCGGCGCTCTGGACCACAGTGGTACTCCCGATGAGTGCAAGGAGCGCTACCGATGTCCGAGCGACGGCCAACCCGTCGGACCCGTCCGTGGGGGCCGCTCAAGGGCGCGACTCCGCAGCAGAACAAGGCCGCCGAGATGCTGCGGACCTGGCTGGACCAGGCGGATCTCACCATCAGCGCCCTGCATGCGGTGCTGGCCAAGGGACGGGGGCCCGTACAGAGCCGGGCCACCGTCTCGGACCGGCTCGCCGGTCTCAATCTCACTGAGGACTTTGTCGACGCTGTGGCCAACGCCTGCTTTCCTGCGGACGAGGCACCGCACCGCGCCCGTCAGGGCCGCCGGGTCCTCGGCGGTGGTGAACCCGCAATGGTCGGTACTTCGGGCACACCGCCGGTCGTGGCGCCAAGGAGCGGACCGACAGGCAATGGCCGGGTCGCGGATCCACGGCCGGACCCACGACTCCCCGCAGACCACGCCCAGTTACGCCTCAACGTCGTTGAGCTGGGGCGCAGACTGAGCGCCAGCATCAAGGACACTGCCGCGCTCACGGAGGAGCGGAACACCCTGCGTACAAAGTGCGGGGCGCTGGAACGGGCGCTCTCGGCTTCGGAGTCGACCGTCCGTGCCTTGAAGGAACGGCTGGCAGCCGATGTTGAGGGGCCCGCCAAGGTGCGTACAGCCTGCCATGCTGCCGTGCACGGGCTCGCTTCGGTTCCGCCCTGTCGTGAGGCGGGGGGTCGGCCGGAGCCGGGCAGTGCCTCCGGGTACCGGCTGCAGGAGCCGGGCGCCAAGCCCGCCTCTGTGATGCCACCAGCCCTCCCAGTGGAAGTCCCGCCCGGGGCGTCGGCCGCCCAACCGGTCAGGTCCGCCGCACCCCGGGCCGCAGCGGTCCCTGTCCCCGAAGCCCTGATCCCCGCTTTCGAGGTCTTCCGCACCTACAACGCTGCGCGCTACACCACCTACGCACGCCTCCACCTGCCGCGCGACCGCGCCGACGCGGCCGTCAAGGCGACCTTCGACGTACTCCTCGAAGTCTGGACCGATTTCCTGGGGCATCCGGAGCCCGCTGCCCTGGCCTGGCAGTTGCTTCGGCGCCAGGTCGGCAAACAGGCTCGGGCTGTGTCCGACATGCATCAGGTGCGCCATGCGCTGCGGGACGCCCGGACTTCCCTGGGCGCGATGACGAGCACGACGGGCCTGTTCACCGCGATCGCCGAACTGCCGGAACGTCAGTTCGATGTGATCGTCCTGCACTACATGATGGGCTACTCGCACTCCGAAGTCGCCCAGCTGATGGGCCTGGGGGAACATTTCGTTCGCTCGAGTGTGCGCCACGCGAAGGGACATTTGGCGAGGAGTCTCGCCCTGCGCGACGCGGATGCCCTGCCGCTGTGGTGAGTGGGACCCACGCGCGGGCTCGGGA
The DNA here is from genome assembly GCF_040635975.1 of Streptomyces sp. NPDC006798. Taxonomy (NCBI): domain Bacteria; kingdom Bacillati; phylum Actinomycetota; class Actinomycetes; order Kitasatosporales; family Streptomycetaceae; genus Streptomyces; species Streptomyces sp. NPDC006798. The sequence goes on from NZ_JBEYIS010000046.1 coordinate 51,765, forward strand.
CCCCCCGGAGCACCATCGTTTCACCAAGGCCGCACGGTGGGGCCAGCACCCTCTGCCGACCCCACCGCTTTCAGCTGCCGGGACGCGTCACGTCGACCATGTCCCGTCCCGGCCTCCGCAGTCCTCAAGGAGAACTACGTGACCGACAACCGTAACGCGGACGAGGCACCCCGCGCCCCGGCGATCAGCATCACGGTCCGGGGCGGCCAGACAAAACTGGTGGTGTCCGCGCCGATGACCATCATCGGTGCCGACCCCGGCTCCCGTAGCGACGCCGCAGCTACGGCGCCTGCGCCTCTAGGGGCAGTGGATCCGCCGTTCTGGGCCCGTTCTTCTGTCCTCTGGAGCGCGGCCGCAGCTGTGGCCGCTATCGCTACGGCAATACTGACCTGGTGGTTCGGCGGCTGATCCGATCGGCGGCCGGGCAGGATCCACCGCCCGGCCGCCAGCGGCTCACCTGGGCCGTGACTCCTCCGGAGCCGCCTCGGGCTCGCGCGGCTATCCGGGCGGATAGTCCGCTGTACATGCCCCACAAAGGGCCCGCTCGTGATCAGGAGCCGGTCAATAGCCGTCGCCCGGAATCGCCGGTTAGATCCCGATACCTGCATCTAGCGGCGCCGCCCCGCGCCCGCGGGGATGCCAGGGTTTCAAAAAGCGGCCCTCATGTGAGGGCCGTTTTTTGACATCGGGCGGCCGGGCTCGCTCCGGGCCGTCGGCTGCTGAGGGCGTGACGTGGTGGGCGGGCGGGTCGTTGGGCGGGGTGTACGCAGGCCGCCCCCCGTGGCCTGCGCGCGGTCCCGGGAGGGGCGGTGCGGCGTGGGCGTCTCGCCGTCCTTCCCGGGACCCCGGCTGTCAGTGCGGGGCTCGTCGGCGGGGCCGGGGGCTACGCGGTCTTCTCCGGCTTGCGCCTGGTGGTCTTCTTCCCGGTGGCCGACAGGAGCGACGCCGCGGTGCACGAGGCCATACGCGGACCACTGGCCACAAAACCCGCTCGCGGCCGGGAGGGAAGAGCGCCCCGCCGGCGCACGGCCGGGCGGTGGTCAGTCCTCCGCCGGGTTCGTGTAGACGTGGGCGGGCGCGCCGCGCCATTCGATCATCGAGGAGTCCGCGTCGACGAGGCTCTCGGCGTCCTCCAGGCCCGCCCGTTCGAGGAAGACGGCCAGGTCCCGGTCGCTGAAGGCGAGTCCGAGGATCGACCCGCCCGCTGTCACCCGCCGGCCCCCGGTGGGGCTGGGCGGGTGGACGGTGATCGGGGCGGTCACGATCCCAGCCTGCGTTCCGGCTGGAGGTTCCGCCACCGGGCTCCGTACGGCGCCGGTCCGGCTGTCCGGGCTCACCCCTGGGCCAGGGTGCGGGCCAGTTCCTTGAGCGCGACCCGGGCTGCCGGGGTTCCGGCTGAGCTGTCCCAGTAGGGATGCCCGGCGATCCGGGCGGACAGGGTCAGGAGCCGACGGCGGTACGCCGCCGCGCCCGACGTGCTGGTCGCCGTCGTATCGGCGAGGTGCCGGTAGGTGCGGTACCAATCGGTCTGGGCCTTCAGAAGGTCGGTGGGGAAGGTGTGCTGTCGCGCCATGGCCGAATTAGATCGCATGTTCGAATTTCGACGCAAAGACACCCCTTCCCCGCGAGGCGACGACGTATCGCAATGAACGTTATTCGTATGGCATCCGTACGCAGTTCGTACGCGATATGTGCGGTTCATGGGGTATGCTGTTGGTCGGAGGTGTTTCATGTCCGAGTTGTTCGACGCCGTCGACGCCCTGCTCTCGTCTCGCGCCGTTCTCCCGCCACCGGCGGAGCGGAAGCGGCTGCGCGCCGCGCACGGCCTGACGATCGACGAGGTGGCGGGTGCGCTGAAGGTGCGCCGGGCCACGGTGTCCGGCTGGGAGTCGGGGAAGACGGAGCCCCGCCCGCCGGAGCGCGACGCCTACGCGAGGCTCCTCGACGGGCTCGCCAAGCTCTACCCCGCCCCGGTGGCGGAGCCCCCTGTCCCTGACCCCGCGGTGGTCCCGGCTGCGTTCACCGGCGTGCCCGCCTCGGCGGCCCTGGCGGAAGACTGTTCTCTGTCCACGGGCCCGGCCCCCGAGGCTGCGGTCATGACTGCAACCGAGAACCCCCAGCCCCCCGCCCCGTCTCCCGTCGCTGCTCCGGCTGCCGCGTCCCGCCCGGCGCGTACCACCAGGCCGTCGTCGACGTCGCGCCGTCCGGGCGCGCGGAAAGCAGCCCCCGCCGCTACCCCGGCCGCCGATGCTGATCCGCGGTTCGAGAACGGCCCGCTTGCCGTGGTCGACGCCGACGCCAACGGGAAGGTGGTGGCGTACGGCACCGGCGGTCTGGTCCTGGAGGTGCCCGCCAAGTCCCTGCCCTCCCTGGTGGACTGGGCGCTGAAGGAGGCGCGGCTCGGGCAGCCGAAGCTGTCCGGGCCGGGGAAGGATGCCGACCCGCTGCTGGTTCTCACGCCGTCCGCGCTGGAGCGCTACGGCCTCCCCGTCGCTCTGTCGGAGGAGGAGCGGGTCGCGGGGCGGATTCCGGAGGGCCACAAGGTTGTCAAGCAGCTGGTCCGGGCGGAGTGGAAGCTGACGAAGCGCGGGTTCGGGCCGTGGGCGCGGATCTACCGGCCCGCGACCGGCTCGGAGCGGTCCTGTGTCCAGTTGTGCATCCCGTCGTGGAACGCGCTCGACTCCCGGCACTGGGGAGCGGCCGGGCAGCTTCCGGCGCCGGAGCTCGCCCGCGTCCTGGGGGTGTACGCGTCGCGGGTGATGACGCCGCGCGGGTCGACCGCCGTGACGGGGCTGGAGCTGATGACCGCGCTCCACCCGCCGACCCGGGCCTCCGCGCCCGACGAGAACGGCAAGCGCGCCTCGGAACACAACCCCGGCAGCCTGGGGAAGGACCCCATCGACCCGATGAACTGGCCGCCGTGCGAGGTCCCCGACGGGCACCCCGCCCTTGCCGATCTGCCCCGCTTCCATGTCCGGGGCCCGGGGGAGAAGTTGTTTGAGGAGGCGTACGACTGGGCGCGGCCGATGACCGACGACGAGTGCCTGCGCCGTCATCTGGTCGGCATCGACGTCAACCTCGCCTTCGGTGCCGGAGCCAACGGCCTGGTCGTCGGCCTCGGAGCCCCGACGCACGTCAAGGCGCCGGTGTTCGACCCGAAGCTCCCGGGAAGCTGGCTCGTGGACCTTTCCCACGTCGACCTGTCGAAGGTGAAGGTGGGCAAGGAGTGGGTTGCGCTCGACGGCGGCCTGCTGCCGTCGCCGTTCACGCCGAAGGGCGACCGCCCGGCCGGCCCGGCCTGGTACGCGACCCCGACCGTCGCCTACGCCGTCGAGCTGGGCTACGAGGTCCGGCCGGTCGAGGCGTGGGTGCGGTACGAGTCCGGCCGCTACCTGGACGGCTGGTATCAGCGGCTGCGCGACGCGTACCTCGCCACGATGGCGGATCTCGGCGTCCACGCCGATACGGACCCGGCCGATTTCCTCGCGGCAATGGACGGCTGCCGCGGCCGGGATCCGGAGCTGGCGATCGTCGTCTCGGCGGTCAAGGCGACGGTGAAGGGCGGCCTGGGCAAGCTCCGCGAGCGCCCCCGCGGGGAGAGCTGGCGGCCCGGCCAGCCGTGGCGCGCGTTGTCCCGGCCGACGTGGCGGCCGGACATCCGCGCGGCCGTCATCTCCCGCACCCGCATCAACCTGCACCGCAAGATCATCAAGCACGCGGCGTTCACCGGGCAGTACCCGGTGGCGGTCCTGTCCGACTGTGTCGTCTACGCCGCCGACGGCAAGAGCCCGCTGGACTTCCTGCCCTACCGGGAGGGCAAGCCGCTCCCGGGTGGTTTCAAGCTCGGCGTCAATCCCGGCCTCGTGAAGTGGGAAGGCACCCAGAGCGTGCTGTGGGGCGAGGAGGTCCGGGAGAAGTTCGACGCCCCGAAGCTGAACTTGGCCCGGTACATCAAGGACGGCACCGTCACCGACGCCGACAACGGCGAATAGGGGAGTAGTCGATGAGCAGCAGGTTCGGGGGCGGTCTCGACAGCGCGGTGGAGAAGGCGTTCACCCGCGCCGCGCCCAAGGCCGCAGGGACCCGGATGCGGTACCTCGTCAAGCAGCTCAAGGGCACGAAAGCGGTCGCCGACCTGCTCGGGATCTCTCAGCGGACGGTTGAGCGGTATGTGAAGGAGCAGATCAAGAAGCCCCGTCCGGACCTTGCCGCTCGGCTGGAGCGGGAGGTGAAGGCCCGGTGGCAGCCGCAGATCAAGGCGCGGGCCCGGCAGAAGGCGGCCACCACCAGCGGCCTCGTCGTCGACATCCACGCCCGCATGGGCTACACCGCCCCCATCGGCTCCACCGACGAAACCCGGATCCGCCATATCACCGTCGCCCTCCCGCCCCGGCACGCCGCCCGCATCCTCGACGCCCAGGACCAGGGCGCCGGTGAGGACCGGCTGCGCGAGCTCACCGCCGACGCCCTCCGGGAGGTCTACTTCCAGGACAGCGGCCGCCGCGCCGGGTCCCTGGAAGAAGTGCAGATCACCGACGTAGTCGACTTGGACTTCGACCTCTGACCTGGCCAGATGTAGCGCGGCCCCGAACCGGGCGGATAGTTCCGCAAGGTCCGGGGCCTCGTTCGTGTACCTGTGCCTGATCTACTGCTTCGGGTCCGCGAGTTCGCGGTGCGCTGAGGCGTAACGCATTGCGCGAGCGCCCCCGTACTGTGTTGCCTTGGGCGGTGTAGAACGTGGTGCGGCCGCGCCCGTGGACACGGAAAGACGGACTCCTTGAACGATCTGACGGTGGAGCTCTCCCATGAGCAGACGTCCCTTCTGACGACCATGGCACATCAGTACCTCACGGAGGGGGTGTGGCCGGTCTGGGGTTTCGTCGTCGACACCATGGACCGCCTCGATCTCGACGCCGCTGAGCTGATCCGCTCGCTGCCCCGCGTCGGCTCGACAGGGCACATGGGGCCCTCCTATGGCCTTACCTCCCACATCGGTCACCACCTCGCCGACGACGATCGGCCCGCCCTCACCATTGCGGCTTGCCTGCACCTGCCCGAACTCCAGCCGTACGTCGGCGAACCGTTCCTGCGGGTCCTCCACGTACTGATCGCGATACAGCGCAGCGCCCCGCTGTCGACTCGAGAGGCCACCAGGCCGCGGTTCACCATCGCGGAAATCGAGGAGGAGCTTCCGGGCCTGCCCTGGGGGTTCCCTGCGAGGCTGCCGGACATCCTGCTCCTCGAGCCGGCCACGCGGGGCGGCTCCGGCGGAGGCGCCCCAGACGACGGAACGTGGTGGCGGGAAATTCGTCGCGAGATACGGCAGTACCGGGAGGCCAAGACCATCGAGGAGTATGTGCACACCACCGCGCGCCTCATCACGGCCCAGGCCGGAGAACTCCCCGCTCCCACTCCCGTACTGGCCCCCGCCACGGAGCCTCCGCCCGGGCCGTACGTCGACGAAGCGCTGATCGCCGACCTGGAGGCCGCAGACACCGTCTTCCAGCTGGACAAGCTCCTGGCCCTGGTCCGCGAGCTCAACGCCAACCACGCCGACCAGCACCCGTACGCCTGCCAGATGCTGCTGCGCGCCATCCTCGACCACGTCCCACCGGCCTTCGGACAGAAGACGTTCCAGAACGTGGTCGCCAACGTGGCCTGGGGACAGACCGACAAGGTGTACGTCAGGAAGCTCGCGGAGTACCGGTTCCCGGCCGACGACGTCCTCCACCGGCAGATCAGTTCCCGGCCGAGCCGGATCGACATGCACGACCTTCCGCCCCGCGGCTACGTCAACGGGCTGCTCCAGGCCGTACTCACCCGCCTTCCCGCCCTCCAACAGTCCCGGGGGCTGTGAAGGCCACCGACGGCTGAACGGTCCCGGTACCACTGGCCCGGGAACCGCGAGCGGGACACCCGGCCTACGCCATCACCGCACCGGGTGTCCCGCCGCTCAAGCCCGGCGGGACGTCCGGACACGGCGGACTGCCGGGCGGGGCCGCTCAGACTGATGATCGGGGACGCGGACGGGAGGCTACCGCCTTCGGAGCCCATGGGCCACGCAAGGCCGATACCCGTCCCGCGCCGAAATCCACGATCGCTCAGATCAAATTCCTCCTCACGCGCGCCGGACCCGGCCGAGGATCTGGCGGAGCGCCTGGGCATTTCGCGCCGGACGGTGGGGCGCTACGGTGCCGGGCATCTGACGCCCCTGCAGGAGCGGCTGCTGGCCGCCCTGATGGAGAAGCCCGAATCTGAGTAGTAACCCCAGGTCAGAGCACGGGCGCGTGACGGTGCTCCGCGTCCACCGTCATGTCGCCAACCGTGGTTGTGAACGCCGGATACGTCGGCGCGGGCAGGTCGGACGACGGCCGTTAGTTCTTCGTCAGCACGGCCATCTCGCCCGCCTACGCCCGGCAGATCCTGGAGCTCCGGGCGGCCGGTGCGACGGAGGAGGACCTGCATCCGGTCGTCTCCGAGGCCTATTTCACGGAATGGGGCAGTCGCGCCAAGGGTCTTCGCGCGGATTTCACACACGTAGTGTCCATAGAATTCCGGTTCTGACCCGGCCGAATTCCAGGGCTGCTATAAAACCTATTTAGCGGGTCGCCGACAACGCTCTGGCGGCGGCCCGCTCCCTGATTCCCGACCACGACTGCGAGGCCGAAGATGACCAGCCCTTGGCCGACCCGGCGCACCGCGCGTCGACCGCTTTCCCCACTCGGTGCCGCGCCCCGGCGGCCGTTCGATCAGGCGAAGATCGGGCGGAGCTGGGTGCGCCGCCGGGCAGCCGGGCAGCCGGGATGACGGCCGCCGAGGCCGCCGCCGCGCTGGAGGACGCCGAGCTGATGCGGCACATCAACCGCGACCGCGAGGACCTGGCCGACGACGGCCGCGGCCCGGCCGAGGTCACCGAGTGGCAGCGGATCGTGCGGCTGCTCACCTCGACCGGCGGTATCTACGACCCGGCGGCCGACGCCGTCGCCCAGGACGAGCTCGCCGCTGACCGGCGAGCCGAAGAAGCCGAGCAGCAGCGCCTCCAGGAGCAGCAGCGGCTCGAAGACCGCGCCGACACCCTCGCGGCGCTCGCCGGGGACGGCCGCCTCGACCGGACCGTGGAGAGCCGACCGGGCGACGAAGCGGCCCACGACGTCCTGGCCCGGCGCCGCGACTACCGCGCCACCGCGGTCGGCGACTGGTTGGCCCGCGCCCTCGCGGCTGGGTCGGGCCACTACGCCGACCCGGCCGCGCGCACGGCCGCCGACGACTCGCTGCCCATGGAAGTGCGCGCCCACGCCGCCCTGCTCGCCGCGCTGTCGGCCACCGGGGGCCCGGCCACCGACACCGACGGGCTGGAGTTCGCCGGGCTCCTCGCGACCGCGGACCCGGACGCCGCCGCCAGCCTTGCCCGCTGGCTCACCCAGGTCCCGCCCGCTGGTCCCGCCGACGAGGGAGGTACGGCATGACCGGCGAGACGGTGGCGGCGACGTGGACGCAGCACTCCGACACCGGGCACCGGTACGAGGAGCTGCACACCGACGGCACGGTCCACGCCTGGACGGAGCCCCCGTTCGGCGAGACGGTCAACCCCGGCGACGACGACCCGGACCACAACACGGTCGGCCACTGCCCCGGACAGTGGCCGACCGCGTTCTGCCTGGAGTGCGCCGGCTGCGCCGCGTGCGCCCAGTGCCCCTGCACGTGTCCGCGTCTACTGGGAGATAACCGCGCGTGACCTCCCAGGCTCCCAGTTTCGCACCGGCGAGCTGGGAGCCTGGGAGCCCGAATGCCCGATTAAAGCGATATGCCTGGGAGGTTGGGTCGCGTTTCCCCAGGGCACCGCGCATCGGGAAGGAACCTGGGAGCCTGGGAGGTACAGGCGAGGACACCTCACTAGTTCTCACGGAGTGTGACTGTCACGCCCCCGTGTCACGCTGGCCGTGGTCCGGGTGTCACGCCGGGTGTCACGGTGGCGGTTCGGCCCGGGATCACGGGCGTCAACCCGCTCCGCAGCCCTCCGGCCGGGAGCGTGACACCCATTCTGGCCGGGGCCGCTGCGGGTTCTTGCCCAACTGTCCCGTCTCACTGAATCTTGACCGATCTCACCGAACTCTGACCGGTCCCCTTGGGAGTGTCCGGTGCAAGAGCTTCCTGGCCGTCGTCTTGCGGGCAGACTGGTCTCTCGTCAAGGTGATCCGAAACGCTGACAGTCCAGGCACGGGTGATTGCAGGTGTTTCGCGGCGCCGTGACTCCGGCCGGGTAGACGGGCTCGCCCACTCGCAGGCCGTGAGGGATGCCGACGGCCCCTCCGAGGCGGAACTCCGTTCCGGGCACCCACCAGAGGCGGGCAAGATGGTTGAGATGCGTGGACAGTGCAACGAGCGGATGATGTGCCCGCGTCGCTTGGAAGCACATGAGCACCTCGGTTCCCGTGGTGGGCCAGGGAACGCAGTTTCCCGACTGCGGGTCGCACCACATGAAGTGGCCCAGGTCAGCGATGGTGACGAACTTTGGCCACTCCTCTGGCACACGGTCCCGGCACCAAGCCTCAATCCAGCGGGTCACCGTCTTCACCCGCTTCGACTTAGAGCTGTAGGCGAACACCCCACCAGAGGTCGGGATATGGTCGACCTGTCCGGTGCTGGTGGGGAACCGAAGGTGATGTACGTCGGCCTGACGTCGACGGGGGGCGGTCTGGACGTCTGCGATGGACTGCATGGCGGTGTCCAGGACTCCGCCGTCCAGCACGCTCTTCACCTCAACTGCGGTGTGGACAGCCGACGGGTCGATATACACCCGCCCGTCGTCCTTGAGTGTCCGGTGGGGTTTGACGCAAGGGTCTGCCAGAACTACGTCCTGCTGTCTGAACCAGGTGCCTGTGTCGGAGTCCTCCACGCCAGCGCGCTTGTAGATCACCGCTCGTCGCTGAATGTACTTGCCGACTACCTGCCGTACCGCGTATTCACGTTCGTTGCCTTGATCGGTGGGGTGCCTCAGTGCCGACGTGTCTTTGAAGGCTTTGTCCAGAAGCATGGCGTCGCGTACGAAACCATCCAGGATATCCATTTTCACACTCATGCCTCTCCCGCCATGATCCCGGCTCAAATGGGAGCGTAACGCTGGGCACCGACACTCGTTGGCCAGCCCGCTGCAACGAGGTCCGAGCGACAGGGGTACCAGTCAAAGTTCGGTGAGATCGGTCAAGGTTCAGTGAGACGGGACACCAACTCGCTGCGTGAGCAACCGGGGTACCGGGACAATCGGCATGTGGACGACGACGACCGATACCCGCTGGCCACCATCGTGGACAGGATCCGCGAGTACCTCGACCAAGCCGGGCTCCTCGACCCCGAGGAACTCCCCGCCTTCGAGGCAGACGTCACCGAACTGACCCGCAAGATCATCGGCGACGTTGAGTCCTCGTACGGCATGTGACGGGCGGCCGATCCGCTCTCCCAGCTGGGTGCTGCGGAGTGGTCCCCAGGGACAGCCCCCGCCCGATACCGTGGTGTCACACGCCCGTTCGCGCCCTGGAGGCCCTCGATGAGCGAACAGCCGCCCCCCGGACCCGACGCCGCTCCGGCCCCTCGTACGGTCCGGCAGCAGCTGGAGCCCGACGCCGCCGACGGGCTGCGCGCGTACGCGGCCCGGACCCGCGAGAGCGCCGACCGGCTCGCCGCCGTCCTGGAGGACATCGCCGCCAACGGGCTGCCCTCGGTGGAGGACTGCACGCCGTGGGAGGAGCTCCGCGACCAGCATCTCGCCCGGCTCGCCGCCCAGCGCCCGGCAGTGGCCTGATGTCCCACGGCCCGCGCCGGGCCCGGATCGCGTTCTCCGAGTCCGCCGCCAAGCAGCTCGACGCCATCACCAGCGAAACCGAGCTCCACGCCCTGGACCGCGCCCTGGTCGTCATCTCCGTCGACCCCGAGGTCGGCGAACTCCTGCCCGGCGACAGCAGCGGCCCGCGGCTGCGCCAGTACGTCGACGACGTCGAGCGCGTCCGGCTGGTGTACTGGGTGACCGCGTTGAAGACCGTGGTCGTCGTCGCCTTCATCGAGGTGTAGCAGCAGCCCCGCTGCTGCTCGCGCTGTTCCTGGTGCTGCTCGTGCTCCTGGTCGTGCTGCTTGGTGGCAACCGGAGGCTGCGCAGTATTCGCACGGTCCAGTCGGCGCACGGGTGCTGCTCGTGTAGCAAGGCTGCCCTTGCTACACGGTGAAGCAGTTCGGGAAGGCGATACCCGGGTGCTCCGGCCGGCCGGGGGTGCTCAGTCGGAGCAGGCCCGCAGCGCGCAGTCGAAGTAGGTGTCGACGTCCGCGGCGGGGTCGCGGCGGGTCACCTCGTACAGGGCCTTCGTCGCCTCGAAGGCGGCCACGACGGGGAGCGTGCTCTCCTTGTGGGCTTCTGCCTCCACGTCCAGGTGCATGGGGAAGCCGAACTGGTGGGTGCGGTCCCGGTCTGCTGCTGCCACCTTCTGGTGGGCTCGGCGGGCTGCTTCGAACCACCAGGTGGCCGCGTCCGGGCCGAGCGCGTTGACGACGATCGTGAAGAACGGGGTCACCTGCTCCGCGCTCTGCGGCCAGGTGTCGGTGGGCAGGCCGAAGCGCTTGCCCAGCTCCTGCGTGAGGTGGAGGCCGAAGTCGTGGGTCACGCCCTATCCGTACCTCGTCGTCCCGGGCCCGGGCTGGCGGCGCGCGGCAGCTCGGTTCGGGAACCGCTCGTTTGGGCCTCTTGACCTGCGGTTTCCCGCCTGGGGGAACGATGTACGCGCTTTTCCCGGTGAGCGGCACTGGCCACGGGGTTTGTTCTTGTTCTCTAGAACAGATCGGTACCACCAGCGATACCGTCGTGCCGCCGTTCAGGGCGTTGACCTGGGCAGATGTCATTTCTGCGAGAGGGTTTCCCCTGGAGGGGAACGGTGTATCGCGGTGGCCCCGGTTTCGTCCGAAGTCGCAGGTCAGCGGGCGGGAGAAGGGTCTTGCTCTACTACCAGAGGTGGCCTTGACCTGCGGTTTCCCGCCTGGGGGAACGATGTATCGCCCTAGGCTGCTGCCCACATGGAGACGGCGCTTGCAGCGTGGGCTGCAAGCGCCGTGTCGCCCGGGCGGCCGGTCGGCCGCCCGGCCGGGTCAGGAGGCGTGGAGATGCCGGACGGTTGCGAGGGGTCCGTCGGCGTCGTCCTCCTGGTGCAGCAGTACCCCGGTCACCTTGATGCCGAGGCGGTAGAACTTCACGCCGACGGCGGTGTAGGCGAGCTGGAGCCAGCCGTTCTCGGCGAGCCGGCCGATGCTGCGGGAGGCGCTGGTCGTGCTCAGGCCGACGAGCCGGCCGATGTCCGTGGCGGTGCTGCGTACGGGCTCGCCCATCGGCACCGCGGTGGCGAAGAACATCAGGACCTTCAGGTCGGCGCCCTGCTTCAGCTGGGACCGGAGGAGGAGGTCGTTGAGCTCCGCGGCCTCCATGAACCGCGGCGTGAGCGGCTCGGCGATCTGCGAGGTCATGACGCCTCCTTTTTCTCCGGCGGGCAGGTGGTCGACGGGTGGCGTGCGTGCTGGGTGGCGTGCCGCTGCTGCCCCGAGGAGCCGTCGTAGGCGGCCCGTGGGTTGAGCTTGTAGAACTTCACCCGGCCCACCTTCTCCGCCTCCAGCAGGAAGCCCCCACGGTGAAGGTTACCCACCGACTTGCTCACCGCATTCGGGCGCAGCTCCAGGTCGACGCCGATCTCCCGGAAGCTCATCCGCAGCGGCTCGTCCCCCGGCGGCGAGTTGAACAGGTAGAAGCCGTAGACCAGCTTGTCGTTCTTCGTGTACCCGCTGTCCTTCGCGTACAGGGCGGCGCCCAGCTTCTTGCTGGCGTTGACGTGCCGTCCGCCGCCGCTCCACGCGAAGGCTTTGTCGTCCTTGTCGAGCAGCTCCAGTTGGAGGTACTCGCCGCTGGCAGTGTTCACTGCTGGCCTTGCCCGGCCCATACCGCTCCTCACCTCGGGCTTTCCCCTGGAGGGGAACGATGTACGCGCTCTGACCGTAGTGGGCGTTTCCCCTGGAGGGGAACCCGCCACGCCGAACTCTCCGGATCCGGGCACATGATCATTTCCCCTCCAGGGGAACGGTGCGTCCGGATCTGACATTCAAATAGCCTGCAGCGATACATCACATAGTGGCTGACCTGCGATGATGCTTGATCGCTCTATACGCATCCATCCCGCCGCCGACCAACTCCGGGCCAGAGCCCTGTGGCTGAGGCGGCTTCGCGTCCGGGTCCTCCGCACAGTGCGGGCAGTGGTCGGCACGACCGACAAGCGCCAAAAGGAGGAACAGGCCCCGTGACGGGTTCCGCCGCCCGGCCCTGGGGGCCGATCGACTCCGGCACCTCCGCCCGCCGGAATTGAGACCTACTCATATCTGAGGTTCCGTTCTGTGGCTCAGGTCCACAGCCTCCTAAGTCGTAATTACTCGCGCCCCTTGTGTCGATAGACCTCCGGGCTGACCATTCATCAAATAGCGTGCCCCGTCCCGATGGTTGGGGGGTGTCCTGTGTTTTCGCCAATGGTACATGCTGCATCATTCTGATGCACCCGCTATACTGGAACTCGCCCCAACGAGCGACCTACCCCTCTCTCACTGCCAGCCCCGGGCCCGCTCTGCGGGCCCAACGGTTCTGGAGGCGCAGCCGGAGGGACCGTCAGGCGGGGGAGCGCAGCGGACCCGCCCGGAGCCCCACGCGCTCCCAACTCCCCAACCACACGCCCGACTAGCCCGAACGGATCACCCCACCCGCCTGGCCCGCGCACGCGTGGGTGGGTGGGGAGTATCCGCGGGGCTGGATCGCCGCGGCGATCTGGGCTGCTCTGGGGGTGGGGTGTGCGGTGGTAGCGGG
>NZ_JBEYIS010000047.1:0-59659 GCF_040635975.1 Streptomyces sp. NPDC006798
AAGGTGGCGTCGAAGACCCAGTCGGGGTCGTACGGGAAGACCTCGGTGCGCTCGTAGGCGCGGACGCGGTCCGCGGACCGCGGACGGCCTACGCCTGCCGTCGGCCACTCGAAGCATCGATTACCGGCCAACATCTCCCCTGCGCCCGCCCCCGCGTTTGCCCCCGCGGGGGAAGGGCACACGCGCAACACGTGCTTCGGAATGCAGGCACGACGCCCGATACGCGGTGCCCGACTCCGTCGGCCCGTCCGTCGGCGCATGCCCACGCTTCCCCCTTCGCGCGTGGCCGTGCCCGTCCCGGCGCCGTACCGCCCGGCCTCGTCCGAGGAGCAGTTCCATGAGCACATCCGTCCCCCACGTCCGACGACCCGGCCGTTCCCGGTGCCACGTCCCCGGCACCACCGCCGCCGCCCTGCCGTGCCGGCGCGTCCTCGCCCGGGACTCCGGGTGACCCCGCCGCGCCGCCGGTTCGGTCATCGCACCGTCTTCACCGGCCCGGCGGGCGACGGCACCGCCTGGGCCGAGGTCCGGCTCTGGGGCGAGGTGGACCTGGAGACCGGGGCGGAGCTGGACGCCCTCCTCGATCTCTGTCTCGCCTGCCGTCCGGCGGGCATCCGGATCGACGTCACCGCCGTCGGACTGCTGGACTGCGCCGGGCTGCGCCATCTGGAGCGGGTGGCCGAGACGGCGGCCCGGGCCGGGGTCTCCCTCGTCCTCGGCGGCACCCCGCAGCCCCTGGTCGCCCGGCTCCTGGCCCTCACCGGCACCCGGCTCGCCCGGCCGGACGCGGCCCAGGAAGCCACCGTCCCGGGCCGCCACCCGGGAGAGGGCCGCCGGGAGCGGCTGCTCCGGTTCTCCATGCTCACCATCGCGGGCTCCACCGTCCTCGGCTCGCTCCTCTTCGCCACCCTCGCCCAGACCGGCTGACCACCGCTCACCCCGCATTCCCCATGCGCCTCGTCCGCCCCGGCCCTCCCGGCTCGGGCGGACGAGGCGTGTCCGGGCCCGGAACGGGTAGCCGCCCCTTGGAAGGACGCGAATCGACGAGACGACAGAGGAGTCCGATCGTGTACGCCTCCAAGTTCCTGACCCGTTCCGGCGCCCACCCTCTCGCCACGGTCCTCGCCCTCACCAGCGTGATCTGCGGAGTCCTGGGCTTCTTCCTGCTCACCCCGCTGCTGGGACCGCTGGCCCTGCTCACCGGCTACCTGGCGCTGCGGCAGCGGGGCTCGCACGCCGAGCCCCGGCCCGGGCGGGCATCGTCCTGGGCGCCGCCGTACTGATCCTCTACGCGGTCCTGCTGGCCGCCCGCGCCTGACCCGCCCGGCCCCGGACCCGGACGCGCTCCGACCTCGGACGACGCCATCGGGACACCCGGCAGGACCCTGATCGCCGACGCCCCGTAAAGTGCCTCTCCGTCGCCCTTCCCGAGCCCGAGGTACCGCGTACGTGACGTCCGATCCAGCCGCACCGGCCGCCGCCGCGCCCGACCTCGACCCCGCTCCCGTGACCGTGACCGTCGTCGGGATCGGCGCCGACGGCTGGGCCGGACTGACCGCCCCGGCCCGGGCCGCGCTCGGCGGCGCCGAGGTCGTCATCGGCGGACCGCGACAGCTCGCTCTGCTGCCGGGCGAGTGCGCCGGGGAGCGCATGGCCTGGCCCTCGCCGCTGCGGCCCGCCGTACCCGGACTGCTCGCCGCGCACACCGGCCGCCGGATCGCCGTACTGGCCAGCGGCGACCCCATGTTCTACGGGATCGGACGCGCCCTCACCGAGATCCTCGGCGCCGGGGCCGTACACGTACTGCCCCATCCGTCCTCCGTCTCCCACGCCTGCGCCCGGCTCGGCTGGCCGCAGGAGGACGTCGAGGTCGTCACCGTCGTGGGCCGCCCGGTGGCCCGGGTCGCCGCCGCCCTGCACCACGGGCGGCGGCTGCTGGTGCTGAGCGCCGACGCCACCACCCCCGACGCGGTCGCCGCCCTGCTGCGGGACCGGGGCTTCGGACCGAGCCGGATCCGGGTCCTGGAGCGGCTCGGCGCGCGGGAGGAGCGGATCACCGGCCCCGTCACGGCCGACGACCGGCCGTCCGGCACGGCACCCGGCGATCCGCTGAACATCGTCGCCGTCGAGTGCGAAGCGGCCCCCGGCGCCCTCCGGCTCGGCGCCGTACCCGGGCTCCCCGACGACGCCTACGAGCACGACGGCCAGCTCACCAAGCGCCATGTCCGGGCCGCCACCCTCGGCGTCCTCGCCCCGGCGCCCGGCGAACTCCTGTGGGACGTCGGCGGCGGCTCGGGCTCGATCGCCGTGGAGTGGGCCAGGACCCACCCCGCCTGCCGCGCCGTCGTCGTCGAACGCGACCCGGCGCGCGCCGCGCGGATATCCCGCAACACCGACCGGCTCGGCGTCCCCGGGATACGGGTGGTGACCGGCGCCGCGCCCGCCGCGCTCACCGGACTCCCGCGCCCGGACGCCGTCTTCATCGGCGGCGGGCTGACCGCCCCCGGGCTGTTGGCCGCCTGCTGGGAGGCGCTGCCCGTCGGCGGCCGGCTGGTCGCCAACACCGTCACGCTGGAATCCGAGGCCCTGCTCGCCGACGCCTACCGCCGCCACGGCGGCGAACTGGTCCGGCTCGCCGTGGCCCACGCCGTCCCCGTGGGCGGCTTCACCGGCTGGCGGCAGACGATGCCCGTCACCCAGTGGTCCGTCCGGAAACCCGAGGGCCCGGCCCCGGCCCCGGCCGCCCCCGGATCCGCCGACCCCCTCGATCCCCCCGCAGCGACCGCAGGAGCCGACAGATGACCGTGTACTTCATCGGAGCCGGGCCCGGCGCCGCCGATCTGATCACGGTGCGCGGCGCCCGGACGCTCGCCGCCTGCCGGGTCTGCCTCTACGCGGGCAGCCTCGTCCCCACCGAGCTGCTGGCCGAATGCCCGCCGGACGCCCGGCTGGTGGACACCGCCCGGCTGGATCTGGACCGGATCACCGAGGAGTTCGTCCGCGCCCACGAGGCCGGGCACGACGTGGCCCGGCTGCACTCCGGCGACCCGTCGGTGTTCAGCGCCGTCGCCGAGCAGATGCGGCGGCTCGACGCGGCCGGGATCCCGTACGAGGTCGTCCCCGGGGTCCCCGCCTTCGCCGCCGCCGCGGCGGCCCTGAAGCGGGAGCTGACCGTGCCCACGGTCGGCCAGACCGTCGTCCTCACCCGGATCGCCCAGCGGGCCACCGCCATGCCGGACGGCGAGGACCTGGACACCCTGGGCCGCAGCGGGGCCCTGATCGTGCTCCACCTGGCCGCCTCCTACGTGGACCGGGTGGTGGCCGAACTGCTGCCGAGGTACGGCGCCGACTGCCCCGCCGCCGTGGTGGCCTACGCCTCCCGCCCCGACGAGCTGATCATCCGCGGCACGCTCGACGAGATCGCCGGGAAGGTGAAGGCGGCGGGTGTCGTCAGGACCGCGGTCATCATGGTCGGGCGGACCCTCGGCGCCGAGCACTTCCGCGACAGCCACCTCTACTCGCCCGAACGGGACCGGCACGACTGCTGACCCGGCCCGGGTGCGGGCCGAGGGCGTGTCCGGAAAGTCCCGCCCGGCCCGCGGCGTCCGGCCCGCGCACTCGGCCCCGTAGCGCTTCGGGCACGGGAGGGGCCTCCGGCGTTGCCGGGGTTCCCGAGTACGTCCGGTACGAGGGAGACCGCCCCCTGGCTCGGCCGGGGGGACCCGACCTCCGGGCGGGCGGCGCTGTTCTCCGGACACGGGCCGAGCGGCCCGCCGCCGTGACCCCCGTACGTCCGTAAGGCCGGGACCCGGGTGCTCGTACGGCCGCTCAGAGCACCGGACTGCGGCCCACGACCGTTCCGGCCCGGTCGATACAGATCACATCGACCGCGACCGGCGCCCCCCGCAGTACCGCCCTGGCCTCGTCCCGGGCCTTCACCGCCACCAGATCGCCCAGCGGCACCCCGGCGGCGCGGCAGAGCTGGAGGGCGGCGAGCCCCGTATTGGCGTCCGCGATCTCCGCCGTCAGCGCCTCGTCGGCACCGCCGGACCGGGCGAGCGCCGCGAGAAAGCCCTTGTCGACCTGGGAACGGGCGGAGTGGAGATCGAGATGGCCCGCGGCGAGCTTGGAGAGCTTGGCGAACCCGCCGCAGATCGTCAGCCGGTCCACCGGATGGCGGCGGACGTACTTCAGTACGGCGCCCGCGAAGTCGCCCATGTCGAGCAGGGCGTCCTCGGGCAGCCCGTACTCGGCGACCACCGTCCGCTCCGACGTCGAACCGGTGCATCCGGCGACATGGGTCCGGCCCGCCGCCCTCGCCACGTCCACCCCGCGCCGGATCGAGTCGATCCACGCCGAGCAGGAGTACGGCACCACGATCCCCGTCGTCCCCAGGACCGAGAGCCCGCCGACGATGCCCAGCCGGGGGTTCCAGGTGGAGCGGGCGATCTCCTCGCCGTGGTCCACCGAGATCGTGATCTCCACATCGCCGTCGCCGCCGCAGCGCGCGGCCACCTCGGCGACATGGTCGCGCATCATCCGCCGGGGCACCGGGTTCACGGCGGGCTCGCCGACCGGCAGCGGCAGCCCCGGCCGGGTCACGGTCCCCACCCCGGGACCCGCCCGGAACACCACCCCGGACCCGGCGGGCAGCCGCCGTACCGTCGCCCGGATCAGCGCCCCGTGGGTGACGTCCGGATCGTCACCGGCGTCCTTCACCACCCCCGCCATGGCCCGGCCGTCCCCCAGCTCCTCGACCGCGAGGGCGAACGACGGGGTCTGCCCCCGGGGCAGGGTGATCGTCACCGGGTCGGGGAAGTCGCCGGTGAGCAGCGCCGTGTACGCGGCGGTCGTGGCGGCCGTCGCGCAGGCGCCGGTCGTCCACCCCGGCCGCAGACCGGTGTGCTTGAGTTGGGCGTCGCGGCCCCCCTCGGCCTTGCTGTTCATGAGGGGCTCACAGGAAAGGGCGACGCCATGCCGGAAACGGGACCGAAGTGCACATTCTGATTCTGGGCGGTACCACCGAGGCCCGCCGTCTGGCCGAGCTGCTGACGGCCGTCGATCCGCCGTCGGGGCCACGGGTCACCAGCTCCCTGGCGGGACGGGTGGCCACCCCCCGGCTGCCGCCCGGCGAGGTCCGGATCGGCGGCTTCGGCGGCGCCGACGGTCTCGCCGACTGGCTCCGTGAGCACACCGTGGATCTGCTGGTCGACGCCACCCACCCCTTCGCCGGAACGATCAGCTTCAACGCGGCCCTGGCGGCCGCCACCGCCCATGTTCCCCTGCTGGCGCTGCGGCGCCCCGGCTGGGGTCCGGTCGACGGCGACGACTGGCACGAGGCCGGATCGCTCGCCGGGGCCGCCGCGCTGCTGCCGGGGCTCGGCCGCCGGATCTTCCTCACGACCGGCCGGATGGGGCTCGCGGCCTTCGCCCACCTGGACGACCCGTGGTTCCTGGTCCGCTCGGTCGACCCGCCCGAGCCGCCGTGCCCGGCCCGGACCGAGGTCGTGCTCGACCGGGGCCCCTTCACCCTCGACGGGGAACGGGCCCTGCTGCGGGATCACCGGATCGACGTCCTGGTCACCAAGGACAGCGGGGGAGCGGCCACCGCGCCCAAACTGACGGCCGCCCGCGAGGCGGGGCTGCCGGTGGTCGTGGTCCGCAGACCGCCGGTGCCCGCGGGGGTGCCGGTCGTGCCCGGTCCGGCCGAGGCCGTCGAGTGGATCCGTACGGCGTACGGACCCCTGACGCGCTGAACCGGCCCCGCCGGGCCCCGCCGGCCGGCCTGCCGCCCCGAAGGCGGCCGGGCCGACGGCGGCGGGGTCCGGGGACAGCGGGCCGACAGCCGTCCGGCTCCGAGGGCTCACGCCTCCGGATAGCGGCGGGGCGTCCAGACGACCTCCTCGCCGTCACCCCGCCGTACCACCCGGGTCTGCGACGAGCCGACGAGCAGGATCGTCCGCATATCGACCTCGGCCGGGTCCAGCTCCGCGAGCCGGACGATCCGCACCCGCTCACCCGGGCCGCCGACGTCCCGCGCCACGACCACCGGCGTTTCCGGGGCCCGGTGCTCCAGCAGCAGCTCACGGGCCTTCGCCACCTGCCAGGTACGGCTGCGGGAACCCGGGTTGTAGAGCGCCAGCACCAGATCGGCCCCGGCCGCCGCGCGCAGCCGCTCCGCGATCACCTCCCAGGGCTTCAGCCGGTCCGACAGGGAGACCGTCGCGTAGTCGTGCCCCAGCGGCGCACCGGCCCGGGCGGCGGCCGCGTTGGCGGCGGTCACCCCGGGCAGCACCCGGACCGGGACGTTCGCGTACTCCGGCGCCGACGCCGCCTCCAGCACCGCCGTGGCCATCGCGAAGATCCCCGGATCGCCCCCGGAGACCACCGCCACCCGCCGGCCCGACCCGGCCAGTTCCAGGGCGAACTCGGCGCGCTCGGCCTCGACCCGGTTGTCCGAGCCGTGGCGGCGCTGCCCCGGACGGACCGGCACCCGGTCCAGATAGGTGGTGTAGCCGACCAGATCGTCGGCGGCGGCCAGCGCGCCCCGGGACTCCGGCGTCAGCCAGAGCGGCCCGGCGGGCCCGGTACCGACCACGACGACTTCCCCGGCGGAACCGTTCGGCTCGTGCGCCCCGGCCGTCCCCGGCTCCGGGCGGACCGCGTCCACCCGGCTCGGCAGTACCGCCACCGAGAAGTACGGCACCGACTCCGGGTCCACGCCGGCGAGATCCGCCAGCCGCTCCCCGGCCATCGTGGCCCGCTCCGCGTACCGGGCGTCCGCCAGCCTGCCCGCGCCCTCCAGCGCCGTACGCACCTTGGCGAACGTCCGGCCCAGCTTCATCACCACGGCCGCGTCGGTCGCGGCGAGCCGGGCCGTCAGCTCCTCCTCGGGCAGGGTGCCCGGCAGGATCGTCAGCACCTCCTCGCCCTCGACGAGCGGCGTCCCCAGCCGGGCCGCCGCCGCCGACACCGATGTCACCCCGGGGATCACCTCGGTGTCGTAGCGGTCCGCCAGCCGCTTGTGCATATGCATGTAGGAGCCGTAGAAGAGGGGATCGCCCTCCGCGAGGACCGCGACCGTACGGCCCGCGTCGAGATGGACGGCGAGCCGGGCCGCCGCCTCCGTGTAGAAGTCCTCCATCGCGCCCCGGTAGCCGCCGGGATGGTCCGTGGTCTCCGTGGTGAGCGGATAGACCAGCGGCTCCTCGACATGGTCGGCGCGCAGATGCCGGGCCGCGATGGAGCGGGCGATGGACCGCCCGTGCCGGGCGCTGTGATAGGCGATCACATCGGCCTCGGCGATCACCTCGACCGCCCGGACCGTCATCAGCGACGGATCGCCGGGACCGAGCCCGACCCCGTACAGCTTGCCGCTCATTCTTCCTCGCTCGCGATCGCGTTGAGGGCCGCGGCGGCGATGGCGCTGCCGCCGCGCCGGCCCCGGACCACCAGGTGTTCCAGCCCCGAGGGGTGGGCGGCCAGGGCCTCCTTGGACTCCATCGCGCCGACGAAGCCGACCGGGACGCCGATCACGGCGGCGGGCCTGGGCGCGCCCTCCTCGATCATCTCCAGCAGCCGGAAGAGGGCGGTCGGCGCGTTGCCGACGGCGACCACGGAGCCTTCGAGCCGGTCCCGCCACAGCTCCATGGCGGCGGCGCTGCGGGTGGTGCCGAGCTTCGCGGCCAGCTCCGGAACGGCCGGGTCGGAGAGCGTGCAGACCACGTCGTTCCCGGCGGGCAGCCGCTTGCGGGTCACGCCGCTGGCGACCATCTGGACGTCGCAGAGGATCGGCGCGCCGGCGAGCAGGGCGGCGCGGGCGCTCGCCACCGCCCCGGGCGAGTAGGCGATATCGCGTACCAGGTCGACCATGCCGCAGGCGTGGATCATCCGGACCGCGACCCGGCTGACGTCGGCGGGCAGATCCGCCAGGTCCGCCTCCGCGCGGATGGTGGCGAAGGACTGACGGTAGATGGCCGCCCCGTCCTTCTCGTAGTCGTACGGGGTCACGGTGTTCTCGCTGCTCTCGGTCGTCGTCGTACGGGTCATGGGGCGATCGCCGCCAGGGCGGCGGCGAGCCGGGTGGGGTCGTCCAGGCGGACGGTGTCCGCGGGCCGGCCCGCGGCGGTGGTGGTCAGGTGGTAGCCGCCGTCCGGGGCCGCGACCGCGTCGATCCGGTCGCCCGGGGGGCGGCCGCAGCGGCGCTCGCAGCCGGACCAGTACAGCGGCAGCGGCGACCGGGCCGCGTCGGCGAGGGTACGGGCCGCGTCCGCCCGTACGTCGGACCGCGACTTGGCGCAGCCGGGGCGGCCGATACAGGCGCCGACCCGGGGCCACGGCGACCCGGCGTCGGTGACCAGTCCGGTACGGGCCAGCCGGCCGAGGGCGTCGGCGGTCTCCCGCGGACCCAGTCCGCGCACCGGCACCACGACCCCCCGCCAGGGTGTCAGCCGCAGCTCGGCGCCGGGGGCCGCGGCGGCGGTGGCGGTCAGTTCCCGCCACTGCCCGGCGGTGATCGTGCCCAGCGGGGCGTGGACGGCGAGGGCGTCGCCGGTGATCCCCGGCGGCGGGGGAGCCGTCACCGGCGCGTCCCCGGAAGCGGGCCGGGCGTCGATCCCGGCCGCCGTCAGACCCGCACCGATGGCACGTGTCAATTCATCAGGCGGTACGGGGAGTTCCGCGATCCGCCAGACCCGCGCGCCGCACTCCGCCGCCAGCGCCAGGAACACCTCGGCCGCCAGCAGCGCCGCCCGCGCCGCGTCCCCGCCCGGCACCAGCAGGCCCCGGGCCGAAGCGCCCGCGGTCAGCAGGGCCGCGCCGCCGGGCACCGCCCGTACCGTCAGATCGGCGCCGAGCGCCGCCACGTCCCCCCGGCCGTCGTCGAGGGCGAACAGGAACCGGCCCGAGAGCTCCCGGGCCCGGTCGCTGCCGCAGAGCGCCGCGTCCAGCGCCACCAGCCAGTCGCGGACGTCCCGGACGCCGAGCCCGTCGAGCCCGGCGAGCGGCGACGCCACCACGTTGCGGACCCGCTCGTGGCCGTACGAGGGCAGCAGCCCGGCCGCCGCCAGGGCCGCCGCGAGTTCACCGGCGCAGCCGTCGGACAACCCCCGCAGCTGCACATTGCCCCGGGAGGTCAGATACAGCGCGCCGTCGCCCCACCGCCCGGCCGCGTCCGCCAGGGCCGCCACCTGCCGGGCGGTCAGCACACCCCCCGGGATCCGGACCCGAGCCAGGGCGCCGTCATCGGCCGCGTGCAGCCTCAGCGTCCCCGGGCAGGCGTCGCCCCGGTCCCGTGAGACCGCTGTGGCCTGGGACGACGAAGGAGGAGGGGGCGTGGGCATGCCGGCGAGCATACCGACCATCACACCGGACACGCCCTCCACCCTTCGTGGACTCGACCCTTACTATGCTCATCGGCGGATCATCCGGTCCGCCATCGCCACGACGGCGACAGGGGAGGAAGCCCGGTGCGAATCCGGCGCGGTCCCGCCACTGTGAACCCGGCCCTCACGGAGCCGGGCGAGCCAGGAACTCCCGCCGTCCGACACCACCCGGGGCGCGGACCCCGAGGAAGGCCAGGCGCCGCATGATCCTGCTCCTGTCGACGTCCGACACCGACCTGTTGAGCGCCCGTGCGGCGGCCGGTCCGGTGCCCTACCGGTTCGCCAACCCCGCCCGGCTCCCGCTCGACGACCTGCCCGCGCTCCTCGACGGCGCCGACCTCGTCGTCGTCCGCCTCCTCGGCGGCGTACGCGCCTGGCAGGACGGCCTCGACCTGCTGCTCGCCGGGGACCGGCCCGTCGTCGTCCTCACCGGCGAGCAGGCTCCCGACGCCCAGCTCATGGCCGCGTCCACGGTGCCCGTCGGGATCGCCGCCGAGGCCCACGCCTATCTCGCCCACGGCGGCCCCGCCAATCTGGAGCAGCTCGCCCGCTTCCTCTCCGACACCGTGCTCCTGACCGGACACGGCTTCGACGCTCCCGCGCCCGCACCCTCCTGGGGGCCGCTGGAGCGGACCGCGCGGACCGTCCCGGCCGGGGCGCCGACGATCGCCGTGCTCTACTACCGGGCCCACCACATGAGCGGCAACACCGGCTTCGTGGACACCCTGTGCACGGCCGTCGAGGACGCGGGCGCCCGCCCCCTGCCGCTCTACGTGGCATCCCTGCGGGCCCCCGAACCCGAGCTGATCGAGACGCTGCGGGCCGCGGACGCCATCGTCACCACGGTGCTCGCCGCGGGCGGCACCAAGCCCGCCGAGGCGTCCGCGGGCGGCGACGACGAGTCCTGGGACGCGGGCGCCCTCACCCGGCTCGACGTACCGATCCTCCAGGCCCTGTGTCTGACCGGCCCCCGCAGCGTCTGGGAGGAGAACGACGAGGGCGTCTCCCCGCTGGACGCCGCCAGCCAGATCGCCGTCCCCGAGTTCGACGGCCGGCTGATCACCGTCCCGTTCTCCTTCAAGGAGATCGACGCCGACGGGCTCCCCGCCTACGTCGCCGACCCCGAGCGGGCCGCCCGGGTCGCCGGAATCGCCGTCCGGCACGCCCGGCTCCGCCACATCCCCGCCGCCGGGAAGCGGATCGCGCTCGTCCTCTCCGCGTATCCGACCAAGCACTCCCGGATCGGCAACGCCGTCGGCCTCGACACCCCCGCCAGCGCCGTCGCCCTGCTGCGCCGACTGCGCGAGGAGGGCTACGACTTCGGCGGCGCCGACATTCCGGGACTGGCCTCCGGCGACGGCGACGAGCTGATCCGGGCGCTGATCGACGCGGGCGGCCACGACCAGGACTGGCTCACCGAGGAGCAGCTCGCCCGCAACCCGGTCCGGGTCCCCGCCGCCGACTACCGGCGCTGGTTCGCCGCCCTCCCCGAGGAGCTGCGGACCGCCGTCGAGGAGCACTGGGGCCCCGCGCCCGGCGAGATGTTCGTCGACCGCTCCGCCAACCCGGAGGGCGACATCGTGCTCGCCGCCCTCCGCTACGGCAATCTCCTCGTCCTGATCCAGCCGCCGCGCGGCTTCGGCGAGAACCCGATCGCGATCTACCACGACCCCGATCTGCCGCCGTCCCACCACTATCTGGCCGCCTACCGCTGGATCGCTGCCTCCCGCGCCGACGGCGGCTTCGGCGCCGACGCCATGATCCACCTCGGCAAGCACGGCAATCTGGAGTGGCTGCCCGGCAAGAACGCCGGACTCTCCGCCGCCTGCGGCCCCGACGCGGCCCTCGGCGATCTGCCGCTGGTCTACCCCTTCCTGGTCAACGACCCGGGCGAGGGCACCCAGGCCAAGCGGCGGGTGCACGCCACCCTGATCGACCATCTGGTGCCGCCGATGGCCCGGGCCGACTCCTACGGCGATATCGCCAGGCTCGAACAGCTCCTCGACGAGTACGCCCAGATCTCCGCCATGGACCCGGCGAAGCTGCCCGCGATCCGGGCCCAGATCTGGACCCTGATCCAGGCCGCGAAGCTCGACCACGACCTGGGTCTCGCCGACCGCCCCGACGACGAAGGCTTCGACGACTTCCTGCTCCATGTCGACGGCTGGCTCTGCGAGGTCAAGGACGCCCAGATCCGCGACGGACTGCACGTCCTGGGCGCCCCGCCGGCCGGGCCCGACCGGGTCAACCTCGTCCTGGCCATCCTGCGGGCCCGGCAGATCTGGGGCGGCACGACGGCCCTGCCCGGGCTCCGCGAGGCCCTCGGCCTGGACGAGTCCGCCGCCACCCGGACCACCGCCGACGCGGCGGAGGCCAAGGCCCGCGCCCTGGTCGAGGCCATGGAGGCGGCGGACTGGGACCCGGCCGCGGTCCCCGCCGAACACGGCGACGAGGTCGCCGCCGTCCTCGACTTCGCCGCCCGCGAGGTCGTCCCCCGGCTCGCCGGGACCACCGCCGAACTCGACCACGCCGTGCACGCCCTGGCGGGCGGCTTCGTCCCCGCCGGACCCTCGGGCTCGCCGCTGCGCGGACTGGTCAACGTCCTTCCGACCGGCCGCAACTTCTACTCCGTCGACCCCAAGGCCGTCCCCTCCCGGCTGGCCTGGGAGACCGGCCAGGCGCTCGCCGAATCGCTCCTGGAGCGCTACCGCGCCGACAACGGCGAATGGCCCACCTCGGTCGGACTGTCCCTGTGGGGCACCAGCGCCATGCGTACGGCGGGCGACGACGTCGCCGAGGCCCTGGCCCTGCTGGGCGTCCGCCCCGTCTGGGACGACGCCTCGCGCCGGGTCACCGGCCTGGAGGCCGTACCGTACGAGGAACTCGGCCGCCCCCGGGTCGACGTCACACTCCGGATCTCCGGCTTCTTCCGCGACGCCTTCCCGCACACCATCGGCCTCCTCGACGACGCGGTCCGCCTGGTCGCCGCGCTCGACGAGCCCGCCGAGATCAACCATGTCCGCGCCCATGTCCGGGCCGACCTGGCCGAACACGGCGACGAACGGCGCGCCACCACCCGGATCTTCGGCTCCCGGCCCGGGACCTACGGCGCCGGACTCCTCCAGCTCATCGACTCCCGCGACTGGCGCACCGACGCCGACCTCGCCGAGGTCTACACGGTCTGGGGCGGCTACGCCTACGGCCGGGAGCTCGACGGCCGTCCGGCCCGGGAGGAGATGGAGACGGCGTACCGCCGGATCGCGGTCGCGGCGAAGAACACCGACACCCGCGAACACGACATCGCCGACTCCGACGACTACTTCCAGTACCACGGCGGAATGGTCGCCACCGTCCGCGCCCTGCGCGGCACCGCCCCCGAGGCGTACATCGGCGACTCCACCCGCCCCGAGACGGTCCGCACCCGCACCCTGGTCGAAGAGGTCTCCCGGGTCTTCCGGGCCCGGGTGGTCAACCCCAAGTGGATCGAGGCGATGCGCCGCCACGGCTACAAGGGCGCCTTCGAACTCGCCGCCACCGTCGACTACCTCTTCGGCTACGACGCCACCACGGGCGTCGTCGCCGACTGGATGTACGACAAGCTCACCGAGACGTACGTGCTCGACCCCACGAACCGCGCCTTCCTCCAGGAGGCCAACCCCTGGGCCCTCCACGGCATCGCGGAACGCCTGCTGGAGGCCGAGTCCCGCGGCCTCTGGGAGAAGCCGGACCCGGCGGTCCTGGCCGCGCTCCGCGAGGCGTACCTGGAGACCGAGGGCGATCTGGAGGACGAGGACTGAGTCCGGGAGCGGCACCGGCCGGGGGGATTCCCCCGGCCGGTGCCGCTCCCTCTTTTCACGCGCCCTTTTCGCCCGCTTGGTCCGTCCGGATCCGGCGGGCTCGGCGCGTATCAGGGCCGGTTCCGGGACGGCGTCGGATGAGAAACATGAGAACTCTCCCATGAAGTAAGGCTTCTCGATGAGGGGACTCTCATACAAGATCCATTGACGAGATCATGGCGAAGATCTTAATTTTCCTTACGGAAGTGCGGCCCGCCGGCCGCAGCCCCGATTACCGGAGGTCCGAAATGGAAAAGCTCATCAAGAAGATGGCCCAGGACGACGTCTGGCGGGCCTGGAATTCCGCCAATTCGGCCGCGGCCGGTGAGAAGAACGGTTGCATCAGCGCGACCGCGAAGGCCGGCTGCATCAGCGCCGCGCCGAAGGCCGGCTGTATTTCCTGACGTACCACACCTCGCCGCGGATCCCCGTCGGGTACGGCTGAACGAGCCGCGCCGGACCGGACGGAGATCCCGCGGAACGGTCCGGGCGGCGGACTTCCCCCACCGCCGCCCGGCTCCTGCTCCACGGCCCCAACCCCGGTCCCCCCTGCGCCCGGAACCGCCCATGGCACCCCCGTGGGCGGGCCCGGCCGGACCGGGTCCCTCCCGCCGACGGAAGGTCACTGTGGACATCACCGCGGACGGTCAGCCGGGCCCCGGCACCATCGAACTCGTCCGGGACATCCCCCTCTACCGGGACTCCGTCGCCCGGGGACACTTCCCCGTACTGGAGAAGCCGGAGATCGCCCGGGACTTCCCCCGCAACTGGACGACCCCGGCGCTCACCGCCGCGCTGGAGCGCGGCGAGGCCGAGTTCGTGCTCTCCACCGGTACGAACCACGCCCGGATGCAGATCATCCGGCCCCCGTACTTCCTGCTCACCTCCTACTACCGGCTCTGGAGCGAGCATCCCGAGATCTCCGGCACCTGGCACGACGGCTGCCGCCGGGTCTCGCTGACCACGGTCCTCGCCACCGAGCACGTCGCCCGGGTCAACGCCCGTGCCCGGGAGACCGCCCGCACCGGCCGCCCGGCGCCGCAGCCCGCCGTCCCGCGGTCCGCCGTCCCGCGGGGCCCCGGGGCGGCCCGGCCCGTGCCCTCGCTGGACGACCGCCGCCTCGACGAGCGGACCGTCTACCTCAACCTCCGGCTCGACCCGGCGCTCTGGAGCCGGGAGGAGGTGGAGCGGATGATCGCGGAGATCCGCGCGGAGCGCTCCGCGCACCCCGGAGGCCGCTACCACCTGGACTGCTCGGGACCCCATCTCGCCCACCTGGTCCGCAAGGCGGTCGCCTGGGGCCTGTGGGCCGACTTCCCCCGGCCCGCCAGTGTCATCACGGCGTACGAGTACACCCCGGTCAATGTGCGCCGCTATCTGGAGAGCCGGCTCGACTGCCCGGTGGTGGACCTCTTCGGCAGTACGGAGCTGGGCTATCTCTCCTACAGCGACCTGGGCGGCCGCTACCACCCGTATCTCGACCGGATGCATCTGGAGCTGATCCCGGTCGCCCCCGGCGTCAATCTCCACAGCCTGATCGTCACCAGCGTCCGCAACCCCTGGATGCCGCTGATCCGCTACCGCTCCGGGGATCTGGTCCGTACCGCCGACGGCTCGCCGGACCCGGCCCGGATCACCCGCTTCTGCGGCCGGGAGAAGGAAGTGTTCACGGCCCCGCACGGGCCCGTCTCCCAGGGCGACCTGGACGACTGTCTGGCCGCCGCGTCGCCCCGGGTCTTCCTGGGGCAGCTGAACACCGGCGACCCGAGGGGCCCTCGCCTGGCGTATACGACCTTCGACGGCGCCCCGCTCGACCCGTCCGAGCGGACCGCCCTGGAGAAGCACCTCGGCGAACTCCTCGGCGCCCCCTGCGCCGCCCGCCACCGGACGCACATCCCGATCGGAGCCTCCGGGAAGTACGCCTGGCTCACCGCCGGGTGACCACCGCCCCGCCCCCGCACCCGAGAACCCCGGGAGAGCATATGACCACCGCCGCCCAGACCCATACGACGATGAGCCCCGCCGAACTCCGCGAACTGCTCGGCGAGATGCTGCATACCGAGGTCGTCGACTACTTCGTCGGGCAGACCGGGAAATCGCGGGAGGACATCGAGCGGGAAGTGCTCGAATGTCTTCGGTATCTCTATCTCGTCTCGCGGCACCGGGATCAACTCGGCGGTCTATTCCTTCCGGTGGACCAGCATATCGACGAGATCTGGCACTATCTGATTCTGCAGACCCGGGAATACCGGGACTTCTGTGAGAACCGGCTGCCCGGCGGATTCTTCATCGAACACCGCAGCATCGGGTACGAGGAGTACCAGCAGGAGCCCGGCCGGGAGCGCACCATCGAGGAGGCGCTGCGCTGGATCCCGCTCTACTGCTGGGAGTTCGGGGCGTACGACGAGGGCGCGCTGCCGCACTGGACCATCGTCCGCTTCCTCCACGAGCGGCTGGAGATGCCGCTGACGGAGATCGCCGACCTCCAGCCCTACACCCCGGCCTGACCGTCCCGGTCCCGATACCCCGGCCCGACCCGGTACCCGCACCCCGACCCCGGTACCGGGCCGGGTCCGGTCCCGTTCCGGCCCCGGTTCCCGTCCGGTTCACGCCCGGTTCCGGAGGTCCGGTTCCGGAACCGCCCGAGAAGGCCCGTCCCGCCCCCCGCCGGGGCGGGTCCGGGCAGATCCACCGACGCGAGGAGCGCCGCCATGAGGTCCCGGTCCCGTACGCCCGCCCCGGCACCGCAGTCCGGGCGGGACGGGAGCCGGACGGTCCCGGCCCGGTCCGTTCCGCGGGCGGAGGGAGACCATCCCGCCCAGCGCCGGGTCCTGGTGGTGCTGACCGTCGCCCAGGTACTCAGCGGAGCCGCGCTCGCCGCCGGGTTCACCATCGGGCCGGTACTCGCCGAGGCCATGCTGGGCTCCACCTCGCTCGCCGGGGTGCCGAGCGCGCTCTTCGCGGCCGGTGCCGCCCTGGGCGCCCTCGGCATCGGCCGGATCAGCCGGTCCCGGGGCCGGCGCCCCGGACTGGTCGCCGGATACGCGACCGGGGCCGCCGGCAGCCTCGGTACGGTCGCCGCGACCGCCTGGGAGAACGTGCCGCTGCTGCTGGCCGCACTGCTGGTCTACGGCGTGGGCACCGCGTCGATCATGCAGGCCCGGTTCGCCGGGGCCGATCTCGCCGCCCCGGCCCGCCGGGCGCGCGCGGTGGGCACCGTCCTCCTCGCCACCTCCGCCGGGGCCGTCGCCGGACCCAACCTGGTCGGTGTCACCGGTGAGTTCGCCGAGAGCCACGGCATCCCCTCCGTCGGAGGTCCCTTCCTGCTGGCCTTCGCCGGATTCGCCGCGGCCGCCCTGGTCCTCGGGGCGATGCTGCGGCCCGACCCGCTGCTGACCGCCCGTACCGCGCCCGCCGAACCGGACCCGCCCGCCGAACCGGACGCGGACGCCGAACCGGACGCGGACGCGGAACCGGATCCGGAGGCCGCCGAGGACTCCCAGGACGGCACCGGGACCACCGTCCCGGGTGGCCGCGCCACACTGGCCACCGGGGTCGCCCTGATGATCCTCGCCCAGCTCGTGATGATCTCCGTGATGACGATGACCCCGATCCATATGACCGACCACGGACACAGCACCGGGGCCGCCGGACTGGTCATCGGACTCCACCTGGGGGCCATGTATCTGATGTCCCCGGTCTCCGGGATACTCGCCGACCGGGTCGGCCGCCGGATCACCGCCGTACTCTCCGTCGTCGTCCTGATCGGGTCGGCGCTGCTGGCCGCACTGCTCCCGGCGCACTCCGCGACCGCCCTCTCCACCGCGCTGATCCTGCTCGGCGTCGGCTGGAACCTCGCCTTCGTCAGCGGCTCCGCCATGGTCACCGACGCGCTGCCGCCGTCCGCGTGGGCCCGCGGCCAGAGCCTGACGGACGTCGGCATCCTGGTCGTCGGCGCGGGCGGCGGACTGCTCTCCGGAGTGATCATGACGGCGGGCGGCTTCCCCCTGCTGGCGCTCGGCGGCGCGATCCTGCTGCTGATCCCGCTGCCGCCGCTGCTCCTCGGCACGGTCCTGCCCCGGGCCTCCGCCGTCGCCGCGAAGGAGCCCCGGGGCCCGGTCTCCCCGACCCCCGAGTCCTGAACCCCGGTGAGCCCGGCCGGGACCGGGACGCGGACCGCCCCCTCCGACGCGGCCGGGCCCGGGTCCGTACTCCCGGGAACCCGTTACCCCCGCCGGTGAGTACACCGGCCTCCGGCTGGGCATCTCATTGGTCAGCTCTCCGCCGACGGCGGGGAGCCGGCGCGTCCCCGCACGACAGGTCCGTCCCGAGGTCCGTCCCGGTACCGACGAAAGGTTCCGTCCGTGTCCGAGCGGAGTGCCCGGCCCGACCCCGCCGCGGCACCCGCCCGCGCGCCCGGGGAGAACGGAGCGCGCGGCGACCCGCCGTGACCCCGGCCCCGCCCCCGTACCGCAGGCCCCTTCATCCCTTCACCAGCGGCGAGGTGTGATGTTCCTGGAGTGGCAGCAGGCGCAGTCCGACGCGTACGACACCATGCTCGCGACGGTCGAGAAGACCCTCAGGGAGCCCCCCGACGCCCGCTCCGAACGGCGGACCGCCTGGCGGCGCTGCGGGGAGCTGGGGCTGCTGGGGCTCTGCATCCCCGAGTCGTACGGCGGCGGCGGTCTCGGCGCCCTCGACACCGCGCACCTGGTGGAGGCGTTCGGCCGGGGCTGCGAGGACACCGGACTGGTCTTCGCCACCAGCGCCCATCTCCTCGCCTGCGCCGTACCGATCGCCACGTTCGGCTCCCCGGAGCTGCGCGCCCGGCTGCTGCCCGCGATGTGCGCCGGGGACTCCGTCGCCGCCAACGCCATGACCGAGACCGACGCCGGTTCGGACATCGCCGCGATCACCACCCGGGCCGTCCGCGACGGCGACACCTATGTCCTCGACGGCGCCAAGTCCTGGGCCAGCAACGCCCCCGACGCCGATGTCTTCGTCACCTACGCGGTGACCGACCCCACCGCCGGATTCCTCGGCACCTCGGCCTTCGTGGTGGAACGCGGCACCCCCGGCCTCCGGGTCGGCGGGCCGCTGGCCAAGATGGGCCTCGACACCTGCGCCGCCGGGGCCGTCCACTTCGAGGCGTGCCGGATACCCGCCGGAAACCTGCTCGGCGGCGAGGGCGCGGGCGGCGCCGTCTTCCAGCACTCGATGGCCTGGGAACGGGCCTGTCTCTTCGCCGGCTATCTCGGACTGATGGACCGGCTGCTCGACCGCTGTGTCGGCCACGCCCGGCAGCGCCGTCAGTTCGGCCGCCGGATCGCCGACTTCCAGGCCGTCTCCCACCGCATCGCGGAGATGAAGCTCCGGCTCGAAGGCGCCCGGCTGCTGCTCTACCGGGCCTGCTTCCGGCTCGACCGGGGCGACCACACCGCCGCCGACAGCGCCCTGTCGAAACTCGCCGTCTCCGAGGCCGCGGTCCGGGCCGCCTCCGACGCCCTGCGGATCTTCGGCGCCCGGGGCTATCTCGTCGACGAGGGGCTGGAGGCCGCGCTGCGCGACACCGTACCGGCCCGGCTCTTCTCCGGAACCAACGAGATCCAGCACGAGCTGATCGCGAAGGGGCTCGGGCTGTGAACCTGGCGTCCCTCGTGATCGAATCGGCCCGCCGCGCCCCCGGCGACCCCGCCGTCTCGGGCCCGGACGGCGCACTGAGCTACGGCGCCCTCGACCGGGCCGCCGACCGGCTCGCGGCCCGGCTGCGGGCCCGGGGCGCGGGACCCGGCGACCGGGTGGTGATCTGGCTGGAGAAGTCGGTCACCGCGGTCGTCGCCTTCCAGGCCGTCCTGCGGCTCTCCGCCGTCTACGTACCCGTCGACGCGGCCAACCCGCTCCGCCGGGCCGTACTGATCGCCCGGGGCTGCGGCGCCGCCCTCCTCGTCACCGACCGGGACCGGGCCGGAGCGCTGGACGACTCGGGCCTCGGCACGCCCCCCGTCCTCACCGTCGGAGCGGCCGACCTCACACCCGCCGACGAGCCGAGCGGCGGCGGTGACGGAGACCGCGCCGGGCCCGGAACCGTACTCCCGGCTCCGGCTCCGGCTCCGGACGATCTCGCCTACATCCTCTACACCTCGGGATCGACCGGCGAGCCCAAAGGCGTCTGCGTCACCCACCGGAACGCCCTGACCTTCGTCCGCTGGGCCGCCGCCGAACTCGGCGCCACCCGCCACGACCGGTTCGCCAACCACGCGCCCTTCGGCTTCGACCTCTCGGTCCTCGATCTCTACGCCGCGTTCCTGGCGGGCGCCTCGGTCCGGCTGGTCCCCGCCGAACTGGCCTACGCGCCCCGCCAGCTGACCGCGTTCCTCACCGAGGAGCGGATCACGGTCTGGTACTCGGTGCCCTCCGTCCTGGTCCTGATGATGCGTGACGGCGGGCTCTGCGACACCCCGCGCCCGGCCGCGCTCCGGGCGCTGCTCTTCGCGGGGGAGCCGTTCCCCGCCGCCCCGCTGGCCAGGCTGTACGGGCACTGGCCCGGGGTCCGGTTCCTCAATCTCTACGGCCCCACCGAGACCAATGTCTGTACGTTCCACGAGGTCACGGAGGCGGATATCGGCGGGCCCCCGCCGATCGGCCGGGTCTGCGCCGGGAACGAGGCATGGGCGGAGCGGGCCGACGGGGGGCGGGCCGGACCGCTGGAGGACGGTGAACTCGTGGTCGCCGGGCCGACCGTGATGGCCGGGTACTGGGGCCGCCCCGCCCAGCGGGGCCCGTACCGGACCGGGGACCTGGTCCGGGTCAGGGCCGACGGCGGCTTCGACTACCGGGGACGGCTCGACCAGCTCGTGAAGATCCGGGGACACCGGGTCGAACTCGGGGAGATCGAGTCCGTGCTCGCCCGCCATCCGGCGGTCGACGAGGCGGCCGTCCTGGTCGACGGGGAGGGGACCGCCGCCCGGCTGGTCGCCGTCGTCGTCCCCGGCGCCGCCGCGCCGCCGGGACTGCTGGCGGTCAAACGGCACTGTGCCGCCCTGCTGCCCCGCTACATGATCCCGGACGCCGTGGTGTCCGTGCCCGAACTGCCGCGTACCCGCAACGGCAAGACCGACCGGTCACTGCTGCGTACGGCCCTGAGCGGCGGCTAGGCCGTGTCGTCAGAATCCCGCCTGGCCCGCGACGCCCGGTACGCGCACTCTCCCCCTGTGCCCTACGGGCAGGGGAGGTACCCCCGGCGTTGCCGGGATTCCCGAGTACGTCCGGTACGGGGGAAACCGCCCCCTGGCTTCGCCGGGGACCCCCACCGTCGTCGCGAATTCGCACGCACCGGACGCCGCGGGCCCCGCCCTCCGGGCGGACGGCGCCATTTCGACGACACGGCCCAGGACCACGCCACGCCCGAGCATCCGCCGTCCGCGCCGGGACCCGGCACCGCCGCCGCGACCCGCCGCAATGACGACCCGCCGAAATGACGAGGAGAGGACGACCGACGCCCATGGACCAGGCCGTAGCCGCCGAGGAGATCGAGCGGTACATCCGTACGGAATTCCTCGACGGGGACCCCTCCGCCGAACTGGCCGCCGACTCGCCGCTGCTGGAGTGGGGGGTGCTCAACTCGATGAACATCACCCGCCTCGTGGCGTTCCTGGGCGAGCGGTTCGATGCCGAGGTGGGCCCGGGGGACCTCGTCCCGTCGAACTTCCGGGACGTCGACAGTGTGGCGCGACTGGTCGCCCGGCTCGCACCGGAGGGGGCGGAAGCGGACTGAGCGTGCCGATGTGCCGATGTGCCGACGGGGGCGGCCCCACCCGGACCGCCTCCGTCGGCGCGCGGTCAGCGGACCACGGCGTAGGCCTGGCCGCCGCGCGGGCTCGCGGCGGCCAGTACCCCGCCGTCCGCGTCGATCCCGGTGGCACAGACCTTGCCCAGCGAGTACGGCGCCACAAGGCGCAGCTCGTGGCCCCGTTCCCGCAGCCCGGCCAGGGTTCCGGCGGGGAAGGAGTCCTCCAGGGCCAGGGTCAGCGGCCGGGCCGTGCGGGGGGTGAACGACGTCGGTACGTGATCGGTGTGGAACGCCGGGGCCTCCACCGCCGCCTGCGGACCGAGCCCGAAGTCGAGATGGTGGACGAGGAAGTTGAGGGTCCACTGGTCCTGCTGGTCGCCACCGGGAGTGCCGAACGCCAGCCGGGGACGGCCGTCCCGCAGCAGCAGCGACGGACTGAGCGTGGTCCTGGGCCGCTTGCCCGGTGCCAGGGTGTTGTTGTGGCCCTCCTGGAGCCAGGCCATCTGGCCCCGGGTGCCGAGGGGGAAGCCGAGCCCCGGGACCACCGGGGAACTCTTCAGCCAGCCGCCGCTGGGCGTGGCGACGACCATATTGCCGTCCCGGTCGGTGGCGCTGACACAGGTCGTGTCGCCCTTGGCGGCGGTCCGCAGCAGCACCGTGGGGATGCCGTCGCCGAGCTGGGCCAGCCAGTCGGGCCGCCCCGGGACGGGTGTGACGTCCCGGACCGGCGGGATCCACGGCTCGCGGCCGCCCGGCGAGCCGGGCCGCAGCTCCCCGGAGGCCCGGGGCCCGATCAGCGCCCTGCGGTCCGCCGCGTAGGCCGGGTCCAGCAGCTCCCGCAGGGGTACGTCGGCGTGCTCCGGGTCCCCGTACCACGCCTCCCGGTCGGCGAAGGCGAGCTTGGCGGCCTCCACCACGGTATGGAGGTGCTCGGTGCCGCCGGGCTCCATCGCGCCCAGGTCGAACCCTTCCAGCAGGGCCAGTTGCTGGAGGAAGACCGGCCCCTGCGACCAGGGGCCCGGCTTGTGGACCTGGTGGCCCCGGTAGTCGCAGCTCACCGTCGGCTCGGAGCCCGCGCGCCAGGCGGCGAGATCGGCGCCGGTGAGCAGCCCCCGGTGGTGCCGCCCGGTGCAGTCGATCTGCTCGGTGGCGGTGAACCGGTCGATCGCCTCGGCCACGAAACCCTCGTAGAAGGCGCGGGCGGCGGCGTCGGCCTGGCCCTCGCGGTCGGGCGTGGCGGAGCGCGCCTCGGCCAGGATCCGCCGGTACACCTCGGCCAGGGCCGGATTGCGCATCCGGGTCCCGGCGGCCGGGACCCGCCCGCCGGGCAGGAACGTCCGGCCCGACTCGGTCCACTCGTCCCGGAAGAGGGGGGCCATCACCTCGATCATCGCCGCCGCCTTCGGCAGCAGCGGATAGCCGCCGTCCGCATAGCCGATGGCCGGTTCGAGTACGTCCTCGACCCGGAGCCGGCCGTGGTCGCGGAGCAGCCGCATCCAGGCGCCGAACGCGCCGGGGACGGGGGCGGCCAGCAGTCCCGAGCCGGGGACCGTGTCCAGGCCCAGGGCGTGGAAGGCCGCCGGGGTGGCGGCGGCTGGCATCGGGCCCTGACCGCAGATCACCCGGGTCGTACCGGTCGCCGCCTCGTACACCATGATCGGGACGTCGCCCGCCGGGCCGTTCAGATGCGGCTCGACGACCTGGCACACCAGCGCGGCGGCGACCGCCGCGTCGAAGGCGTTGCCGCCTCGGTCGAGCATCGCCATCCCGGTGGCGGAGGCCAGCCAGTGGCTGGCGGAGACGGCGCCCAGGGTGCCGTGGAGTTCGGGGCGGTGCAGCAAGACGGGTCCTTCCGGAGAGTCGGTCAGCGGGCGGGAGGCGGTGATACGGCGACGGTGCTGACGGTGCCGCGGGCGACGGGGGTGACGTCCCCGGCGGCCGAGGCGTGCTCGGGACGGCCGCCGGCGACGGTGACCGCGCACTCCAGCCGGCCGGTGCGGGGGGTTCCGGAGCCCAGGCGGACGGTGTAGCGGTGGACGCCGTCCCCGGCGGGCAGCCGTCCCGTCGCGGCGAGCCAGCGGCCCAGCGCCAGCGCCACCGGGGCGCACGCCGGGTCGTCGGGGATACCGAACCCGGGGGCGAACAGCCGGGCCCGGACGGCCGTCGGACGGTCCGCGCCATTAGTGGTGTGTCCGGTGGCGGGGGCCGGGTCGGCGGCGACGAGACAGAGCGCCTTCAGCCCCTCCGCCGCCATCCGGGCCGGGTCGGGACGGGCCCGGGCGAGGGCGGAGCCCCGTACCGGCAACAGAGGGAAGGGCGCGCCGAATCCGGTCGCCGTCGGGGCGTCTCCGGTGGTGTCGGCGGCGGCGTCGGCCCGGGTGAGACCGGCGGCGGCGAGCAGCGGTCCGGGGTCGAGTCCGGTGCCGGGCAGCGGGTCGCGGCCGAGGAGGACGGCCCCGGTCGCGTCCGCCGTGAGGGTCTGCCGCGCCGGTCCGCAGCCCTGTGCCACGGGCCCGGCCGGGACGATTCCCAGCCTGACCAGGGTGGCCGCGGTGCCGATGGCGCTGTGGCTGCCGAACGGGGTCTCGCCCGTCGGCTGGAAGACCCGTACCCGGTAGTCCTCGCCGGCCGCCCCGGCGGGCCGGACGAACACGGTCTCGGTGGTGCCGAGTCCGGCGGCGACCGCCGCCATGGCGGCCCCGTCGAGTCCGGCCGCGTCCGGGACGACGGCCAGATCCCCGCCCGGGTACGGCCCTTCGGCGCACATCCGGACGATCTCGTACGGGATCTCGTACGGGGTCACGGGCGGGCCCCCGGGTCCAGTACGGCGGCGGCGATCTCGTCGAGGACTTCGGGCCGCCCCTGGTAGGGGAAGCCGGGCCGGGGCCAGTGGGTGACGACATCGGTGAAGCCGGCGGCCGTGAACCGGCCGCAGGCGTCGGCGTAGGACTCCGCCGAGTCGAGGGTGTCGGTGATCATGGCACCGGTGACGACCATCCGGCGGAGCGACGCCGGGTCCCGTCCGACGCCGGCGCAGGCCGCGTCGAGCGCCGCGGACTGGGCCGCGAGCCCGGGCAGGGCCTGTTCGTAGGGGAGTGGTTCGCCCCAGCCGGGGCGGCCCGCCGTGATCCAGATGTCCGCGTAGCGGGCGGCGAGCCGCAGCCCCCGGGGTCCGGTGGCGGCGACGGCGAGGGGGATCCGGGGCCGCTGGAGACAGCCGGGCCGCATGGCCACCTCCTGACAGCGGAAGTAGCGGCCCTCGTAGCTGGTGGCGGGTTTGGTGAGCAGTTGGTCGGTGAGTTCCACGAACTCGGCGAACCGGTCGGCGCGTTCGGCGGGCGCCGGGGTCGGCTCGCCCAGGACCTCGTCGTCGAAGCCGCCCGCGCCCGCGCCGATTCCGCAGATCAGCCGGCCTCCCGCGATATCGTCCAAGGTCATCATCTCCTTGGCGAACGGCACGGGATGGCGGTAGGCGGGGCTGGCGACCAGGGTGCCGACGGTGATCCGGCCGGTGGCCGCGGCGGCGGCCGTCAGGGTCGGGACGATCGAGAACCAGGGGTCGTCCCGGAGCCACCGCCACATCAGATGGTCGTAGGTCCAGACGTGGTCGAAGCCCAGCTCCTCGGCCCGGATCCAGTGGCGGCGGGCGGTCTCCCAGCGGTGTTCGGGGAGGATCACGACCCCGTGCCGGAGCCCGCTCACCGGGCCGCCGGGGCGCCGGACCCCGTGTCGCCGTCGGTTCCGGTACCGGGGTACGGACCGCCGCCGGATCCGGTCACGGTGTCCGGGGCGCGTCCGGCGGCCAGGGCCGCCGTCCGGACCAGGGCCGGGATCAGATCCTTCTCGCATTCGGCGACGGCGGGTTCGCGCAGCTCTTCGGGGACCGGGTCGAGGGCGTCGCCGACGTCCGGATAGAGCCCGTTGGTGGCCAGGTCGATGGCGACGGCCTTCTGGCGGCGCAGGAGTTGTGCCGTCACCTCCTCCCGGTCCACCGGCGCCCGCAGGGTGAGGAAGTAGCAGTCGAAGACGGCACCCCAGCTGCGGTGGGCGGCGATGTTCCCCTCCAGGACCGCGGCCTGCAACAGGGAGCGGCCCCGTTCGACGAGTTTGGAGGCGACACCGAGGTGGATCTGGTTGGTGAGCGCGATCTCGCGCAGCAGCTCCGCCGTCCGGTGCGGGACGACGGGCGGTGGTCTGCGGCCCCGGAAGAGGCTGCGGACGGCCGGGTAGTCGGGGGCCCAGGTGCCGCTGAACTTGTCGTGCTGGCGGTACATGCTGGGGCGGATGGTCCGCTGGTAGATCTCCCGGGTGCTGGAGCCGGTGTACAGCAGCATGCCGCAGTACGCCCGGACGTACTCGGTCAGCCGGACGGCGGCCGCGTCCTGGTCACCGGTGCCCTCGTGGACGTCGGCGAGGGCGTCGGCGATCAGCCGCCAGATCACGAACGAGACATGGTGGCCGATGATCCAGCGGAACCAGAAGAGCCGTTCCAGGGATTCGGCGTCGACCGGATCGGTGGTCCCGAACCCCTCCCGGGCCTCCGCGAGGAAGCGGGTCACCGCGTCCTCGGCCGCCGGGGAGAGCGACCCCGGGGCGAGGGTGACGGGCTCGGGCGGATGGGGCAGGGTCAGCGGCTCCATGGAGTAGGGGTAGTCGCCGAAGTCCCAGCCCCGGTGCCGGGAGAAGCCGAGGGCGGCCTCGGTCGATGTGGCTCTCACGCCGGTCCCTCCGGAATATGGGTGAACTCGAATTCCAGGCCGTTGACGTCGAGGAAGTAGAAGCTCTCCACCCCGTCGTCGTCGACGACGATCTCGGTGGGCTCCTCGTCGTGGGCGAAGACGAAGCGGCCGGAGTCGCGGACGGCGAGCCAGTGCGCGCGCCGCTCCCGCAGTTCGGCGGAGGACTCGGCCGCCAGACAGACGTGCTGGAATCGGGCGCGGTCCGGCGGCGGCCGCCGGCCGTCGGTTCCGGCGTACTCGAAGAGATGGAACCGCATCCCCGCCGCCTCCACCTCGGCCATCACGACGATGCCGGGCAGCCGTTCGCGGGTGAGCGGGGAGAAGACGTCCGTCGACCAGGTGGGGCGGCAGCCGAAGTACTCCCGGTACCAGTCGACGCTGTTGCCGAGGTCGGCGGTCTGGACGGCGATATGGTGCAGCCGGGGCGGGGCGGGCGGGGTCACTGGGTTTCCCTTTCGGTCGGTGCCGGGCCGGTCAGAGCTGTTCCAGCTCGTAGATCACTTCGCCGACCGCGATATCGATCGCGTACTTCCGCCGTACCCGCCAGCCGCCCTCGGTGAAAACGGACTCCCAGTCCTCCGCCCGGGGGATGAAGGTGCCCATGAGGTCATGGGCGACCTCGAAGCCCAGGGTGAAGACCGGCAGATCCCGGTCGGCGACGCCCACCGTGCGGGTGGCGTCGCCGAGCAGGAACCGCCGGGTCCCGGGGAAGAGTTCACGCAGTCTTCGCAATGTGTCGACGCACCGGGGTCTGGGCCAGAAGTCATGGCCCATCATGAAGCAGGTCAGCAGCTCCACCCGGGCGAACTCGGGGCGGGCCGTCATGGTCCGGACATCCGCCTGGACGAAGGAGACCCGCTCGGCGAATCCGGCCCGGTCGGCGGCGTCGGCGGCGACCTCCAGGGAGGGCGCGGCGATATCGATACCGACCCCCCGGGCCCGGGGGTGGCGGCGCAGGACCTGGAGTACGCGCTCACCGCTGCCGCAGCCCAGATCGGCGACGACCCCCGGCTCGAAGCCGAGCCCGTCGAGGGCCTGGTCGAACCAGGGGTCGTAGCAGAAGGAGCTGATCTCCCGGCAGGCGACCGCGATCGCGGCGCTGTCCCGCTGGTAGTAGTCGCCCGTACGGTTGCGTTCGGGAAGCAGCTCGGGCATCCGGCGGAACAGCTCGGCGCTGCCCCGGGAGAGCCAGTGGAAGAAGGAGCGGGTCCGGTACGCCTCGTCGAAGTTTCCGGCCGGGGTCACCTTGTTGTCGGCGCGTTCGACGATGTCCACCGCCGCCAGGGCGCGAAAGAGCCCGGTCGTCGCCGATAAGTCGAGCCGGTGTCCGGTGGCGAAGGCGGCGATGTCGAGTGCGCCCCGCGATTTCAGCTCGTCGAGTGCGCCCAGTTCCCAGGCGGCGCTGATGGCCGAGGCCGCGACGGCCGAATTGTAGATATGTGCCACTGCTCTTTCGGGGTTCTGAAGAGACATGTCCGCTCGCTCCCAGTTGTTCGCTATCCGGATGGGCCCGTGGGGCCGGAGAAAGCACTGTGCGGAGAACTGCCGGGCCGCTCCTGGTACGGAGTCGGCGGACGGCCGGAAACGCGGAACCCGGTTGCCCGGTGCGGGTCGACAGGAATTCTCCCCCGGGGTGTTACACCGGCAAACCGGCGTTTGCCGGTCGAACTCGGCGCCCGGTGCGGCGCTGCCCGTACTCCCTCCGCCCCGGACGGCGAGTGGCCCGAAATCCTGTCGGCAAAGTGCCAGGATGCCCAGCCGACGTGCCCTTGTCGAGAGGGGGGAGGCGCCGGGTGGCGGACCCGGGGTGGCGCGATCTCCATGGTCAGCGGGGGGTCTTGCCCTTTGTTGGGCGTCAGGTGACACTGTGTCCACTTCTCTGCCCGTGACCGCCTCAGGCAGACGGCTGCCGTCGTCACCAGAACGGGGAACGCAGTGAAACGCGAAACACCGTATCGGGGTGGGCGTACACGGGTTCGGGTCCGGTTCCGGCTGCCGCCGGGTGGCCGCAGGATCCTCCGGCGATGTCGGCCGCGCGGCCGGCCTGGCATTTCCCCGAGGTAGCGACGGGGCGGCGGATGTCTCGTACATCCATGCCCGCCGGGGCGGCCGGGACTTCGCCGCGAACGCCGCTTGCCGGGATGTGACCCGTCGTTCCCCCGTCGTTCCTGCGGGCTTCCTCCGCCGTTCTCCGAGCCTTGTTCCGCAGGTCGTCCGTTCTTCCGTGCCGCCGTCCGCCATGTCATGGATTAGAGGTGTGAGTTGCCGGAGCGCCGAGTGGAACGTCTGCGTCTGCTGGCCGGTCAGCAGGGTATGTGGTACGCCCAGAAATTCGATCCGGACAGCTCCGTCCTCAACGTCGGGGAATACCTCGACATCGCCGCTCCGCTCGATACCGGGCTGTTCCGGACGGCGGTACGGCGGCTGACCGCCGAGGCGGAGACCCTGAGACTCCGCTTCCACGAGGAGGACGGCCACCCGGTCCAGTCCGTCGGCCCGCCGCCGGACGACCCCCTGGCCGTCGTGGACGTCCGGGACGAGCCCGACCCCTTCGCGGCGGCCCTGGAGTGGATGCGGGCCGATCTGGCCCGATTAAGGAACCCGCTGACCGGCCCCCTGGTGACCCAGGCGCTCTTCCCCCTCGCCCCGGACCGGTATCTCTTCTACCGGGGCTGCCATCACATCGTCTGCGACGGCCTCGGCTACGCCGCCCTCGGCGACCGGCTGGCCCGGATCTACACCGCGCTCGCCGCGGGCCGCCCCGTACCGGAGCCCGCCCTCTTACCGCTGCGGACCCTCTTCGAGCGGGAGACCGCCTACCGGGAGTCCGAGCGGTTCGCCGAGGACCGGGCCTACTGGCTCGAAGCCCTGGCCGGGCGCCCCGTCCCCCGCAGCCCCAGTGGGCGGCGCCGCCGGGGACCGGCCCGGGACCGCCGCAGACAGGAGAGCGCCGTCGCCCCCGCCGACGCCGCCCGGCTGCGGGACGCCGCCGCGGGACTGCGGACCGGTACGGCCCGGCTGGTGGTCGCCGCCACCGCGCTCTACGTCTCCCGGCTCACCGGCGAACGGGACGTGGTGGTGGGCTTCGCCGTCCCCGGCCGCGACCTCGACACCGCGCCCCCGGGACGGCCCGGTACCCCCGCCGTCCCCGGCATGATGTCGAACGTCGTACCGATCCCGCTCACCGTCCGGCCCGGCACCCCGCTGCGGCAGCTCGTCGCCGAGGCGTCCCGCCGGGTCGGAACCGCCTTCTGGCACCAGCGCTACCGCTCCGAGGACCTCGGCCGCGACCTGGGGACCGTACCCGGCGACGCCCTGTGGTCGATGTCCGTCAATGTCATCCCCTTCACCCGCCACGGCGCCTTCGGACCGGGCCGCTACACCACGCACAACCTCTCCACCGGCCCCTTCCACGACCTCGGACTCACCCTCTGGGACCAGGAGCCCGACGGCGGGATGCGGCTGGTGCTGGACGCCGACCCCCGGCTCCACAGCCGGGCCGAACAACAGGGCCACACCGACCGGCTGACGGGTCTGCTGCACCGGTTCGCCGAACTCCCGCCCGACACCCCCGCCGGCCGGATCGGACTCGTCGCCCCCGCCGAGCGCACCCGGGCCCTGGCCCGGGGCCGGGGCGAGGCGGCGGCACCCGGGGACCTCACCGTCCTGCCGGAACTCCTCGCGGCGGGCGCCGCCCTGGACCCGGACCGCCCCGCCGTCGTCCAGGGCCGGGAGTCCCTGACGTACGCCGCCTTCGAAGCCCGTGCCCACCGGCTCGCCCGCCGGCTGATCGCCCGCGGCGCCGGCCCCGAACGGTATGTCGCCCTGCTGCTGCCCCGGACCCCGGACGCCGTGGCCGCCATGGCCGCCGTCCTCGAATCGGGCGCCGCCCAGGTCCCCCTCGACCCCCGCCATCCCGCCGAGCGGATCGCCCACGCCCTCGACGACTGCGCCCCCGCCGTCGTGGTCACCGTCGCCGCACTCGCCGGCCGGATCACCGCGATCCGGCCGGGAACACCCCTGCTGCTCCTCGACGACCCGGCGGCCGAGGCGGCGGAACCCGCAACCGACACCCCCCTCACGGCCGCCGAGCGGACCACCCCGCTCCGCCCCGGACACCCGGCCTACGCGCTCTACACCTCCGGCTCCACCGGCCGCCCCAAGGCCGTCGTCGTGGCCCACGGCTCCCTCGCACTCTTCGTCCGCGCCACCGCCCGGCACCACGGACTCCGGCCCGACGACCGGGTCCTGGCCTGGCACTCCTTCACCTTCGACGCCTCCGTGATCGGCCTCTTCATCCCGCTCGCCGCGGGCGCGACCGTCGTACTCGCCGACGAGGACCAGCGGGTCGACCCCCATGCCCTCCAGGCCCTGCTCGCCGGGGAACGCGTCACCGTCGCCCATGTCACCCCCGGCGTGCTGCCACCGCTGCGGCCCGAGGAACTGCCCGACCTGCGGCTGATGTCCGCGGGCGGCGAACGGCTGCCCGCCGCCGAGGTCGACCGCTGGGCCACCGGCGACCGCGCGCTGTGGAACGCGTACGGCCCCACCGAGGCCACCGTCGACGCCACCCGCCACCGCTGTACGGCCCCCGCCCGGGGCACCGACCCGCCGATCGGCCGGGCCGTGCCGGGCACCGTGACATACGTCCTCGACGACGGCCTCCAGCCCGTCCCCGACGGGGTCGCGGGCGAGCTGTACCTGGCGGGCGCCGGGCTGGCCCGCGGCTATCTCGGCCGGGCCGCGCTCACCGCCGAACGGTTCACCGCCGACCCCTACGGCCCGCCCGGCACCCGGATGTACCGCACCGGCGACCTGGTCCGGCGGCTGCCCTCCGGAGAGCTGGAGTTCATCGGCCGGGCCGACGGCCAGGTCAAGGTGCGCGGCGTCCGGATCGAACTCGGCGAGATCGAGTCAGCCCTGACCGGCTGCCGGGGCGTGGCCCGCGCGGCGGCCGTCGCCCGCGACGACGGTACGGGTACCCGGCTCACCGGATTCGTGGTGCCGGCCCCCGGCACCGACCCCGATCCGGCGGCCGTCCGCGACGAGATCGCCGCCGTCCTGCCCGCCGCCATGGTCCCGGCCCGGATCGTGGTCGTCGCCGAACTCCCCCTCACCCCCAACGGCAAGGTCGACCGGGCCGCCCTGACGGTACCCGCGCCCGACCCCGGCGACGGCCCGGCGGTACGGCCGCCCTCAGGGCCCGCCGAAGAGACCCTGTGCGCCGTCTTCGCCGAGGTCCTCGGCGTCGAACCGGAACGGATCGGCGGCGACGGCGACTTCTTCGCCCTCGGCGGTCACTCCCTGTCCGCCGGGCGGCTGCTGGGCCGGATCCGGACCGCGTTCGGCCTGGAGACCGGCATCCGCACGGTCTACGAATCACCCACCGTCGCCGCCCTCGCCGCCCGGCTCGACGACCTGCGCCGCACCGGCCCCGAGCGGAACGCGCCACCAGGGTCTGTCGGAACCGGCCCGGACACCCGGGCGCCGTCCGGACCCGTCCGCGCCGTCCGCCCCGAACGGATCCCCCTCTCGTACGCCCAGTCCCGGCTCTGGTTCCTGCACCAGCTCGGCGGCGACGAGGCCACCTACCACCA
This sequence comes from Streptomyces sp. NPDC006798, assembly GCF_040635975.1. Taxonomy (NCBI): domain Bacteria; kingdom Bacillati; phylum Actinomycetota; class Actinomycetes; order Kitasatosporales; family Streptomycetaceae; genus Streptomyces; species Streptomyces sp. NPDC006798. Next base: position 31,345 of record NZ_JBEYIS010000047.1, read on the forward strand.
GCCGATGGCGCTCCGGCTCACCGGCCCCCTCGACGTCCCCGCCCTCCGGGCCGCCCTCCGCGACCTCGTCGCCCGGCACGAGGCGCTGCGTACCGTCTTCCCCGCCACCGACGGCGAACCCCGCCAGCACGTCCTCGACCCCGCCGAGGCCGAACCCCCGCTCCCCGTACTCCCCGTCCCCCCGGAAGGGCTCGCGGCGGCCCTGACCCGGCTCACCCGGCTCCCGTTCGCCCTCGACCGCGACCTCCCGCTCCGGGCCACCCTCTTCGCCGAAGCCCCGGACGAGCACGTCCTGCTGCTGGTGATCCATCACATCGCCGGGGACGGCTCGTCCCACCGGCCCATGCTCCGCGACCTCTCCGAGGCGTACACGGCCCGCCGCGAGGGGCGCGCCCCCGCCCTGCCGCCGCTGCCCGTGCAGTACCCCGACTACGCCCTCTGGCAGCGGAAGCTGCTGGGCGCCGCCACCGACCCCGGCAGCGTCACGGCGCGCCAGCTCGCCCACTGGCGGACGGCCCTCGCCGGACTCCCCGACGAGATCGACCTGCCGGTCGACCGGCTCCGCCCGGCGACCGCCGGCTCCCGGGGCGCCTCGATCCCCCTCACCGTCCCCGCCGCGCTCCACCGCGCCCTCGACGAACTGGCCAGGGACCGGGGCGCCAGCCTCTTCATGGTGGTCCAGGCCGCGCTCGCCGCCCTGCTGGGCAGGCTCGGCGCCGGGGCCGACATCCCCATCGGCTTCCCCACCGCCGGACGCGGCGACGACGCGCTCGAAGAACTCGTCGGCTTCTTCAGCAACACCCTCGTCCTGCGGACCGACCTCACCGGCGACCCCGCCTTCACCGAACTCCTCGACCGGGTACGGGAGGCCGCCCTCGACGCCCTCTCCCACCAGGACGTCCCGTTCGAAACCCTGGTCGAAGACCTGGTCCGGGACCGCACCCCGGCCCGCCACCCCCTCTTCCAGGTCATGCTGGTCCTCCAGAACACCCGCGCCGGACGGCTCGACCTGCCCGGCGTCACCGCCCGCCGGGAACCCGTCGAGAAGGGCACCACCCCCTTCGACCTGGTGATCGAACTCGACGACACCTCACCCGCCGCCGACGGACCCGCCGGACTCGGCGGCGCCGTCCACTTCAGTACCGAACTCTTCGACACCGCCACGATCCACGCCGTCGCCGAACGGCTGCTCCTGCTGCTGCGCGCCGTCACCGAACGCCCGGACACCCGGCTCAGCGCCCTCGACCTCTTCCGGCCGGGCGAACGGGACCGCGTCCTCACCCGGTGGAACGCCACCGAGCACCCCGTCCCCGCCACGACACTCCCCGCCATGCTGGAGTCCTGGGCCGCCCGCGACCCCGGGCGGACCGCCGTCACCGCCGCCGGTGAACGGCTCTCGTACGCCGCGCTCAACGCCCGGGCCAACCGGCTCGCCCGGGAACTCATCGCCCACGGAGCGGGCCCCGAACAGGTCGTCGCCATCGCCCTGCCCCGGTCGCCCGACCTGATCGCCGCGGTCTGGGCCGTCCTCAAGGCCGGTGCCGCCTATCTGCCGCTCGACCCCGGCTACCCCGCCGAACGCGTCGCGTTCCTGCTCGCCGACGTCCGCCCCACCGCCCTGCTCACCACCGGCGCCACCCCCGTCACCGCACCCGGCGGGACACCCCGGATCGACCTCGACGACCCCGCCGTACGGAACCGGATCGACGCCCGCCCGGCCGACGACGTCCCGGACGCCGAACGGACCTCGCCGCTGCGCCCCGACACCCCCGTCTACACCATCCACACCTCGGGCTCCACCGGCACCCCCAAGGGCGTGACGATGGTCTCCGGCGCCATGGTCAACCTGGTGCACTGCCACACCGAATGGATCGCCCGGGACCAGGAGAGTCCCCCCGCGGGGCCGGTCGCCCAGTTCTCCGCCTTCAGCTTCGACGTCTCCGCCTGGGAGATCATCGAACCCCTCACCGCGGGCAAACAGGTCGCCGTACCCGACGCCGACGTACGCCGCGACGCCGCCGCGCTCACCCGCTGGCTGGACGAACACGCCGTACACGAGATCTGCGCCCCCCAGGTGATGGTGGAGGCCATCGCCGACGCCGCCCTCGAACAGGGTCTCGACCTGCCCGCCTTGCGCGACCTCAGCCAGGGCGGCGAAGCCCTCCGGCTCACCCCCCGGCTGCGCGCCTTCCTCGCCCGGCGGCCCGGCCGGCGGCTGCACAACCTCTACGGCCCCACCGAGACCCATCTGGTGACCGCCTTCGCGCTCCCCGCCGAGGCCCTGCCCGGGTGGGAGTCCACCACGGCCCCCATCGGCGGCCCGATCTGGAACACCCGCCTTCATGTGCTGGACCCGTGGCTGCGGCCCGTACCACCCGGCGTCAAGGGCGAGCTGTACATCGCCGGGACCGCCCTGGCCCGCGGCTACTGGGCCCGCCCCGGCCTGACCTCGGGCCGGTTCGTCGCCGACCCCTTCGGCCCGGCCGGATCCCGGATGTACCGCACCGGCGACGTGGTCCGCTGGACCGAGGACGGTCTGCTGGCCTTCGCCGGACGCACCGACGACCAGGTCAAGGTGCGCGGCTTCCGGGTCGAACCCGGCGAGGTCGAATCCGTCATCGCCCGCCACGAACACGTCGCCCAGGTCGCCGTCGTGGTCCGCGACGACGGCACACCCGGCGCGGGCAAACGGCTGGTGGCCTATGTCGTGGCCCGCCCCGGGACCGAACTCGGCGAGGCCGGGCTACGGGCCTTCGCCGCCGCGTCGCTGCCCGACTTCATGCTGCCGTCCGCCACCGTCTTCCTCGACCGGATGCCGCTGACCCTCAGCGGCAAGGTCCACCGCAGGGCGCTGCCCGTACCCGACTTCTCCCGCCGGACCGGAGTGCTGGAACCCCGCACCCCCCGCGAGAAGGCCCTCTGCGGACTCTTCGCCGAACTCCTCGGCCTCGACCGGGTCGGCGCCGACGAGTCCTTCTTCGAACTCGGCGGCCACTCCCTGCTCGCGACCCGGCTCACCAGCCGGATCCGTACCGTCCTCGACATCGAGGTCGCCGTACGCGCCGTCTTCGAGGCCCCGACCCCGGCCGCGCTGGCCGCCGCCCTCCCCGAACCGGGCGCCGGCGGACCGCGCCGCCCCGTACTGCGCCGCCGGGACCGGACGGAGGACGGCCGGTGACCCCCCTCTCCGACGCCCAGGCCCGGATCCTGTTCCTCGACCGGCTCGACGGCGGTACGGGCTACCGCATCGCCCTCGGCTACCGGCTCCGCGGCCCTCTGGACCGGGCCGCGCTCGCCGACGCGCTCGCCGACCTCGTCACCCGCCACGAAAGCCTGCGGACCGTCTTCCCCGACCCCGAGGACCCGGAGGCGGAGCCGTACCAGCACATCCTCGAACCCGCCGAGGCCCGCCCCGAACTCCGCACCACCACCGTCACCGAGGCCGGACTGCGCGCCGCCCTCGATACGGCCCTGCACCGGCCGTTCGACCTCACCCGGCGGCCCCCGGTCCACACCGACCTGTTCGTCCTCGGCGAGCGGGAACACGTCCTGCTGATCCTGCTCCACCACATCGCCGCCGACGGCTGGTCCGTGGCACCCCTGCTGAGCGACCTCGCCCGCGCCTACACGGCCCGGACCCGGGGCCGCGCCCCCGACCTCGAACCCCTCCCGGTGCAGTACGCCGACTACACCCTCTGGCAGCGGGAACTCCTCGGCGACGAGAACGACCCCGACAGCCCGGCCCGGCGCCAGCTCGACTACTGGCGGCGGACCCTCCACGGCCTCCCCGACCGGCTGGAACTCCCCGCCGACCGGCCCCGGCCCGCCGCCGCGAGCTACCGCGGCGGCTCCGTCCCCCTCACCATCGGCCCCGGCACCCACCGCGCGGCGCTGGCCCTCGCCCGCCGCGAGGGCGCCAGCCTCTACATGGTGCTCCAGGCCGCCCTGGCCGCCCTGCTGACCCGGCACGGCGCCGGTACCGACATCCCGATCGGCTCCGCCGTCGCCGGACGCACCGACGAAGCACTCGACGGCCTCGTCGGCATGTTCGTCAACACCCTCGTCCTGCGGACCGACACCGGCGGCGACCCCACCTTCCGCGAGCTGCTGGCCCGGGTCAGGGAGACCGACCTGTCCGCCTACGCCCACCAGGACGTGCCCTTCGCCCGGCTGGTCGAAGTGCTCCGCCCGGTCCGCTCCGCCGCCTGGAACCCCCTCTTCCAGGCCGGACTCAGCCTGGTCGACGACATCGACGCCGTCCCCGAACTCCCCGGGATCGAGGCGGCCGTGGAACCCGTACTCGACGCCGACGCCAAGATGGACCTCTCCGTCCACCTCCGGCAGCGCCGGGCCGGGGACCGCGACCGGGCCGCCGGAATGACCGGATCGGTGGAGTTCTCCCGCGACCTCTTCGACCCGCCGACCGTACGAAGGCTCGCCGACCGGTACGTCCGGCTGCTGACCGCCTGCACCGCCGAACCCGACACCCGGATCGGCGCCGTCGAACTGCTCACCCCGGCCGAACGGGCCGAACTGCTCACCGGCGGACCGCCCGCCGCGCCGGAGGGCCCGCTGCTCCCCGAACTCCTCGCCGACCAGGCGGCCCGTACCCCCGAGGCCCCGGCCGTCGAACGCGGCGCCGACCGGCTCACCTACGGCGAACTGGACGCCCGCGCCGAACGGCTGGCCCGGGAGCTGACCCGGCGCGGCATCGGACCCGAGGACCGGGTGGTGGTCCTGCTGCCGCCCGGTACCGACCTGGTCGTGGCGCTCGTCGCGGTCCTCAAGTCGGGCGCCGCCTATGTGCCGCTCGACCCCGGACACCCCGAACGGCGCCTCGCCTTCCTGGTCGGGGACGCCGCGCCCCGGCTGCTGCTGGCCCGGTCCCGGACGTCCGCCGCCGTCCACGGCGGTCTGCCCGTACTGGACCCGGCCGGGCCCCCGCCCGGGACTCCTCCCGGAGCCGACGCCGCCGACGCCGACGGTGCCCCGGGCGCCGCCGCGCCGCGCCCGTACGGCCCCGACCCGGCGAAGACCCTGCGACCCGGCCACCCGGCGTACGTCGTCTACACCTCGGGCTCCACCGGCCGCCCCAAGGGCGTCGTGGTCGAACACGGCGCCATCGCGGCGTACATCCGCAACTGCCGGGACCGCTACCCCGCGGCGTCCGGAGTGAGCCTGGCCGGACTCTCCGTCGCCTTCGACGGCGCTCTGCCCGGTCTCCTCACCCCGCTGATCAGCGGCGGGCTGGTCCGGTTCGGCGACCCCCTGCGGCCCGGCGACGGCGGATCCGGCACACCACCGACCCTGATGACCGTCACCCCCGGCCATCTGGAGCTGCTGAACCAGCTCCCCGGGGCCCTCGCGCCCGCCCACGCCCTGCTGATCGGCGGCGAGGCCCTGCGCGGCCCGGCACTCGACCGCTGGCGCGCCCGCCACCCGGGGGTACGGGTGCACAATCTCTACGGACCCACCGAGACCACCGTCACCTGCGCCGAGTTCCGGCTGGAGCCCGGCGAGCCCACACCGGCCGGAGCGGTCCCCTTCGGCCGCCCGGTCGAAGGGGTCCGCCTCCTCGTCCTCGACCCGTGGCTGAACCTCCTCCCGCCGGGCGTCACGGGCGAGCTGTACGTGGCCGGGCAGGGCCTCGCCCGGGGCTACCACGGACGGCACGCCCTCACCGCCGAACGCTTCACCCCCGACCCGTTCGGCCCGCCGGGCGCGCGGATGTACCGCACCGGCGACCTGGCCCGACGGCTGCCCTCCGGGGAGCTGGAGTTCATCGGCCGGGCCGACGGCCAGGTCAAGATCCGGGGCCACCGGATCGAACTCGGCGAGATCGAGGCCGCGCTCGGCGCGCTGCCCGGTGTCGCCCGGGGCGCCGCCACCGTCGTCGAACACTCCGCCGACGACCGCCGGATCGTGGCCTACGCGGTGCCCTCCGGCGGCGACCCGGCCGCACTCGACCCCGTCCGGCTGCGGAGCGCGCTCGCCGGGACCCTGCCCGCGCCCATGGTCCCCTCGGTGGTGGTGATCCTCGCCGGACTGCCGCTCACCGCCAACGGGAAGACCGACCGGGCGGCCCTGCCCCCGCCGCCGTCCGGCGGACCCGCCCCGGACGGGGGACCGGCCCCGGACACCGGTCCGCGCACCCCGCTGACCCCGGAGCAGTCGGCGCTCCGCGCGGTCTTCGCGGAGGTCCTCGGCGTCCCCGAGGAACGGGTGGGCGCCGACGACAACTTCTTCGAACTCGGCGGCCACTCCCTCCTCGTACCGCGGCTCGTCCGCCGGGCCCGGGAATCCGCCGGGGTCGGCCTCACCGTCCAGCGGATCTTCCTCCGCCCCACGGTCGCGGGCCTGCTGGACGGCCCGGCGGCGGGCCGGACCGCCCTCGGCCCGCTGCTGCGGCTGCGGGAGGGCGCCGGGCCGCCGCTGTGGTGCGTCCATCCGGGCAGCGGCGTCGGCTGGAGCTATACGGGACTGCTGCCGTACGTCCCCCGGGAGCATCCGGTCCTCGCCCTCCAGGCGCGCGGTCTCGACGGCACGGACGATCTCGCCGAAAGCTACGACGCGCTGGTCGCCGACTATCTGCGGCGGATCACCGGCGAACAGCCCGCCGGGCCCTATCTGCTGACCGGCTGGTCATTCGGCGGTACGGTCGCGCACTCCCTCGCGGTACGGCTCCGTACGCTCGGCCACCGGGTGGCGCTGCTCGCCGCGATCGACTCCTGGCCGGTCGGCGCCGGACGCGGTGAACCGGCGGCCGGACCGGCCGACGTCCACGCGGTGGCCCGGGACGGCGGCGCGGCGGAGCGGGCGGAGACGGCGGGCGCGGGGGACCGGGTCCTGGACGTCACCCGCAATCTGTTCCGGCTGATGGCCGAGGCGAGTACGCCCGCCGGGGTCTTCGACGGGCCGCTGCTGGCGTTCGCCTCGGCCGAGGGCGATACGGGGCCCGGGATGACGGCCCGGTGGCGCCCCCGTGTCACCGGGGAGATCACCGTGGTACCGGTGGACTTCGACCATCTCGCCCTGATGACCCCGGCGTCCCTCGCGGTGATCGGCCCGGCTCTGGCGCGGGCGCTGCGGGCGGCGGACATCCCGGGACCCGGCTGACGGGGCGCCGGGGCGGAGGCGGGGCAGCCGCCGGGGCTACTGCGCCCCGCCGAGCCCGTCGATCAGCTTCTTCGCACAGAGGTCGCGGGCCCGTTCGTAGCCGGGCGGCTCCGCGCCGGGCAGCGCCTTCCCGGTGCGCGGCAGGCCGCCGGGGATCACCTCGCCGCCGGAGAGCGTGGGATCGGTGAACTCCGGCACCCCGTTGGCCCGCACGCACCCGGCGTGGGACAGCAGCGACGCGTAGTCCTGCCGGGCGTCCCGCGCCGGGGCCAGCGCCGTCGCGGCCCGCAGCTCCGGGAGGCAGACCGCGTTCCGGCCGCCCTGGTACTCCTCGCCCCGGCGCCCGGGGTCCACCAGGTCGTCGATCTGCGGATAGTCGAGATGGCCGCCGGGGCGGGGGTCGGGGAAGTCCGCCACCCCGCCCTTGGCCCGCATGCACCGCACATAGACGAGCTGCGCTTCGTAGAAGGCGCTCCGGTCCCCGGCGGCCGGCCGGGGCGACGGCCCGCCCGGAACGGCCGCCGCCGTGGCCGGGGCCGGTGCGGCGGGCAGGGAGGCGAACTCCCCGCCGTCGTGGACGCGGACCCCCTCCCCGCCTCCGCAGGCGACGGAGAGCGCGAGCAGGGGAACGGCGACGAGCACGGCGAGCCGGTCCCAGGCGGCGCCGCGGCCGGGGGTGTGGTGGTTCATGGCATCAACCTCGGCCCCGTGGATGGCGGCCGTTCCCCTGCCGCATGATGAACGCGTAACAATCTCCGGGTCCGGGCTCCCGACCGGCTCCCACCGGCCTGAACTGGGGAAACCGTCGCGCATAATCGGCCCCATGGCCCATGTACTGCTGATCGAGGACGATGTCTCCGTACGCGACGGCATGGAGCTGGTGCTGCGCAGGCACGGCTACGACGTCGCCACGGCCGCCACCGGCGAGGACGGCCTCGCCCTGCTGACCGGCCCGGCGGGCGCGGAGGTCGAACTCGCCGTCCTCGATCTGATGCTGCCCGGCATCGACGGCTTCGAGGTCTGCCGGCGGCTGCGGGCCACCGGCTCCACCGTCCCCGTGATCATGCTCACCGCGCGCGGCGACGACTCCGACATCGTCGGCGGACTGGAGGCGGGCGCCGACGACTACGTGGTCAAGCCGGTGACCGCGCCCGTCCTGGAGGCCCGGATCAGGGCGGCGCTTCGGCGCGCCGAACCCGTCGGATCGGCCCGTGGCGAGAACCACGCGGGCCTCGTCCTGGACCGCGCCGGGCTCACCGTCACCAAGAACGGCACCCCGATCGCGCTGCCCCCGACCGAGTTGCGGCTGCTCCTCGAACTCTCCGCGTCCCCGGCCCGGGTATTCAGCCGGGAACAACTGCTCCAGTCGGTCTGGGACCACGGCTTCCTCGGGGACTCCCGGCTGGTCGACGCGGCCGTCGGCCGGCTGCGCGCCAAGATCGAGGACATCCCCGCCCGGCCCCGCTTCATCCAGACCGTACGGGGCTTCGGCTACCGCTTCGGGCCGCTGTGAGGCCCCGAGCGTCCCGGCGGAGCGGCGTACGGGGGCCCGGCGCGCCGGATCCCGGGCCGCGCGCCCGGTCCGGCGCGCCGGTACCGGCCCGGCCGGAGACCGGTGGTCCGGGCGGCGAGGGGCCGGCGGAAGACGGGATACCGGCGCCGGACGCGCCGGGCGACGGGGCACGGACGGGGGCCGACACGCGGGCGCCGGGCGGGGCGGCGGACGCCGTCGTACCGGATACCGCCCGGCGGAAGCGGCGCCCACCACCCGGTGCCGACGGCCGACCGGGGCCGGACAGCGGACCGGACACGCCGGAGACCGGCGGCCGGACGGCGCCCGGCGCGCCGGTGTCCACCGCTCCACCCGGTACCGGGAAGGGCCGTACCGGAGCCCGGCGCTCCAGGCCGCCCCGGCCGCGCCGGTTCGGCGGGCTGCGGATCAGGCTCGTCGTCGCCTTCGTACTGGTCGCCCTGGTCAGCGGGCTGACCGCGACCGCGTTCGCCTACCGGGAGTCCCGCGACGCCGTACTCGACCGTAAGCAGCACGCGGTCCTCACGGACTTCCGCAACCGGGTGGAACAGGCCGCGGCCGACTTCGACATCCCGGCCGACGAGGTCTCCCTCGCCCGGCTCGCGGGCCGCCTCGCCGACGGGCTCGGCGACGACGCGCTCGTCGTGACCCAGTACCGGTCGCAGTCCGCGTCGTCCGACACGGCCGCCGACCGGACCCGGATCACCCCCGAGATCCGCGAAGCGGTCCGCACCCGGGACCGGATCAGCTTCCAGCGGGTCGAATGGCGCGGCGGCCCGTATCTCGTCGTCGGGACCCCCGTCACGGCCGACGGCGCCCGCCCCTCCGGCCTCGACGTCTTCGCCGTCGTCTCGCTGCGGGCCGAACTGGAGGACACCACGGGGGTGCTCGACGCGGTCCGGGACGCGATGGTGCCGGTGGTTTTGCTCGCCGTGGCCCTCGCCCTGCTGGCCGCCGGAACCGTACTGCGCCCGGTCCGCGCCCTCGTCCGGGCCACCCGGCGGCACGCCGCGGGCGACCTGTCGTCCCGGGTCCGGGTCCGGGGCCGGGACGAACTCGCCGACCTGGCCAGGGACTTCAACGAGACGGCGGACGCGCTGGAGGCGTCCGTCACCGAGCTGCGCGAACAGGACGCCCGGGCCAAGCGCTTCGTCGCCGACGTGTCGCACGAACTGCGCACCCCGCTCGCCGCGATGACGATGGTCGCCACCGTCCTCGACGAGGACGCCGCCTCCCTGCCCCCGGACACCGCGCGCGCCGCCCGTACCGTCTCCGAGGAGACCGCCCGGCTCGCCCGGCTGGTGGAGGACCTCATGGAGATGTCGCGGTTCGACTCGGGCGCGGCCCGGCTCAACGTCACCGAGACCGATCTCGCCGAAGCCGTCCGCGCCACCCTGTCCCTGCGGGGCTGGACCGGCCGCGTCGCCGTCGAACCCGGACCCGGCATCGTGCTGCCGGTGGACCGGCGACGGCTCGACGTGATCGTCGCCAACCTCGTCGGCAACGCGCTGCGGCACGGGGCCGAGCCCGTCACGGTCACCCTGGCCGCCGAACCCGGCGGGGTGACCGTCACGGTCGCCGACCGGGGTCCGGGACTGCCGCCCGACGTCCTGCCCCATGTCTTCGACCGCTTCTACAAGGCGGACAGCGCCCGTACCCGCTCCGAGGGCAGCGGTCTCGGTACCGCCATCGCCCTGGAGAACGCCCGGCTGCACGGCGGTACCGTCACCGCCGCCGACCGCCCCGGCGGGGGAGCCGTGTTCACCCTGCGACTGCCCCGGCCCGCCGCCGGAGAGGAACGACGATGACGACGGCGACAGCGGCCCCGCCGCCGCGCGAACCGGAGGCGGCGGTACGAGCCACCGCCCGGCGCCGGACCCGGGGGAGCGCCGCGCGACCGGCGGCCCGGCTCGGGCTGCTCGCCCTCGCGGTGGTCCTGCTGGCCGGCTGCGGGGTGCGCCCCACCGGCGTACTCGACGGCGGCGAGGCCCCGGGCGGACTGACCAAGGGGATGCGGCTCTACTTCGTCTCGCCGACCGGGCGGCTGGAGGCGGTACCGCGCCCCGAACTGACCGCCGAGGAGCTGTCCTTCCCCGGGACCGTCATCAAGATGCTGACGATCGGGCCGGTCGGGGCGGAGCGGCAGGCCGGACTGGTGACCCTGGTCCGGCCGGACAGTTACGAGGGCCGGTACGACGCCCGGTTCGACGGGGAATCGGTGACGATCGACATCCCCGAGCCCGATCTGTCGCCCACGGACGCCCGGGACCGGAACCTGATGGGCCAGCTGGTGTGCAGCTTCGCCCGGGCCAGGGCCGTGACCGAGGGCCGCGGGGCGAAACGGACGGACGACATCCGGGTCACCGTGCGCTCCCCGGACTCCCGGTTCGGGCCCTATGTGTGTTCCGACTTCCTGGGCTGACCCGGGCCGGGCGGCGAGTTCACGCCGTGTTGCGGTGATCGCGATAGCGGTCGTGCCACCGGTGGGAAGACCGTAGACGTCACGGACGACCCGACCGGAACGGACGACACCTTCCCTATGAACGACACGGAGATCGCGCGAGGCTCGACGGCGGAGCGGCCCCATGGCGTGGCCGACGGCACAGGGCTGATCGACGAGGCGCTGGCCTACGCGGCCCCGGCCGCGCTGCGGGCGGTCGCCGCCTGCGGAGTGGCGGATCATCTCGCGGACGGCCCGCGCACCGCCCGCGAACTCGCCGGGACCACCGGCCTGGACGCCGGAGCCCTGCACCGGGTGCTGCGACTGCTCGTCACCCGCGGGCTGTTCACCGAGGACCCCGAGGGCCGGTTCGCCCTCACCACCCGGGGCGCGCTGCTCCGGGGCGGGGTCCCCGGCTCCCTGCGGGACGCCGTGCTGATGCTGACCGACCCCACGTTCTGGGGCCCGGCGGCCCGGCTGGACCACTGCCTGCGGACCGGCGAATCGGTCTTCACGGAGGTCTTCGGCGTGCCGTTCTTCGACCACTTCGCCCGGGATCCCGCGACGGCGGCCGTCTTCCACGACGGCATGGCGGCCATGTCCTCCGTCGAGGACGAGCCGATCGCCCGCGCCTACGGCTTCCCCGCCACCGGGACCGTGGTCGACATCGGCGGCGGCCGGGGCGGCTTCCTCGCCGCCGCCCTGCGTACCGCCCCCGGCCTGACCGGGGTGCTCTACGACCGGCCGCACGTCCTCGCCGGACACGTCCTCGGCCCGGCGGCCGATCTCGCGGGCCGCTGGACCATCGCCGAGGGAGACTTCTTCGAGAAGGTGCCGACCGGGGACTTCCTCGTTCTGAAGCGCATCCTGCACGACTGGACCGACGAGCAGAGCGTGACCCTGCTGCGCAACTGCCGTCGCGCCCTGGCCCCCGGCGGCCGGGTCCTGGTCGTCGACGCCGTGATCACCCCGGATGCCCGCCCCCACCAGGGCAAGACGCTCGATCTGCTGATGATGGCGTCCCTGGTGGGCCGGGAACGCACCGAGGACGAGTTCCGCGCCCTGTTCACGGCGGCCGGCCTGCGCCTGACCCGGATCGTCCCGACCCCGGCGGTCCTCGGCGTCGTGGAGGGAGTGGCCGACTGACGGGGTCGCGCTCAGCCGGTACCGATCCGGACCACCCGGGCTCAGGCCGGTTCGTCCAGCTCCGCGATGCGGCGCTCCAGAACGGCCCGTTCGCGGGCGTTGCCGCACAGGTCCGCCGCCCGGGCGAACTCGGCGCGGGCCTCGGCGGCGCGGCCCAGGCGGGCGAGGAGTTCGGCGCGGACCGTGGGCAGGAGCCGGGAGCCCGTCAGCGCGCCGTCGGCGGCGAGCCGGTCGACGAGGGGCAGTGCCTCAGCCGGGCCCCGGGCCATGGAGACGGCGACGGCGCGGTTCAACTCGACCACCGGTGACGGGGCGAGCCGCGCCAAGGCGTCGTAGAGGCGTACGATCCGCTCCCAGTCCGTCCCGGCGACCGACGGGGCGACGGCATGGCATTCGGCGATCGCGGCTTGCAGGCCGTAGGCGCCCGGGCCGTGGCCGAGGTGTTCGGCCCGGGCCAGGGCGGCCCGGCCGCGGTGGATCGCCGAGCGGTCCCAGCGCCGCCGGTCCTGACGCTCCAGCAGGACCGCCTCGCCGTCGGGGCCGACCCGGGCGGGGAACCGGGCCGCCGTCAGTTCCAGCAGCGCCAGCAGGCCGTGCGCCTCGGGTTCGCCGGGGACGAGGCGGCTCAGTACCCGGGCCAGCCGCTGCGCCTCGCCCGCCAGGTCGTAGCGGATCACCCGGTCCCCGGTGGCGGCGGACGAACCCTGGGTGAAGATCAGATAGATCACGCCGAGGACCGCGCCGAGCCGTTCCGCGCGTTCGGCCGCCGAAGGTACGGCGAACGGCACCCCGGCCGCCCGCAGCGCCTTCTTCGCCCGGGTGATCCGCGCCTGCACGGTCGCCGTCGGCACCAGGAAGGCCCGGGCGATCTCGTCGCTGGTCAGCCCGCCGACCACGCGCAGTGTCAGGGCCACCCCGGCCTCCCGCGACAGCGCCGGATGGCAGGCGGTGAACATCAGCGCCAGCACGTCGTCGTCGACCCGGTCCGGATCCCACGGCACGTCCCCGTCGTCCGGCGCGGCGACGGCCGGGCCGCCCGTGACGGCGCCGCCCTCCGGGAGCTCGCGGGCGAGGGCCGCGTACCGCCGGTCGAGGGCGGCCCGGCGGCGGAAGGCGTCGATCGCCCGCCGACGCCCCACGGTCAGCAGCCAGCCCGCGGGGTGCCGGGGCACGCCCTCCCGGGGCCAGACCACCAGCGCCTCGGCGAGGGCCTCCTGGGCGACATCCTCGGCCAGCGCGAAATCGCCGGTGTAGCGGGTGAGCGCGCCGACGATCCGCGCCGACTCGATCCGCCAGACGGCGGCCACGGCGTCCCGGCCCGTCCGCCCGGCGGGAGCGGGCGGGCCGGGCGCACCGCTCAGAGCTGGCCCGTGGCCTCCCGCCACGCCCGTTCCTTCCGTACCCATTCGTTGTCCTGGGGGAACTCGTCGATGGTGGTGACCCGGCGGATCTCCGTCTTGAATCCGGCGCCGGTCATCGGTGAGCGCCTGGCCCACTCGACGGCCTCCTCCTTCGACGCCACATTGAGGATGTAGAACCCGCCGAACAACTCCTTGGTCTCCCCGTAGGGGCCGTCGGTGACCAGCGGCGGTTCCGTCGCGTAGTCGACCACGACCCCGTCGGCGGCCGAGTCGAGACCCTCGGCCGCGACCAGAACCCCGGCCCGGATCATCTCGTCGTTGTACCGGCCGACGGCCGACAGCACCTCGTCGAAGTCGGCTCCCGCGAGCTTCGCGAACGCCTCGTCGGTGGCCCTCATGATCAGCATGTACTTCATGGTCCGGCTCCTCGGACGATCCGGGTCCGCGGTTCGGACCCTCTCGTCCCTAGGTCGTACGGGGGCGCCGCGGATCGACACGGGCACCGATCCGCCGTCCGGGAGACTGTAGCCGCGCCCGGCGGACCGGGGCCGTACGTGCCCGGGCGCGTGTCGGGACGTAGGGCGCCGCTACCGGTGTCACCCCGGTGTACGGGGACCCGGCCGCGCCCGGGGGAGCGCCGGACGGCCTCGGGGCAGACGCCCGCGATTCCCGCTCGACCCGTCGTCGTACGCCTCCGGACCTGCTGATACGCGGTACGCCGAGGTGTCGTACGGCCCGGGCCGCCGCCGTCCGGGCGGTCAACTCCCGGGTCCGGTCATACTGTTCGCATCATACGACTAAATCCGACATCCGTTTGAATGCTGCGGATATCAGGAAATTAACTCTATGGGAAGGAACGACACGCGGACGGCGACCACGAGATCGAGGGGGTGGGCCATGACGGGCACGGCGCCGGGGACGAAGGTGTATCCCGAAGACAGCTGGGTCCAGCTCAATCTGCCCCTCTCCGGCTACCCGGTGCCGCCGCCGCTGTACGGCGGACTCGCCGACCTCGCCCGGGAGGTACTGGCCGCCGGGGCGCGGGAGTTCTTCTTCATGCACAAGCCCCCCGGGCTGCGGATCCGGTTCCAGACCGCCGACCCGGCGGATACCCCGGCGCTCCGCTCCGAACTGCTGGCCAGGGCCCGCGCCCTGTACGACCGGGGCCTGCTGGCGGCCCCGCCCCTCGGCACGGTCTACGAGCCCGAGAGCTATCTCTTCGGCGGCGAAGCGGCCATGCCCTGGGTCCACCGGCTCTTCACCGCCGACGCGCTGGCCTGGCTCGACTGCCACCGGGCGGCGGGCTCGCCGTCCGCGGGGACGGACCGGCCGCCCGCCGGGTGGCGGATCTCCCTGCTGCTGCTCCGCGAACTCCTCGCCGGACTGCACATCGTGGGCTGGGAGCACCGCGGCGTCTGGGAGGCGGTCCGGTCCGACACGGGCCGCGCCCTCACGCCCGCCGACCCGGCCGACACCGAACGGCGCCGTGCCGAACAGGGCATCCGGGCCTGGTGGGCCCGGCCCCGGGACGAGGCGCTCGCCGCCCTCCCGGACGGCTGGCGGGAACCCCTCGACCGGCACCGGGCCGCCGTGCGCCGGGCCGCCGACGACTGGCGTACCGGCTACTTCGAGGCCGGTACGGCGGTCCGGGGGCCCCGGCGGGCCGCCGCGTACGCGGTGATCTTCCACTGGAACCGGGGAGCGCTTCCGGCGGGCCGTCAGTGCCTGCTGACCGAGGCCCTCGCGGCGGACGGGGCGGCGTGAGATGACCCGGTACGAACAGCGGGCGGGTGGTGGGGCGTCCGGCGACGACGCGCCGGGCGGCTGTCGGCCCGGCGAGCCCCCGGCCCCGGCACCCGGGGCCGGTACGGAGACGGCCACCGCCCCCGCCGCCGAAGGATGTACCCGGAACACGGCCGAACCAGGAGCGCCGGGTTCCGGCGCCGCTCATGAGGAGACGACCGGCGCCGTCGCGCCGGAGGAGGAGTGTGCCGTGGCGGTGCCTTCGCCCGACGGGGATACCGGCGAAGGGCGCTCCGCGCCGACGGGCCGTGACCGTGACCGGGCCGCGGCCGGGCCGACGGGGAGCGGTCCCGCGAGCGGCGCGGGGACCGCGTCGGCCGGGCGGGTCACGGACGCTCCGGCGCCCGGCCGACCCGCGGGCGGCGCGGGGACCGCGCCGGAGGGCGAGGAGGTGTCCGCGGGACACGGGCACTCCGCGCCCGGCCCGGTGGGGACGGGGGACACGGGGCGGCGGCACCCCGCGTCCCCCGCGTCACCCACGCCCCCCACCGGGCACGGGGCCCCGGCGGCGCAAGGGCCCGACGGCGGCCCGTGCTCCGGCGGCAGCACCGGCCGCGACGGCGGGACCGGGCCCGAGGACGGGACAGGATCCGGCGGCGGGACCGGTTCCGCCGGCCCCGGAGCCGTACCGCCGCTCGACGGGACGGCGCTGCTCCGGATCGCCGGGGTGCCGTGCGCCCTGTGGACCGCCGCGGGCAACCCCCGGCTCACCGAACGCCTCGCCGACCACGCGGAGGCCGCCGACCGCCGCGCGGCCCGGGCCGGGTCGCTCGCCGCCGGACTCGGCGCGGTCGTCCCCGACCCCGGTCTCACCGACGCCGAACGCCATGCCGTGCTGGCCCTGCGCAGGCGGCTGCACTCCGGAGCCGCCCCGAGGCCGGGGGAGTGCGGACTGCTCAACCGGCTGCCCGCCGTCCCCGAACGCCTCGCCCGGGAAGCCGGTGAACTGCTCCGCGCCACCCGGGCGGCGACCGCCGCCCAGTCGGCCCTCGAACGCGAACTCGCCGCGGAACGGGAGCGCGCGGGCGCGCTGGCCTGGCGGCTGCTCGACGAGAGCCCCGTACTGCGGGCCTTCGTCGACACCGCCACCCCCGGGCTCACCACCGATATCGCCCGCATCCTGGCCGAGGGCGAGACCTGGACCGGGAAGCGGCTGCGCAAGCGGTCCGGCTATCTGTGGCGGGCCATCGCCCGGGCCGCCGTGAAGACCACGCCCCGGGGCTGGGCCTGCCACATCGCCACGATCCCGGTCGAACAGCCCCCGCCGTCCGCGGCCCCTCCGGCCGATGCTCGCGCCGGTACCGGCACCGCTCCCGGCGCGTACGGCGGCACTTCGGGACCCGGAACGCCCGGAGTCCGCGGTCCCGCCCCGGTCCCGACGGCGGCACCGACGCCGACGGCGGCCGGAGGACCCGCCTCCGCACGCCCGGCGGGGGAGCCCGCGGCACGGGCCGGCGGCCGTTCCCCGGCGGCCCCCGCCGCCCGGTCAGCCGGTGGGGACGACCCCGGCGCGGGTACGGAAGCCATCGCCCGCCCCGGCCCGGTACCGCACGGTCCGGGCGGTGGGGCAGCGGGCGGCCGGAGCCCGTCGAGCGACGGGAGCAGCGAGGGGCGTACGGCCCTGCTGCCTCCCGGGGCCGTCGTCGGCGCCCTCGCGGCCACCACCGCCGAGAACGTCCATCTGCTGCGCTCCCGGCTCACCGACGCCGACGCCTGGCAGCGGGATCCCGATGTCCTCGTCGCGCCCGCCGCCCTGTACACCACCGACGCCGAGGGGCGGCTCCAGTGCTACGGCGCCGACCCCGACGATCCCGGCCGGGTCCGCCGGGTCGCCGTCCGCCGCACCCCGCCCCTCAACGCCGTACTCGGAATCCTCGCGACCGGCCCCCGGACCCTCGCCGAACTGGAGAACGCCATCGCCGGGCCCGGCGGTTCGCCCGCGCTCCGCGGCTTCGTCGGCCATCTCGTCCGGCTCGGAGTCCTCCAGCCCTGCCTTCCGCCGCGCCGCATCACCGGCGGCTGGATCGCGGCCCGTGACGTCCGCCGCCCCGGCGCCCTGCCGTACCCCGCCGGGACCGGGCGCCCGCACGACTGGTTCACCGACTCCTACCGCACCGTCGACGCCACCGTCCCGGCCGCCGCAGCCGACCGGGTCAGGCACGGTCTGGTCGTCGCCGCCCGGGTCGACGCCCTCCGCAAGGCCGACCTCGCCGCGGGCCCCGCCACGGCACCCCCGTACGGCCACGTCCTGGACGCCGTCGGCACCGCGCCGCGCCCGGCCGACGCCCTGCTCCTGGAACTGCTCGCCGCCGACGCCGCCGAGCCCGCCGCCGTACCGGTCCGGCGGTACGAGGGCTGGCACCCGGCCCACGACCCCGGCTCCGGCTACGCCCGGCTGCTCGCCCGGATCGACCACCACCGCGACACCGGACCGGACGGCGGTACCGACCTCTCCGACCTCTCCGACCTCTCCGACACCTTCGACACCTTCGACATCGACCACGCCCTCCTCGACGCCCTCGGCGCGCCCCCGGCGGACCAGGTCCTGCCCGCCTGGCCGCTGGACTGTCTGCTGCGGCCCCTGCCGGGCCCGGCGGGACCCGTCGCCGTCCTGGAGACCGCGTCCGCCGCCCGCGTACTGGACGCCCGGTTCGCCGAGGCGCTGCACACCCTGCACGGCCGCCACGACGCCGTCGACGCGTACCGCGCCTTCCTCGCCGCCGTCGAGCGCCACTCCGGCGCCCGCTTCGTGGAGCTGTTGCTGCCCCCGGCGGGCGAACGGGCCGCCAACGCCGTCCGACGGCCCGTCACCACCGGCTGGTGGACCGGCGACCCCAACCATCCGGCGTACTGCGCCCCCGGCGGCCCGCCGCAGCGCTATCTCCCGCTCGGCCGGATCACCCTGCGCCGCCCGCCGGGACCCGACGGCACGCCCGGCCCCCAGGTGATCGCCGAGGCGGACGGGGTCCGGGTGCTCCCGGTCCACCACGCCACCCGGGTCCCCGCGCCGCCGTACGACACCCTCGCCGCGCTGCTCCTGCGGGCGGGGCACCCGGCCGCGACGGCCGCCGTCCAACTCGGCGGAGTCGCCCACGCCTTCCCCGCGTCCGCCGGGATCACCAGGACCCCACGGCTCACCGCCGGCGGCGATCTCGTGATCGCCCCCGCCACCTGGCGCGTACCGCGGTCACGGCTGTGGCCGCCGAGAGCCGGTGACCTCGCCAAGGCCCGGGCCCTGGCCGTGCTGACCCGTACCGCCCGGCTGCCCCGCTGCGTCCTGGTCCGGCCGTCCGCCGCCGCGAAGCCCGTCCCCGTCGATCTGGCCGCGTCGTCCGCGACGACGCTGATCGAACGGCTCTGCGCGGCGATACCCGGCGACGAGCTGCTGATCGAGGAGATGCTGCCGGACCCCGGCCGGCTCACCCTGCGCGACGCGGCCCACCACGGCGCCGCCGTCGCCGGACAACTCCAGCTCACCGTCGTCCCCGTACGGGACCCCGACGAGCTGGCGGCGCTCGCCGCCGCCGCGCTCGCCCCCGGCGTTCCCGGTCCGCCCGCCTCCGGCGCCGCGGCCACCGGGACGGTCACCACCCAACAGGAAGAAGGAGCCCGGAGATCCCGGGCCGGAAGAAAGCAGGAGTTCCCATGCCCGTCGCCGAACTGACCGACACCACCGCCGTCGACCTGACCGACCTGGACCAGCTCATCGACCAGCTCGACGAGCGCGTCACCACCGAGGGCACCGTCGAGGCCAACGCCCCGATGACCATCGGCATCTGCACCCTGCTGATCTGCACGGCCGTCGTCGGCATCTGCTGACGTACGGACCGGCCGAGCTGCCCGGTCACGCACCGGGCAGCTCACCCGCGCGGTTCGCACCCGGCGTGCCGCGCGGTGCGCCCGGCCCGGGCCGGACGAGACCCGCCGCGGACCCCGGAGAGAGATCCATGCCCCCCACCCCCCGCGACACCCCCGTCCCCCTCGACTCGTCGCACGCCCTCGACCGGGCCGTACGGCTGCTCGCCGGCTACCGGGCCGACGACACCGGCGTCTGCGACCCCGGTGTCCCGGTACTCTCCGCCCTCGTCGCCGACACCGGGACGGCCGCCGCCGCGACCGCCGCGCACCGCGCCACCGCCGCGTGGTCGCGCACCGTCGGCCGGGGCCCCTCCCACCACGCCCTGTACGACGGCGGGCTCGCCGGATCCCTCGTCGGAGTGCACCACGCGGCCCGGCTCCATCCACCGCTGCACCGCCTCGCGGACCGGCTCCGGGACCACCTGCTGACCGGTGCCGACGGCCGCCCCCGGCGTACCGAGGCCGTCGCCCTCACCGACTACGACCTCATCAGCGGTCCCGCGGGCACCCTGCTCGCCCTCTACGCGGCCTCCCCGGCGCCGCCCGAGCGGGCCGCGCCCATCGCCCGCCGTCTCGCGGCGTTCTGCGACGAGCCGGAACTGCCCCGGCTCCGTACCGGCCCCTACGCCGACGACCCCAACCTGTCCTGGCTGCACGGCCGGATCAACACCGGGATGGGCCACGGCGTCGCCGGTCTCGTCACCGCCCTCACCGCTGCCCTCCGCAGGACCGGACCCGACCCGGAGCTGACCGGCGCCCTGGGCCGCGCCGTGCCGTGGCTGGTCCGGCAGTCGTTCGACGACGCCCGCTCCATCCGCAGCTGGGACGGCGCCGGACTGGACGCCCCGCCGGCGCCCGGCGCCCGGGCCCGCCAGGCCTGGTGCTACGGCAACCCCGGGGTCAGCTGGGCGGTCTGGGACGCCGCCGACGCCGTCGGCGACCGCGAGACGGCGGCCTGGGCGGCCGAAGCCTTCACCGGGCTCGCCGACCGCTACGACGAGGACTTCCACCTCTTCGGCGAACTGCCCGGCGACCGGCTGGGGCTCTGCCACGGCGCGGCCGGGGTACTCGTCGTCGCCGACGCCTTCGCCCGGCACGCCCGGCTCTCCGCCGCCGCCACCCTGCGCGCCCGGCTGCTGCGGCATCTGGAGCGGGGTCTCGCGGAGTTCGACGACACGGAGCGGTGGCACCACGGCCTGCTGGGCGGGACGACCGGGGTCCTGGCCGCCCTGCTGACGGCCGGTCACGGCGGCTCCCGGGGCTGGCTGGCCTGTCTCGGCCTGCGCTGAACCGGTAGCCGTTATCCGGTACGCCCGGGGCGGGCCGGATACGGCGACGGCGAGGGGAACCGTCCCTCGCCGTGCTCAAGGTATAGCGCGCGGGGGGCATTGCGGCAAGCCCCCCGTGGTGCCGCAGAATCGTCGGCCCGGGCCGGGACAACGGCCCGGAATCCAACGATTCGGGAGACGTACGACGTGCGTGTGCTGCTGTCGACCTATGGGTCACGGGGAGATGTCGAGCCGCTGGCGGGGCTGGCCGCGGAGTTACGGAGGCTCGGTGCCGAGGTGCGGGTGTGCGCGCCGCCGGACGGGGACTTCGAGCGGCGGCTGGCCGATGTCGGGGTGGCGCTGGTGCCGGTCGGGATGCCCGCGCGGGCGCTGACGAGGGCGGCGCCGCCGCCGTCGGCGCTGCCCGAGCGGGCCGCCGAGGTGATCGCCGACCAGTTCGAGACCGTCGCCGCGGCGGCCGAGGGTTGCGATGTGCTGGTGGCGACCGGCATGATGCCCGCCGCGGCCGGTGCGCTGTCGGTGGCCGAACTGCTGGGCGTCCGTTCGGTGTCCGTGACCTTCCAGCAGCTCACCCTTCCGTCGCCGGACCGGGGGCCGCTGGCGTACCAGGGCCGCCCCTTTCCGCCGGGGACGACCGACAACGGTGTGCTGTGGAAGCTGGACGCCGGGATCAACAACGAGTTGTTCGGGGCGGCGCTCAACACCAGCCGGACGGCGGCCGGTCTGCCGCCGGTCGACGACGTCCGCGGCTATGTCACGGGCCGTCGGCCGTGGCTCGCCACGGACCCGGTCCTGGATCCGTGGCGGCGGGCCCCCGGGTTCACGGACCCGGACTTCGACGTCGTACAGACGGGGGCGTGGTTCGTGCCCGGCACCCGCCCGCTGCCGCCCGGTCTGGTGGCGTTCCTGGAGGCCGGTCCGCCGCCGGTGTACGTGGGCTTCGGCAGCATGCCGGTCTTCGCGGCGGGCGATGTGACCCGGGCGGCCCTGGCGGCCGTCCGGGCCCACGGCCGCCGGGTCGTGATGGCCCGGGGCTGGGCGGATCTGGAGGCGCTGGACGACCGGGACGACTGCTTCGTCGTCGGCGAGGTCGACCAGCGGGCGCTGTTCCCCCGGACGGCCGCCGTCGTCCACCACGGCGGGGCGGGCACGACGACGACGGCCACCCGGTCCGGCGTACCGCAGGTGGTACTGCCGCAGGCGGCCGACCAGCCGTACTGGGCGGGCCGGGTGGCCGAGCTGGGTATCGGCGTCGACCACGGCGGTCCGGTACCGACCGCCGATTCGCTGTCGGCGGCGCTGGCGACGGCCCTGGACCCCGTCACCCGCGCGCTCGCCGGGGCCGTGGCCGGGGAGATCCGGACCGACGGGGCGGCGGTCGCCGCGCGACTCCTGCTCGACGCGAGCGGCTGAGCGGGCGGCCGGTACGGCACAGGCGCCCTGACGGGTGTCCGGGCCGTAACCCGCCGCGCCCGGCGCGGACTTCCCGTCAGCGGCCCACCGGATCGGCCTCGGCGCCGTCGTCCGGGGCCGTCATGGCGAGCCGCCCCCCTTCGTCGAGCCGTGTCGGCAGGTTCAGGGTGCGGAAGAGCGTCCCCGTCGTCGTGTCGACCAGATGGACCTCGCCGTGGCCGCCCCGGCTGACCGCGACCAGGCCGTGTCCGGGTGACGCGGCCACCGCGCGCCGCTGGACCCCGTCCCAGGGGGTTTCGCCGGGCCGGGGGGCGCCGGACATCGGGGGCAGCGGCACCCGGGCGGTGACCGCGCCGGCGGCCGGGTCGACCAGGACCAGTTCGTCGCCGTCGGGGTGGACCCGGGCGAAGGCGATGTGCCGGGCCGCGACGGCGAACCGGAACATCAGCCCGGGGCCGAGCGGGATCCGGCCCGAGCGCCCCGAGTCCAGCCCGTACCACCAGGCGCAGTTGGTCCACTCGGGCCAGCGGCGTGGATCGGCCGGGCCGCCGCGGACATTGGACCACAGGGCGCGGCGTACCGGATCGAGCCGCAGATAGTAGCCCCGGCCCGGACCGTCCCAGGGCAGCGGGGGCTCGGCGATCAGCCCGTCGGCGGTCGTCCGGGCCCGGTGGACGCCCGTACCCGTCGCGGCGAACAGGCCCCCGGTGAGCGGGTCGTAGGCGTCGCCGTGCCCGTCGCCGGGGAGCGGCAGTTCCCGGTACGGCGCCACGGCGGGGCAGCCCGCGGGCGCCGCCAGCAGATCGCCCCAGCGGTACGAGGAGAGCGCCCCGGGCTCGCGTCGGCGCAGTACCACCGCCGTGGCGGCCGGGTCCGGGGCACCTCCGTCCCGGGCGTCCGGCGGCGGTACGAGCAGCACCCCCGGCTCCCCGGGGCCGCCGGTACGGACCCGGACCGCGCGGGGCCCGCCGTCCGCGTACGGCTCCACCGCCGTGAGCAGATCGCTCCACGGCGCTTCGGCGTGCCCGAGCCCGGTGGTGACCGCGAAGAGCCGCCCCGCCGGATCGGCGGCCAGATGTTCGGCGGGTATCGCCACCGGCACGGCGGCCACCACCAAAGGCCGGCCGCGTCCGGAGCCGCAGGGGTCCAGGACCACCAACTCGCCCGCCCGGTCGTCGACGAAGGCGGTCCGGCCCCCGGACAGGGCGAGGAAACCGGCGTGCTCGGACGGGTATCGGCCCGGCAGCCGGGCCGTCCGCGCGCCGTCGGGGAGGGCGAACACCCCTATGCCACCGGCGACATGGTCGGCGACGAGCAGTCGGGGCGCACGGGCTGAGGGCGGGGACACGGGCGGCTCCTCGGGGAAAGTGGCGAACATGATTACTGAAAATGATTATCATGTGGCTCGTATCGTGCGCCGCCGGAGGTGGCGCGCGCAAGCGACCGGAGCCCGGGCGAACGAGATCCGCGGCTCATCGATATCGGAAAAATCCGAAGAAATACCAGAAACTTAAGAAAAGGGGAGGGATCGTGCAGTTGACTGGCTACGGCCGCCGCGTCCCGGTACTGCGCCGACTGGCCGCCGCCGCACTGGCGGGCGCCCTGCTGGCGGGATGCGGGACCACCGGCGACGACGGCAAGGAGGGAGACGGCGGCGCCGGGGGAGCGGGCGGGGCCACGGACGTACGGGTGGCACCGATCACGGCGGCGCGCACCGTCACCGACGTCCACGGGGTGAAGGTCACCACCCCCGAGCCGCCGCGGCGGGTGGTCTGCCTGGTGGCCCTCTGCGACGACATGCTGACCGAACTGGGCATGGAGCCCGTCGCCACCAACGCGTCGCTGCTCGCCCACCCCCGCTTCCTCGGCAAGGAGCGGGCCGCCCGGATCCCCGTGGTCCCCGGCGGCTTCATCAGCCCCGAGACCGAGGCGATCCTCGGCCACGAGCCCGATCTGGTGATCGGCCTGGAGGACACCCACGGCAAGCTCGCCCCCGCCCTGAAGGGCGCCACCGTCTTCTGGCCGGTCCAGCCCGGCGACTGGCAGGACAGCGTCCGGTATCTGCGGGATCTGGCCGCGCTCACCGGCCGTACCGAACAGGGCGAACGGGCCGAACGCGCCTTCCGGCAGAAACTGGCGGCGGCCGAGAAGAACCGGAGCGACCTGACCAGCCTGATCGTCTTCGGCAGCGACGAGAACTTCGGGGTCGCCACCCCCGGTACCGACGTCACGGCCGGACTCTTCCCCAAGCTCTCCCGCTACCCCTGGAAGAGCCGGGGCGTGGAGGGGAGTTACAGCCTGGAGGAGATCCTCGCCCGCGAGGTCGACGTCCTCTTCGTCGAAACGCTCTCCTTCGGCGGCTCCCCGAAGGAATCCCTGTCGCGGAAACTGGCCGAGAACCCCCTGTGGTCCCGGATCCCCGCCGTCCGCGACGGACGGGTCCACGAGGTCGACGCCGAGGTGTGGGCGAAGGGCCGGGGCACCCGGTCCCTGGGGATCGTGCTGGACGAGGCGACGGCGAAACTGCGGTGAACCGGCGTACCGCCGTCGCGGCGGGCGCGCTGGCGGCGGCCGTCTGCGGCGGACTCGCCCTGGGGACACCCGTGGTGGCCCCGGCCGGGTTCGCCGACTCCTTCGTGGTGACCGAACTGCGGCTGCCCCGGCTGGTGCTCGCGCTCGTCGCGGGCGCCTGCCTGGGCGCCGCCGGACTCGTCCTCCAAGAGGCGCTGCGCAATCCGCTCGCCGTACCGGAACTCCTCGGCGTCTCCTCCGGCGCCGCCCTCGGGGTCGCCGCCCCGCTCGTCCTCGCCGTCTCCGTACCCCTGGCGGTCCAGCCGTTCCTCGCCATCGGCGGCGCCGCCGTCGGCGGGGCGCTCACCCTGCTGGCCGCCGGTGCCGCCCGGGGCCCGTCAGCCGTCCTGCTCTGCGGAGCGGCCGTCGCCGCCGCCCTCCAGTCGGGCCTGCTGGTGCTGATGGTCCTCGCCGACCAGTTGGACCTCCAGCTGATCCATCGCTATCTCCTCGGCAGCCTCTCCGCCCGGACCTGGGACGACGTCACCGGGCTCGGGCCCTGGCTGGCCGTCGCCGTCCCGGCGCTGGTGCTCTGCGCCCCGGTGCTGTCGGTGCTCCGGCTCGGCGACGACGACGCCCGCGCCCTGGGGGTACGGGTCCACCGGGCGCGGGCCGCCGCGCTCGCCGTCGCCGTGGTGCTGATCGCGCCCGTCGTCGCGGTCTGCGGACCGGTGGCCTGGGTCGGCTTCCTCGCCCCGCACATCGCCCGGCGGCTGGCGCCCGGCGGCGACGCCGTACGGTGGCTGCCCTGGTCCGCCGTCTGGGGCGCGCTCGTGGTGGCCTGGGCGGATCTGCCCGCCCGGCTCGCCCTCGCGCCCGTCGAGACCCCGGTCGGCGCGTGGACCGCGCTGCTCGGGGTCCCCGCGGGCGTACTGCTGCTCCGGCGCCGCCGGACCGTACCGGCCGCCGACGGCGGTACCGCGGAACCCGGTTCGCCGGGCGGTCCCGGCGGCGGTGATCCGGCCACGGGGCGCGGCGGGGGAGCGAGTCCGGGGCCGCCCGCCGGGCCGCCCGCCGCCCTCGGCAGGGGATCGGATCAGGGGCCGCCCGCCGCGAGGCGTGGCGGCTCGGGCCCCGGAGCCGCCGGGACGACGACCGGGCGGCAAGCCGCCGACAACATCCCCCGGACCCGTTTCGGAGGTGCCGGATGAGACGGCTGCTGCTGATGGCCGCCCTCCTGATCGCCGCGGGCTGCGCCGGCCTGATCGCCGGACGGGCCCTCGGTCCGGCCGGGGTGTGGGAGGTCCTGCGGGGCGACGGCACCCCGCTCGCCCGCCATATCGTGCTCGAACTCCGGCTGCCCCGCACCCTGGTGGCGCTGGTCGCGGGCGCGAGCCTCGGCGTCGCGGGCATCGTGCTCCAGTCGGCGCTGCGCAATCCGCTCGCGGGCCCCGAGGTCACCGGGGTCGCCCCGGGCGCCGTACTCGGCGCGGTCGTCGCCTCCGGCGCCGGGCTGGCGGGCTGGCAGTCGCCGGGCGCCGTGGTGGTCTCCGCCGTGATCGGCGGATTCCTCGGGGCCGGACTGCTGTGGCTGCTCGCGGGACGGGACCGCGCCGACCCCTTCGACGCCGCCGTCTACGGAGTCCTGGTCTCCGCCGTCCTGTCCGGGGCGACCGCCATGGTGCTGCTGGTCGCCCCCGGCGAACTCGGGAGCGTCGTCCAGTGGCTGGTCGGCTCCACCGAAGGCCGGGTGTGGCAGCACTGGAACCTGCTGTGGCCCTGGGCGCTCTGCTGGCTTTTCGCCGCCTGGGCGCTGGCCGCGCCGCTGACCCTGCTGCGGTGCGGCGACGAACAGGCCGCCGCGCGGGGGCTCCGTACGGGCCGGGTCCGGCTGGCGGCCCTGGTCTGCGCGGTCGCCCTGACCGCGGGGGCCGTGGCCACCGTCGGCGCGCTGGGCTTCGTCGGGCTGCTCGTACCGCATCTGGCCTTCGCGCTGTACGGCGCCGATCTGCGGACGGCCCTGCCCGGGGCGGCGCTCACCGGGGCCGTCGTGGTCGCCGGGGCCGACGCCGCGGCGCAGGGACTGTCCCGGCTGCTGACCGACGCCCTGGGGGCGGACCGGCTGAGCGTGCCGACCGGGGCGCTCACCACCTGCGCGGGCGCGGCACTGCTGCTGATCGCGGCCCGCCGGATCCGAGAGGACACGACATGACGAGGGACGCGACCGCGCCACGAGCGGCGGTACCGGAACCGGGAGCGGCGGCACCCCGTGCGGCGGCCGAACCGGCGGCTCCGGCCGCGGAACCGGCGACGGACCCCGGGGGGCATTCCGCGCGCCGTGCGGCGCCCGAGTCCACCCCGGCGGCTGACGGGGCGTCCGAGAGGGCGTCCGGCGGGGCGACTGACGCGGCGCCCGATCCGGAGGCCACTCCGGTCGTCGACCCGGCGGCTGATTCCGTGCCCCAGGCGGGGCCCAGCACGGCGATCGACAAGCCGATCGGCTCGGCGTCCGATCCGGCGTCCGGCCTGGCGGCAGACGACCCCGGGGCCACCCCGGCGCCCGGTCCGGGAGCCGGTCCTGCGGCTGGAAAGGCCGTCAGGAGCGAGACCGGCCGGACGGCGGACCGTCCGGCCCGTGGCGCACCGGGCGTACCGGTGGTCCGGGTGGACGGCGTCCGCTTCGGCTACCCCGGCCGCGAAGTGCTCCGCGGGGTCGATCTGACCGTGACCGCGGGGGAGTCGGTGGCCCTGATCGGGCTCAACGGCTGCGGCAAGAGCACCCTGCTCCGGCTCTGCGCCGGACTGCTGCGGCCCTCGCACGGCCGGATCCGGCTCGACGGCGACGATCTCGCCCGGCTCTCGCGCCGCGCCTCGGCCCGGAAGGTCGCCCTGCTGCACCAGTCGGCGCCGCCCGTCTCGGGCATGACGGTACGTCAACTCGTGGCCCAGGGGCGGTACGCGGAGCGGGGGCCGCTGGGGATGCTGCGGGGCGGTGACGACGCGGTCGCCGCCCGGGCGATGGCGGACGTCGGGGTCGACGGCTGGGCGGAGCGGCCCGTGGAGTCCCTGTCGGGCGGTGAGCGCCAGCGGGTCAGGCTCGCCATGGCACTGGCCCAGGACACCCGGGTCCTGCTCCTCGACGAGCCGACGACCTATCTCGACCTCCGCCATCAGCTGGAGGTGCTGTCGACCGTGGACCGGCTCCGCCGCGAGCGGGACCTGACCGTACTGATGGTCCTGCACGACCTGGGCCAGGCCGCCCGGTTCGCCGAACGGGTCGTCGCCCTGCGGGACGGCGTCGTCGCGGCCGACGGCCCGCCCGCCGAGGTCGTCACCCCCCGGCTGCTCGCCGAAGTCCTCGGTGTCGTCGGCCGGGTCGGTACGGATCCGGAGGGCGGCTGGCCCGTGTGTTACCCGGATCACCCCGTGAACAGCCCGCAGCCCATTGCGGAATGAAAATCATATTCATTAAGGTGATGGTGTGTTCGCGACCGCGAGCACACCCCTCCAGGAGAGGAGTCCACGCCGTGGACCAGTACAAGGTGTTCGCCCCGATCGCCGACCCGGGCCAGCTCGCCCACCAGTCCGCCACCCACTCCAACGCCCTCGTCGACAACCCGTTCGAGGACGGCGTCGAGGCCGCCGCGGTCGCGGGCACCGAGGCGGACACCGCGAAGTAACCGGGTGACGGCGGGTCGCCCGGTCACCGTTCCCCGAGCGTGACCGGACGACCCGCCCCCCCCCCCCCCCCGGGGGGGGGGCCCCCCCCCCCCCCCCCCCGGGGGGGGGGGCCCCCCCCCCCCGGGCCCCCCCCCGGGGGGGGGGGCGGCGCGGGGCGGGCCGCCCC
>NZ_JBEYIS010000048.1:0-59120 GCF_040635975.1 Streptomyces sp. NPDC006798
CTCACGATCCACCGTCAGATCATCCGCGAACCCCCGATCACCACTCGCATCGGGCACATACTTCACACAGACAACGATCCTCAAGCTCACGACGGCTCTCCTACGTGCAGTGGCCAATTCCGTGGTGTCCCCGGTCAGCCGGGGGGTTCGTCCCGCGAGGCAGCATATGTGCCCGCGGCCGGGGTAGCCGGTCTTCGGCGACCGACGCCCCGAGGCAGATATTACTCACCAGTACGTATCTCACCCTACCCCTGAGCAAGCGCTTGGAACTGTGACCTTGCCGACGCCGTACGGAGTGGACCGAACCGCCCGCGCCGCCCCGCCGCGTGAGGCGCCGAGGCCGTATGAGTCAATGGGCGGGAAGCGGGGCGTGACGAGAATCTCGCGCTCCGGACACGCCGGGACTGGTCAGACCGGCGCGTATGGGGCACGATCTGCCCAGCACCGAAAAACCTACGGATGCGTAACTTCCACCGGGAGAACCCTCCCCGGGTACGACAGAAGGGTCATCTCCCGATGGCTGAGCTCGTCTACCGGCCGATCGTCGGCGCCGCCCGCACCATGTTCAAGGCGCTCGATCTGAAGATCGACACCCAGGGAGCGCACCACATCCCGCAGACCGGCGGGGCCGTCCTGGTCAGCAATCACATCGGCTATCTGGACTTCATCTTCTCCGGTCTGGCCGCACTGCCCCAGAAGCGTCTGGTGCGTTTCATGGCGAAGGAGTCGGTCTTCCGGCACCGGGTCGGCGGCCCCCTGATGCGGGGCATGAAGCACATTCCGGTGGACCGGCAGAAGGGCGAGGCGGCGTATCAGCACGCGCTGGACGCCCTCCGCTCGGGCGAGATCATCGGGGTCTTCCCGGAGGCCACCATCTCCCAGTCGTTCACCCTGAAGTCGTTCAAGTCCGGTGCGGCCCGGCTGGCGCAGGAGGCGGGTGTCCCGCTGATCCCGATGGCTCTGTGGGGTACGCAGCGGCTCTGGACGAAGGGCCGTCCGCGCAATCTGCGGCGCAGCCACATCCCGATCACCATCCGGGTGGGCGAGCCGATGGAGGCCCCGGCCGACCAGTACGCGGGAGCCATCACCCGGCGGCTGCGGGAGCGGGTCCAGGAGCTGCTGGAGGCGGCGCAGCGGGCCTATCCCGTACGGCCCAAGGACGCGTCGGACACCTGGTGGGTACCGGCCCATCTGGGTGGTACGGCCCCGTCCCCGGCGGAGCTTCGCGAGGCGCGCTGACGCCGCGCGGCAGAGACATCCGGGTGCGCCCGGTCCGGCGACGGGTTCGCCGGGCCGGGCGCGCCGCGTTCAGCGGCCGGGTTCGCGGACGGTGATCCGGGCGCCGGGGCTGACCTTCGCCAGGGATTCGGCGAGTTCGGCGCCCGCCGCCGCCAGTTCGGCGGTGGTCATCGGGTCCAGCGATTCCAGCAGGAAGACGGCGTCGACGGTGTCCTCGGTGAGCCGGGTCCGGGGACCCTGGCGCCAGTTCCAGCGGCGGCAGGTGACGCCCTGGTCGTCGCACCAGACGACCTCGCCGGGTTCGGGGTGTTCGACGGTCTCGGCGCCCGCGGCGACGGTGGTGAACGGTTCGTCGCCGACGGCGCGGACCAGCCGCATCGAGCCGCTGATCCGGTCGAGGTCCTCGCCGCCGACCGGGATCAGATGCGCGACGCTGATCGCGTTGTAGACGTCGACCAGGCGGTTGATCCTGGGGAGTCCGCCGTCCGCGAGGGCGCGCTTGGCCAGCGCCTCGGCGGAGTTACGGGTCCGGGAGGGCTTGGCGCCGAAGGCGGTGTACACCTCGCGCCAGGCGGCCATATGGGGGTCTTCGTGGGGCGCTTGGCCGCCGAGGCGTTCGATGAGGCGGCGGGCGGCTTCGTCGAGCAGGGCGGAGCTGTGGTCGTCACTCGGCCCGTTGACCAGTCCGTGCGCCTCGATCGCGAGATGGGTGAAGCCGGGCGCGAGGGCGGAGACCTCGTCGGAGACGGTGAGCGTGAGCGCCATGCGGTTCCTCGTCACAGTGCGGTGGGGAGCGTCCTACAGAGGGTTTCCCGGTCGGGCGCGGCTTTGAGGGCGGCGAGCACCACCGGATGCGGTGCAGCATACAGGACTGGATAGTCCATCTCATTGGACTCGGGGTCGACCGGAAAGGCCAGCCGCTCCTCGTCGAGGGAGAACCGGGCGTCGACGCCGGGCTTGTTGCCGCGCGGATCGATCCGGGACCACCGGTCGCGTCCGGGCAGGCGCAGGGCGACGAGTCCGTGCACCACACCGAGGTTCTGATAGCAGAGGGCGGCCGGTATCCCCTCGGCCCGCAACAGGGCGGCGAGGGCGTGCGCCTTGGCGTAGCAGATGCCGGTACGGGCTTCGAGCACATCGGAGGCGCGCCAGGTCACCCGGGGGTCGTCGGCGTCGATGGAGTGCGTGACGGCGTCCCGGACGAACTCGAAGGCGGCTCGGGCGTATGCGTATGCGCCGGGGTTCTCACCGCGCAGCCGCCCGGCGGCGGCACGGACCGCGGGATGGTCGTGGTCGACGGCTTCATCGGCGGCCAGATAGGCGGAGATGCCGGCCGTCCGCTGGACGAGTTCCATACGGGGGACGATAAAGCGGGCGGCCGACCGGAGTCCAATGACTTTCCGGTCAGCCGCATAATTATACGATGGGGAGGGGGCGCCTCAGCGCGCCAGCTCCTCCTTGAGCGCCTGGACGAAGGAGTCGACGTCGTCCTCGGTGGTGTCCCAGGAGCACATCCAGCGGACGTCGCCCGCCGCCTCGTCCCAGAAGTAGAACCGGAAGCGGCGCTGGAGCCGCAGGCTGACCTCGCGCGGAAGCCGGGCGAAGACCGCGTTGGCCTGGACCGGGTAGAGGATCTCGACCCCGTCGGCCTGGCGGACGCCGTCGGCGAGCCGCCGGGCCATCGTGTTGGCGTGCCGGGCGTTGCGCAGCCACAGATCGCGGGCGAGCAGCGCCTCGAACTGTACGGAGACGAACCGCATCTTGGAGGCGAGCTGCATGGACAGCTTCCGCAGATGCTTCATATGGCTGACGGCGTCCGGGTCGAGGACGACGACGGCCTCGCCGAGCATCATCCCGTTCTTGGTGCCGCCGAAGGAGAGCACATCGACACCGACGGCGTTGGTGAAGGTCCGCATGGGGACGTCCAGGGACGCCGCCGCGTTGGCTATCCGGGCGCCGTCGAGATGGACCTTCATCCCCCGCTCGTGGGCGTGCTCCACGATCGCCCGGATCTCCTCCGGGGTGTAGACCGTGCCCAGTTCGGTGTTCTGGGTGATCGACACGACCTGGGGCATCGCCCGGTGCTCGTCCTCCCAGCCCCAGGCCTGCCGGTCGATCAGCTCGGGGGTGAGCTTGCCGTCCGGGGTCTGGACCGTGAGCAGCTTCAGTCCGCCCATCCGCTCGGGCGCGCCGCCCTCGTCGACCTGGATATGGGCGGTGTCGGCGCAGATCACGGCGCCCCAGCGGTCGGTCATGGCCTGGAGCGCCGTGACGTTGGCGCCGGTGCCGTTGAAGACCGGGAACGCCTCGGCCGCGGGGCCGAAGTGGCTGTGCATGATCCGCTGGAGGTGTTCGGTGTACTCGTCCTCGCCGTAGGCGACCTGGTGGCCGCCGTTGGCGAGGGCGATGGCGGCGAGTACCTCGGGGTGGATCCCGGCGTAGTTGTCGCTGGCGAAGCCGCGTACGCCGGGGTCGTGGTGGCGCCTGGCGGCCGTCGGGGAGGTCTTCACGGGCGGGGCGTCAGCCACAGGCGCTGTCCATTCACATCACTGGCGGACCGGTCCCAGACCCCGGTGATGGCATCGGCCAGTTCCGTGACGTCCGTGAAGCCCGCGAACTTCGCGTTCGGGCGCTCGGCGCGCATGGCGTCGTGCACCAGAGCCTTGACCACCAGGATCGCAGCCGCGGCCCGGGGGCCGTCCTCGCCCCCGGCCTTGCGGAAGGCGTCGGCGAGGGCCAGGGTCCATGCCTCGGCGGCGGCCTTGGAGGCGGCGTAGGCGGCGTTGCCCGCGGTGGGGGCGCTCGCCCCGGCGGCGCTGATCAGCAGATACCGGCCGCGGTCGCTCCGGAGCAGTCCGTCGTGGAAGGCGAGGGAGGTGTGCTGGACGGTACGGATCAGCAGCCGTTCCAGCTGGTCCCAGTCGGCGAGGCTGGTCTCGGCGAAGGAGGGGCTGCCGCGCCAGCCGCCGACGAGGTGGACCAGGCCGTCGATCCGGCCGAATTCGCGCTCGGTCTTCTCGGCCCATTCCCGGGTGGCGTCGAGGTCGAGCAGGTCGACGGTGTCACCGGTGACGGTGGCGCCGCCGTGGGCGTAGCGGGCGGCGTCGACGGCGGAGGCGAGCCGCTCGGGGTCGGCGTCGGCCCCGACGACGGTCGCTCCGGCCTCGGCCAGCCGCAGCAGGGCGGCGCGCCCGGCGGGGCCGGCCGCTCCGGCGACCGCGACGACGGCACCTTCCAGCGGGCCGTTGGAGTTCTTCATCCCGGTCGCCTCCTCGATGCGATGGGTCACGCGGCTGCTCCGGAAGCGGTGCCGTCGGCCACCGGGCCGTTCGCGGTGATGCCCCGGGTGGTGGCGATCACCTTCTTGAGCTTCTTGGACAGCGCCTCATAGAACATGCTGAGCGGAAACTCGTCCGGAAGCACGTCGTCCACCAGCTTGCGGGGCGGCTGGGAGAGGTCCAGCGCCTCGGGGCCCTTGGCCCAGCGGGAGCCGGGGTGCGGGGCGAGGTAGCGGGAGACCAGCTCGTACGCGGCGAACCAGTGGACCAGCTTGGGCCGGTCGATGCCGTCGCGGTAGAGCTGCTCGATGTCGGCGCAGAGCTGGTTGGTGACCTGCGGCGCCCGCTCCCAGTCGATCTTGAGGGTGTTGTCGGTCCAGCGGACCACGTCGTGCTGGTGGAGGTAGGCGAAGAGGAGCTGGCCGCCGAGCCCGTCGTAGTTGCGGACCCGCTCGCCGGTGACCGGGAAGCGGAACATCCGGTCGAAGAGTACGGCGTACTGCACGTCACGGCCCTGCGGGAAGCCGTCGGCCTCCAGGCGTACGGCCTCCTTGAAGGCGGTCAGGTCGCACCGCAGCTCCTCCAGGCCGTACATCCAGAACGGCTGGCGCTGCTTGATCATGAACGGGTCGAACGGCAGGTCGCCGTGGCTGTGGGTGCGGTCGTGGACCATGTCCCAGAGGACGAACGCCTCCTGGCAGCGCTGCTGGTCACCGACCATGTCCCGGATGTCCTCGGGCAGCTCCAGGCCGAGCACGGCGACGGCCTCGGTGGTCACGGCGCGGAAGCGGGCGGCCTCGCGGTCGCAGAAGATGCCGCCCCAGGTGAAGCGCTCAGGGGCCTCGCGGACGGCGATGGTCTCGGGGAAGAGGACCGCGGAGTTGGTGTCGTACCCGGCGGTGAAGTCCTCGAAGGTGATCCCGCAGAAGAGGGGGTTGTCGTAGCGGGTGCGCTCCAGCTCGGCCAGCCACTCGGGCCACACCATGCGCAGGACGACGGCCTCCAGATTGCGGTCCGGGTTGCCGTTCTGGGTGTACATGGGGAAGACCACGAGGTGCTGGAGGCCGTCGGCCCGGCCGGCGGCCGGGTGGAAGGCCAGCAGGGAGTCGAGGAAGTCCGGCACCGCGAAGGCGTCGTCGGCCCACTTGCGGAGATCGGCGACCAGGGCCCGGTGGTAGTCGGCGTCGTGCGGCAGCAGCGGGGAGAGCTCCCCGACGGCCCCGGCGACCCGCTCCACGACCGCCTCGGCCTCGGCGCGGGCGGGGGCGCCCTCGGCGTCGAAGTCGATCGAGCCGTCCTTGGACTGCCAGGGCCGGATCTCCTCGACGGCGCTCTTGAGCCGCGTCCAGGCCGGGTGGTCCACCACCCGGCCGGCAGTGGATATGGCCGCCCCGGCGGCGTCCTGCACAAGAATTTCCGTCATGTCACTTCCTCCACGGGAGAACCTCGCGTCAAGACACCGTATCCAGGGGTCCTTCTTCGAGACAAGTGAGCCCTATGGAAATTATCCTGCGCACCTTCATGAAAACCGAAAGGTTTACGGTCCGCGACCCCGGGCACGGCGACTTCCCTCGGCGTGATCACCCACAGGAGCGGTCCCCCGCACTCGTCCGTGCACGGACGGTTCCCTCCTGGGTACGGAACATTAGGCTGCGCCCTGCCGGGCGGCGTCCTCGGGCAGCCGCGCGGCATCCGCCGTCGACGGAAGCGAGAGAATCTTGACGTTCCTCACCATCGGTCATCGCGGGGTCATGGGCGTGGCGCCGGAGAACACCCTGCGCTCCTTCATCCGGGCGGAACAGTCCGGTATGGACGCCATCGAACTGGATCTGCATCTGAGCAAGGACGGCGCGCTCGTGGTCATGCACGACGCGGACGTGGACCGTACGACCGACGGGAGCGGGCCCGTCGCGGAGAAGACCCTCGCCGAGCTGAGGGAGCTGAACGCGGGCGACGGGGAACGGGTACCGGTCTTCGACGAGGTCGTCGAAGCGGTACGGACCCCGCTCCAGGCCGAGATCAAGGACGTGGCGGCGGCCCGGATTCTCGCCGACGTACTGCTCCGCCGCGATCTGGCCGGGCGGGTCACCGTCTCCTCCTTCCACGACGACGCGGTGGCCGAGATCGCGGCGCTGGTCCCGGGGGTGCGGACCGTGCTGATCGCCGGCCGCTGGGGCGGCGACATCGTGGACCGGGCGAAGGCGGTGGGCGCGCACTGGCTGGCCCTCGACATCCGCCGGCTGACCCTGGAGACCACGGAACGGGCCCACGCCGAGGGCCTGCGGGTACTGGGCTGGGTGGTCAACACCCAGGCCCAGCTCCGGCTGGCCCGCGCGCTCGAACTCGACGGGGTCACCACCGACTTCCCCGAGATCCGCCGCACCGGCCGGTTCACGGCCTAGAAGTCCGCCAGGGGGCGGCCCGGGATCGCGAGGGTTCAGCCGAGGGGCTTGACCAGCCGTTCGAAGACGAGGTCGGGGCGGCGCGGGAGGCCGAAGCGCTCATTGCCGTACGGGAAGGGCGACAGCTCTCCCGTACGGCGATAGCCCCGCCGCTCGTACCAGGAGATCAGGTCGTTCCGCAGGGAGATCACCGTCATCTCCATCGCGACCACGCCCCACTCCCGGTGCGCCAGCCGCTCCGCCTCGGCGATGACCACCCGGCCGACCCCGCCGCCCTGGAGGCCGGGGCGGACCGCGAAGAGTCCGAAGTAGGCGGTGTCACCGCGCCGTTCGAGCTGGAAGCAGGAGACGATCCCGTCGTCCGCCGCGCCGGTCACGGTCACCAGCCGGCTGTCGTCGCGCGCCATCACGTCCCGGATGCCGTCCGCGTCGATCCGCTGTCCGCCGAGGATGTCCGCCTCGGTGGTCCAGCCCCGCTCCACCCCGTCGCCGCCCCGGTACGCGGCCTGGATCAGCGCGGCCAGTTCGGGGACGTCGTCCGGCCGGGCGTCCCGGAAGGTCAGATCACCGGGGGTGCGCGGCGGTGCGGTGCTCATGGGAACGGTCTCTCCCGTCTCGACGGCCGCGGCCGGGACCGGTCGCGCGGGTGCCGGACAGCGTACGCGGCGCGACCCCCGGCGGCATACGGGGCGGTGCCGCCGCGGGACGGCCCCCGGAGCGGGCCGGAAGACCGCCGGGAGGTCCGGGAAAGTCCGTGGCGTGCGTCACTTTGCCGTCCGGGACGAGCCACCGGGACACCGGGCCCTCATAGGCTGAACCCATGATGGTCTCCCTCGTGCTGCTGTCGCTCGGCGCGCTGGCCGCCGTCGTGGCGCCCCGTCTGGTGGCGCGGGCCGACTGGCCGGAGCGGGAACCCATCGTGGCGCTCTGGGTGTGGCAGTGCGTGGTGGCGGCGGTACTGCTGTCGTTCACGCTCTCGATGACCTTCAGCGCGGCGGCGGCCTGGCAGCTGGTCCGGGGGCGGGTCTTCGCCCCGGCTCCGCAGGCCGTGGTGGAGGCGTACGCCCTGGGTACGGGCGGCCCGTGGGCCGCCGTACTCGCGGTACTGCTGGCCTGCGGCGGGCTCTGGTCGGCCGCGATGCTGACCCGGGAGATCCGGGGCGCCCGCGCCCAGCGGCGACGGCGCCGCCGCGAGTTGCGGGTGCGCTCCCCGCTGCTGCCCGGCGAGGAGACCGAGGGCGAACGGCTGGTGGTGCTGGAGGGCGACCGGCCCGGCGCCTGGTGGCTGCCCGGGGCCGCGCCCCAACTGGTCATCACCACGGCCGCGCTGCGCAGGCTGAAGGGCCGTCAGCTCGATGCCGTACTGGCACACGAGCAGGGCCACGCCCGGGCCCGGCACGACTGGCTGCTGCATGTCTCGGGGGCGCTGGCGACCGGGTTCCCGCAGATCCCGGTCTTCGCGGCGTTCCGGGACGAGATGCACCGGCTGGTGGAGCTGTCGGCCGACGATATGGCCTCCAAGCGGTTCGGACGGCTGACGATCGCCCTGGCCCTGGTGGAACTGAACGAGGAACGCGGGGTGTTCGGGCCCTGCCCGCCGCAGCACGACCATCTCCCCCAGCGGGTGAACCGGCTGCTGGCCGCGACGCCCCGGCTGGCCCCGGTCCGGCGGCTCCGGCTGACGGCCGCCGCCGCGCTGGTGCCGGTCGTCCCGGTCCTGGTCGCCTTCGTCCCCGCCCTGCGCGCCCTGAGCTGACGGCCCCTTCGCGCCATCGGCGGACCGGCCGGCGGCGGGGGCGCGGACGCGCCGTCCGGGTGGCGTACCGGCCGAGTCGCGGGCGGGTGTGACGAATTCCGTACGACGGGATGGCCGTAGCCGTCTCCTACCGGGAAGATCATCCCCATGCCTTCCCCCGGAACCGTTCCCCCCGGCCCCGGCCCTTCGGTCCTCCCCCGTCCGCCCGAGCCACCACGGTTCGGCGGCACCGCCCGCGCCGGGCTCGCGCTGCTCGCGCTCTCGGCGCTGGTGCTGTGGCCGGTCGCCGCCGCCTGGTCGCCGTTGATCGACTTCGACCGGTCGGTGGCCGAGTCGCTGCACCGGCGGGCCGTCACCGAACCCGGCCTCGTCCACGCCAATCGCATCCTCACCGACTGGGTCTGGGACCCCTGGACCATGCGGCTGCTGACCGCCGTGGTGGTGGTCTGGCTCTGTTGGCGGCGGGCGTGGCCGGTCGCGCTCTGGCTGGCGGCCACGGTCGCTCTCGGCACCGTGCTCCAGCAGTCGGTCAAGGCGGCGGTGGACCGGGATCGGCCGGTCTGGCCCGACCCCGTCGACTCGGCGCACTACGCGTCCTATCCCTCCGGTCACGCGATGACGGCGGCCGTGGTCCTGGTGGTGATGGCGTGGCTGCTGCGCCGGTACGGGACCCGGGGCCGGGCGTGGGCGGCAGCCGTGGCCGTGGTCGCGGTCTCCGTCGTCGGGGTGGGTCTGACCCGGCTCTATCTCGGGGTGCACTGGCCCAGTGACGTACTCGGCGGCTGGCTGACGGGGGCGGGCTGGGCGCTGCTCGCGACCGCGGCCTGTCCCTGGTTCGAGCGGCGGTTCGGGTCTCCGGAGGACCCCGAACGGAAGTGATCCCGGTATCGCGGCGAGCACGGCGGCCGGACCGGGCGATCCCCCGCGTCGCCCGGTCCGGCCCCCGCTCCCGCCGTAGCCGGCCTGACGGCCGGACGAGGGGCCGCGCTGAGTATATTGGCCGGGAGCCAGTCAACGCAGGAGTCCAGGATGAGCCCCCGGAGCGCATCGGTCAATGAAGAACTGCGCAGGCGTTCGCGCGAGCGGCTCCTCCAGGCGGCGGTCGACCTGGTCGGCGAGCGGGGATACGAGACCACGACCCTGGCCGACATCGCGGACCGGGCGGGCGCGGCCCGCGGTCTGGTCTCGTACTACTTTCCGGGCAAGCGCCAGCTCCTCCAGTCGGCCGTACACCGGTTGATGCACCGCACGCTGGACGAGGCGCTGCACCGGGAGCCCCGGACGGACGACGGGCGCGAGCTGCTGGCCCGGGCCATCGACGCCGTCATCGGCCTGGCGGTGCACCGGCCGGTACTGATGCGGGCGCATATGTCCGGGGTGCTGCAGGCGGAGGGGTTCGTCCAGTGTCCCGAGCAGCAGCGGCTGGCGGCGCTGTTGCGCGGCACGGTGGAGCGGTACGGGTCGACGGCGGCGGCCGCCGACTATCCGCTGCTGCGGGCCCAGCTGATGGGCGCGGTCTTCGCGATCGTGCTGCCGGGCGCGCCGATGGCGCCCGAGTTGTTGCGGTCCGAGCTGTTCCAGCGGTACGGGCTGGAGTGGGAACTCGGTGTCCCGCCGGGTGCGCTGCCGCCCCGGCGGGACACCCCCTGACCTTTGAGCGACCGCCGGGGCCGTACCGTGTCATGGCCTTCGGCCGGTGACTACGGTCGTCCGCGGA
Source organism: Streptomyces sp. NPDC006798 (assembly GCF_040635975.1). Classification (NCBI taxonomy): domain Bacteria; kingdom Bacillati; phylum Actinomycetota; class Actinomycetes; order Kitasatosporales; family Streptomycetaceae; genus Streptomyces; species Streptomyces sp. NPDC006798. The sequence continues at coordinate 10,393 of NZ_JBEYIS010000048.1, forward strand.
GATCGTCCGTCAGGGGTTAGTCGTCGTCGTCATCGTCATCGTCGTGGCGGTCGAAGTAGTCCGGCTGCGTCTGGACGTTCAGCTCGTGCAGCCGCACCTTCTTCGCCGGGTCGGTCCGCCTGTCGTTGATCTTCAGGACGTCCAGGCCCTTCGCCATGTCGTTCGAGTAGACGTATCCGTTGTAGTAGTACGCCGACCAGGTGCCGCCGCCGACCAGGGTGTCGACGGAGAGCGGGCCGCGCTCGAAGTAGCCGATCTCCTTCGGCTTCGACGAGTCGGTGAAGTCCCAGAAGGAGACACCGCCCTGGTACCAGGACTGGACCATGATGTCGCGGCCCTTCACCGGGATGACGGACCCGTTGTGGGCCACGCAGTTCTCGGTGGCGGCCTGGTGCCGCGGGATCTTGTAGTAGCTGCGGAAGACCAGCTTGCGCTTGTCGCCCTTGCCGACGAGGTCGTAGATGCCGTTGGCACCCCGGTCGGGACCGATCTCCGCGTTGCAGGTGGCGGCGCCGCCGCCGCCCAGCTCGTCGGTGAAGACGACCTTGTCGGTGTCCTGGTTGAAGGTCGCCGAGTGCCAGAACGCGAAGTTCACATTGTCCTGGACCTGATCGATGACCTTGGGCTTCTCCGGATCCTTGATGGAGAAGAGGATGCCGTCACCCATGCAGGCGCCGGCCGCCAGGTCCTTCGACGGGAGAACCGTGATGTCGTGGCAGCCGGTCGTCTTGGAGACGCCCGGGTTGGTCGGACCACCGGGGTTGCCGCCGCCGTCGGGGCCGCTGCCGGGGAAGAGCACCGGGAAGCCGATGACCTTCGCCGCCTCGGGCGCCTTGCGGGGCACCTTGATGATGGAGATGCCGTCGTGCGGCGGCTGGCAGTCGGGGAAGGCCGCGTTCGGCGAGTACGAGGAGACGTACACGTAGATGTTGCGGCGCTCCGGTACCAGGGTGTGGGTGTGGGAGCCGCAGGCGGTCTCGACGGCGGCGACGTACTTCGGGTTGCGCTTGTCGCTGATGTCGAAGATCTTCACGCCCTCCCACGAGTCCTTGACCGTGGCCGACTGCGACTTGCTGCTGCACGAGTTGTCGCTGCGGGACGAGTCGGTGGACAGGAAGAGCAGGTCGCCCTCGACGGAGATGTCGTTCTGGCTGCCGGGACACAACACCTGCGAGACGGTCTTCGGGGACCGCGGGTTGGAGATGTCGTAGACGGTGAAGCCGTCGTAGTTGCCCGCGAAGACGTACTTGCCCTGGAAGGCGAGGTCCGAGTTGGTACCCCGGAGGGTGTCCTTCGGGATGTTCGCCAGATGCTGGACGTTGGCGCTGTGGACGATCTCGTCCACGCCGGGTATCTCGCCGCCGGCGATGGCGGCACGGGCCTCGGCCTCCTGGCTGTTGGTGGCCTCCTTCTTGACCGGGGCGTCCCCGGGGTCCGGTGTGGCTGCGGCGGGTGCCGCCGTCAGCAGCGCGGCCATCAGCCCGGCCGCGGCTGCCGCCACGCCCAGACGTCTGCGCCGTACGCGCGCGGTGCGGAACAGGGTCACTGCGTCCTCCCTCGTCTCCGTTCGGATCGAACGGTTCACACACCACGGAAGTATTGTGCCTAGCATGCGCATTTCAATAGATGGCAACACACCCGTCACGAAAGTTTTTGATCATTGACTCGGGGAACTGTTCGAAACGACCCCCCTCGTCCCCAAGTGCCCCCAGGAGGTCCCCGTGTTGAACCACCGCCCGGCAGCGCGTTTCCGCAGATCCGCCGCCCTGACCCTGGCCGCCCTGGTCGGTGCGCTCACCCTCAGCGCCTGCGAGTCCGGCGGTTCGGACGGCCACGGCGGATCCGAACACCACAGTAAGAAGGCGGACTCCGCGAAGACCGCCTCCCCCTCGGTCACCGCGACCGGCTCCGTGGTCGCTCCGGGCAAACCGGGCGAACCCGCGAAGACCCTGACACCCGAGCAGGCCGCGAAGGCTCTGCCGGACGACAGCCCCAACTCCGCCGACTTCAGCTATGCGGAGATGATGATCGAGCATCACGCCCAGGCGCTCACCATGACCGCCCTGGTACCGGACCGCGCCTCGTCCACGCAGGTCAAGCGGTTGTCCGAGCGGATATCCGCCGCGCAGAAACCGGAGATCGCGGCGATGGAGGGCTGGTTGAAGCGGTTCGCCGCCCAGAAGCCGAAGGACGGCGGACACGGTGACGGGCACGGCGGACACGAAACGGCCGACGGTATGCCGGGGATGGCCACCGACGCCCAGTTGGCGCAGTTGAAGGCGGCGAAGGGGACGGCCTTCGACGAGCTGTTCCTCAAGCTGATGATCACTCACCACGACGGTGCGGTGACCATGGCCGCCGACGCGCTCTCGGACGGGCGGAACACCCTGATCCAGGAGATGGCCAATGACGTCATCTCCCAGCAGTCGGCGGAGATCGGGCGGATGCGGAAGATGTGATCCGGCGCGGGCGGCCCGGCCCGGAGGGGACGACGGCCGCCCGGCCCGGCGGACGAGAGGCGGGGCGCGCCCCGGAGGCATCCTCCGGGTGCGGGAGCCTCCCCGGGCCCGGCCCCCGGTGTGCTGGAAGCCCCTACGGACCGGTGCGCTACGGGGTCGCCCCCGACCACGAGAAGATCAAGTCGCTCCGGCACAACCTGCGGACACGCCCTAGGCCCGGAGCGGCTGCCGGAGCTGTACCACGCGGTCGTGTACTGCGTGGGCGCCGCCCGGGACAGGCGGCTCGGCATCCCCGGCCGGGATGGAGCCGACGGGGCTCGGCGGGCCCCCGGCACGTTCTCGGCCGCACCCCGGCTGACCTGCGATTACGCCGCTGCGGAGGCCGCTGTCGGTGGCGGGGTGCACACTGGCCCGTATCCATGACGAAGGTGTCGGGAGGAGCGGGCATGTCCGAGGTGCTGCTGGTCGTGGGAACGCGGAAAGGGCTGTTCACGGGGAGCCGCCGGGGCGGCCGGTGGGAGCTGTCCGGGCCGCACTTCCCGGCCCAGGCGGTGTACGCGGCGGCGATCGACACCCGTGGTCCCGTCCCGAGACTGCTGGCGGGCTGCGACAGCCCGCACTGGGGTCCGTCGGTCTTCCACTCCGACGACCTGGGCGCGAGCTGGGTGGAGCCGGACCGGCCGGCGGTGGCGTTCCCCCAGGACACCGGGGCGTCGCTGGAGCGGGTGTGGCAGCTCCATCCGGCCACCGGCGGCGACCCCTCGGTGGTGTACGCGGGGACCGAGCCCGCGGCGCTGTTCCGCTCGGCGGACCGGGGGGAGAGCTTCGAGCTGGTACGCCCCCTGTGGGAGCATCCGACCCGGTCGCGCTGGGAGCCCGGCGGCGGCGGGGAGGCGGTGCACACCGTCGTCACGGACCGCCGCGACCCGTCGGCCGTGACGGTCGCCGTCTCGACGGCCGGGGTCTTCAGATCCCGGGACGGCGGGGCGAGCTGGGATCCGTCGAACGACGGGGTGTCCGCGGTCTTCCTGCCAGATCCGCACCCCGAGTTCGGCCAGTGCGTGCACAAGATCGCCCAGGACGCGGGCGATCTCGACCGGCTCTATCTCCAGAACCACTGGGGCGTGTACCGCAGCGACGACGCGGGCGGGCACTGGACGGACATCGGGGCCGGGCTGCCGTCCGACTTCGGTTTCGCCGTCGCCGCCCATCCGCACCGGCCCGACACCGCCTATGTCTTTCCCATCACCGCGGACGGCGACCGGGTCCCGGCGGACCGCCGCTGCCGGGTCTTCCGCACCTCGGACGCGGGCGCGAGCTGGGAGGGCCTGTCGGCCGGGCTGCCCGACGGGGACCACTTCGGGACCGTGCTCCGGGACGCCCTGCGCACCGACGACGCCGACCCGGCCGGGGTGTACTTCGGCAACCGGAACGGCGAGCTGTACGCGAGCGCCGACGACGGCGACAGCTGGCGGCAGATCGCCGCCCATCTGCCGGACGTGCTCTGTGTGAGGGCGGCGGTCGTGGGCTGAGGACGATCCGGGCGCACCCCGGAGACGAGTGGCCACGGGCCCGCCGGGACGGCTGTCGCGGGCCGAGGCCGTATCGGCACAAGACATGGGGACAGCCGTGATTCGACCAGTAGAGTGACGAACCGTGACTGCACGACGGCCTTTGAACGAAATTGTCGAACCGGGGTGGGCCAAGGCCCTGGAGCCGGTAGCGGGACGTATCGCCGAGATGGGGGACTTCCTCCGGACGGAGGTCGCCCAGGGGCGGACGTACCTCCCGGCGGGGGCGCATGTGCTCCGCGCCTTCCAGCAGCCCTTCGACGACGTACGCGTCCTGATCGTGGGTCAGGACCCCTATCCCACCCCGGGGCACGCGGTGGGGCTCAGCTTCTCGGTGGCACCCGATGTCCGGCCCGTACCGAAGAGTCTGGACAACATCTTCTGGGAGATGCACAAGGACCTCGGGCATCCCCGGCCGTCCAACGGCGATCTGACGCCCTGGGCCGATCAGGGTGTGCTGCTGCTCAACCGGTCGCTGACCACCGCCCCGCGCAAGCCCGCCGCGCATCGGGGCAAGGGCTGGGAGGAGGTCACCGGGCAGGCGATCCGGGCACTGGTGGAGCGGGGCAAACCGCTGGTCTCCATCCTGTGGGGCCGGGACGCGCGCGATCTGCGCCCGCTGCTCGGCTCGCTGCCCGCGATCGAGTCGGCGCATCCGTCGCCGATGTCGGCGGACCGGGGATTCTTCGGCTCCCGCCCGTTCAGCCGGGCCAATGAGCTGCTGGTGGAGCAGGGGGCGCGGCCCGTCGAGTGGCGGCTGCCGTGACCCCGGGGCCCGGGGATCTGGTCGTCGGGGTGGACTCCGGCGGCTCGGGGCTCCGGGTCGCCCTCGCCAGGGCCTCGGCGGACGGGCTCGGGCCGGCCGAAACGGTGGTCTCCCGCACCCCGGTGCGTACCGGGGACGCGGGTATCGACGCCGGGCATCTGCTGGAGCAGTTGCTGCCGATGGTCCGCGCGGCCCGGGACCGTACGGGCCCGGACGGTCCGGGTGGTGCGGGGCCGGTGGCGGCGCTGGCGGTCGGCGCGGCCGGAATGGGCACCCTGGGCGGGCGGTTGCGGGCCGAGCTGCCCGCCGCGCTCGCCGACGCCCTGGGGGTACGCCGGCTGGCGCTGGCGGCCGACGCGGTGACCGCCTACGCGGGGGCCCTGGGCCAGCGCCCCGGCACGGTGGTCGCCGCGGGGACCGGAATGATCGCGACCGGTACGGATCTGACGGCCTGGCGCCGGGCCGACGGCTGGGGCCATCTGCTGGGCGACTGCGGCGGCGGGGCGTGGCTCGGCCGCAAGGGCTTGGAGGCGGCCCTGCGGGCCCACGACGGACGGCGCGGCGGTTCACCGGCCCTGCTGGCGGCGGCGGAGCGGGTGTTCGGCCCCGTCGCGGGCCTGCCGGGGCGGCTCTACCCCCGCTCCGACCGGCCGGCGGTCCTGGCGTCCTTCGCCCCGGAGGTCGCCCGCCGCGCGGCGGAGGGCGACACCGTGGCGGAGGGCATCCTCGGGGAGGCGGCCCGTCATATCGCCGACGCGGCGGAGGCGGTCTGCCCCGGGGAGTCGGCCGGGGGCACGGACATCGCCCTGACCGGCGGCCTGTTCGGGATCGGCGACCTCCTGCTCGTACCGCTCCGTACGGAACTGACGGCCCGCCTCCCGCACGCCCGGGTGGTCCCGCCCGCGGGAGACCCCTTGTCCGGAGCCCTGCTCATCGCATCGGCCCTGGCCACGGATTCGCTACGGCTGCCGGCGGACCCGACGATGCTGTTCCTGACCGGCGACGGCCGCGAACCCGCGACCGGTCGGTAGGCGGCAGGAAGCCGGTGACGCCCCGGGCAGGGCAGGGGTTCCCCGCGGAGGCGGGGATGTTCCGTCGTCGCCCATCCCCTCGGGTTTCGCGATCGCGGGTTCCCCGCCGGCGCGGGGATGTTCGGGGATGTTCACGTTTTGCCTTGTCGCCGATGGCGCAGAGGGGGAATTCCCCGCGTTCGCGGGGATGTTCCCCGGCCCGGGATCCGGCTCGCCACCCCGCGCGCCGCGCTCCCGGCGTCGGCGGGGATCCGCTTCCGTGGTGCCTGCGCGGTGACAGAGCAGGCACCACGGACATCACCCGTCAAACTCATCGGATAAATACGGACAGATGACGTGTGATGCCCCCTCCCCGAACAGCCCCGGGGGTAAAACCAGTAGCATTCGGCGCCATGAGCTCCCCCACCGGGCCCGCCCCCGGCCTGCCTGTACGAATGCCGCGTCCCCGCCAGTCCGGTCGGCACCGCCGCCCGGAGCCCGTGGCGGCTCCCGAGGGCGCGCCCGCGCTGGTTCTCGCCGTTCCCGGCGCGCCCACACCCCTGATCAGGGGCCTGGCCGAAGAGATCATAAGCATCGCCCGTTCGGAACTCCCGGGCCTCGACGTCGGTATCGGCTACCTCGACGGCGACGCCCCCGAGGCGCCTCGCGCGCCGGCGGACGAGGTCCAGGCCGAGTACGCCGCCGGTGCGGGCGACGGCGCGGTCGGCGCTCCGGCCGACCCGGCCGGGGGTACCGGCGGGCCGAATCTGGAGAGTGTGCTCGCGCGGATCACCGCGCTCCGTACCGAGCGGTACGAGTTCGCCCGCGCGGCGGGCCGCGAGGTGGCGGAGCCCGAGGGTCCGGCGGCCGTCGTGGTGCCGCTGCTCGCCGGGCCGGACGCCGTCCTGATGGAGCGGATCCACCGGGCGGTCGCGGACAGCACCGCCCAGGTCGAGGTGTCCGATGTGCTCGGCCCGCACCCGCTGCTGGCCGAGGCCGTGCACGTACGGCTCTCGGAGGCGGGGCTCGCCCGGGCCGACCGGGCCCGGCTGTTCACCGTCGCGACGGCCGCCGACGGCATCGTGCTGGCGACCGTGGGCGGCGATGAGGCCGTCAGGGCCGCCGGGATCACCGGCATGCTGCTGGCCGCCCGGCTCGCCGTGCCCGTGATGGCCGCCGCGCTCGACCAGGAGGGTTCGGTCGCCGCGGTCGCCGATCAGCTGCGGGGCTCCGGTTCGACCCAGCTGGCGCTGGCGCCGTATCTGATCGGCCCCGAGCTGCCCGAGGGCCTGCTGGACGCGGCCGTGAAGGAGTCCGGCGCGCCCGCCGCCGAGGTGCTGGGCGCCTATCCGGCGATCGGCAAGCTGGTGCTGTCGCAGTACACGGGGACGCTCGGCATCACGCCCCAGCCGCAGGGCGCGCCCGTCCGCTGAGCCGGGGCGGGACGCGGACGCCGGTGGCCGGACGCCCGGCGCCGGTCTCGTGAGCGGCCCGGGCGGGCCCGGCCGCTCACGCGAGGAGCCGGGACCGGGTCAGGTTCCGGCGGGGGCGAAGACGACACACGAGGCCGCGGGGGCGGGCAGGGAGCCCGCCCGCCGCGGCACTCCCGTCTCCGGGTCCAGATCGAACCAGGTGACGTCGCCGGAGCGCTCGTTGGCGGCGTAGAGCCGTCGTCCGCCGGGGTCGAGGACCAGATCGCGCGGCCAGTGGCCGCCGCACGGCACGGTGGTGACCAGTTCGACCCGCTCGCGGTCGGGTCCGAGGGCGAGGACGGAGATGCTGTCGTGCCCCCGGTTGGCGACCCAGAGCCGGTCCCCGGCGGGGGCGACGACCACTTCGGAGGGGTACGAGGGCCCTTCGGCGTCCTCGGGCAGGACGGCGGTCTCGCCGACGGGTTGGAGGATCCCGGTCTCCGCGTCCCAGCGGCAGACGGTGAGGGTGGAGACCAGTTCGTTGAGGACGTAGGCATGGCTGCCCGCCGGGTGGAACGCCAGGTGGCGGGGGCCGGTACCGGGCCGCAGGGCGGCTTCGTGGTGCGGTACGAGTTCGCCCGCCCCGGGGTCGAGTACGGCGATCCGGACGGTGTCCGTACCGAGGTCGACGCCGAGGATCCAGCGGCCGGAGGGGTCCTGGACGACCTGATGGGCGTGGGGGCCCCGCTGCCGGTCGGGGTCGGGACCGGAGCCCTCGTACTGGAGTACGCCGGTCACCGCGCCGGGGACCCCGTCGTCGCCGAGCGGGAGCACGCTGACGCTGCCGGAGCCGTAGTTCGCGGTCAGCAGATGTCCGTCGACGACGGCCAGATGTGTGGGTCCGGCGCCGCAGACGGGTACCCGGGCGCCGAGCGGCCGGGGCTCGGCGCCCCGGATGTCGAAGGCGGCGACGGCACCCTCGGCGGTCTCGGAGACGGCGTACAGCACCGGGGTTCCGTCCTGTTCGCCGAGGGCGAGCCAGGACGGGTCGGCGACGGCGTCACCGGCCCCGGTCCGGGTGAGCGCACCGGTCGCCGCGTCGACGGAGACGGCGGTGACGCCCCCGCCGCCCGCCGAGGTGAAGGATCCGATGAACGCCCGTCCGGCCCTGCTGTCGCTCACGGCGATTCCTCCCGCACTGTGTGATCCGCCGACCGGCGAATGAACGTCGAATTCCGGGGCAGACGGTAGCAGCGGTCTAGACCAAGTGTCTGTATGTGCCGTCTCCTGTGACATGTGGGGCCGGTGATACGGAGGGGGTGATCGAGGCCGGGCCGACGGGCCCTGGCATGCTGGGGCCCATGAGCCATCCCCGTACCCCGGCGGTCCTCTTCGATCTCGACGGCACGCTGGTGGACAGCGAGCCCAATTACTACGAGGCCGGGCGCAGACTGCTGGCGGAGTACGGCGTCGCGGACTTCGGCTGGGAACGGCATACCGACTTCATCGGGATCGGCACCCGCGAGACCCTGACGGAGCTGCGTACGGAGTACCGGCTCGCGGCTCCCGTGGACGAGCTGCTGGCGGGCAAGAACCGGCACTATCTGGAGCTGGCCCGGACGTCGACGGCGGTCTTCCCGCAGATGGGGAAGTTCGTGGAGCTGCTGTACGCGCGCGGGGTGCCGATGGCGGTGGCCTCGGGCTCCTCACCGGCCATGATCGCTGCGGTGCTGGAGGGCACCGGCCTGGACCGGTACTTCCCCACGGTCGTCTCGGCCGAGGAGGTCCCGCTCGGCAAGCCCGCGCCGGACGTCTTCCTGGAGGCGGCCCGGCGACTGGGCGCGGCACCCGGCGACTGTGTCGTCCTGGAGGACGCGCCGCCCGGCGCCACCGCCGCCCGGGCGGCCGGGATGCGCTGTATCGCGATCCCGTACGTGGCGGCGACGGCGGACGATCCGGCGTTCGCGGCGGCGGATCTGCTGTACCCGGGCGGACAGGGGGAGTTCAGCGCCCGGGCCGCGTACGACTGGCTGTTCGGAAGCTGAGGCCCGCCCCGCGCGCTCGCGGGGCCGGGCCGGGCCGTACCCGCGCCGCGGTGCCCGGCAGCGCCGCCCCGCGCGCCCGCGGCGGTCGGGTCAGCGCTTGACCGCCGCGCAGACGTAGACCGGGGTCCCCCGGGTGTCGGCCGCGTCGGCCTCGGGTTCCAGGTCCCAGTCCTCCAGCGCCACCAGTCCGGGGTCCAGCAGTTCGAGGCCGTCGACCAGGGCGACGATCTCGTCCCGGGTCCGCATCCGGAGGACCATCCCGTTGGCCCGGTAGATGCGTTCGACGCCCGCGATGGTCGCCGGGTCGAAGTCCGCCGTCCCGTGCGAGAGCATCAGGGCACTGCCCGGGGCCAGCGGCTCCAGCAGGGTCCGCAGGATGCCCCGGGGGTCGGAGTCGTCGCCGACGAAGTGGAGCAGGGCGATCAGGGAGAGGGCGACCGGCTCGCGGAAGTCCAGCACCTCGCGCGCCCCGGCCAGCACCTTCGCCGGTTCGCGGACGTCGGCCTGGATGTACTCGGTCCGTCCGGCGGGCGTACCCCGCAGCAGCGCCTCGGCGTGGCGCAGGACGACGGGGTCGTAGTCCACGTACGCGATCCGGGCGTCCGGGACGATCTCCTGGACCACCTGGTGGAGATTGGGCCGGGTGGGGATGCCGGTACCGATGTCGAGGAACTGCCGGATGCCCCGGCGGGCCAGCAGCCGGGCGGCGCGGCGCATGAAGCCCCGGTTGCCGTGGGCGGCCTGCCGGCCGCCGGGGAGCAGCTTCAGTACCTGCTGGGCGGCTTCGGCGTCGACCGGGTAGTGGTCCTTGCCGCCGAGGATGTAGTCGTAGATGCGGGCCGAGTGGGCCTTGGCGGTGTCGATGACGACGGCGCCGTCCCCGGGGTCGGTCATGGTGAGGGTCCTCCGTTGGTCATTCCCGTACGCGTACTCGTGCTCACGCCCGTGCGCTGATGTCGGCGCGCCCGGGCGCGTGGTCGTGCCATCCGGGTGACGCGGCACGGGTCACCCGGATGTATGCCGTGTGGTCGGCTGTATGCCGTGTGGTCGGCCCCGGTGTCACCGGCGGCCGGTCCGGGAGCGCGGCGGCGCCGCGTCCGTACCCGCCGCTCCCGTCGGTCGCGCCGGGGCGGGGATGCCGTCCGGTCAGGAGAGCAGGAAGTCCGCCTCACCGGTCTTGGCGCCCCGGACCACTTCGGCGATGTCGTGCGCGGTGAAGATCAGGGCCGGTCCGTCGGGGTGCTGCGAGTGCCGGACCGCGACATGCCCGTTGCCCAGTTGCTTCACCTCCACGCAGTTGCCGCCGTTGCTGCCGCTCCAGGGCTTGGTCCAGGCCGCGGCTCCCAGCGTGAGGTCGGCGTGGCTGACGTGGCTCATGGGTCCAGCTCCTTGCGAATGACGTCGAGGAGGCGCAGGGTGTCCTTTCTCGACAGTGCGTATGTGCTCATCTGGTCGAGCGCTTCCCGGTACAGGGCGACCTCGACAGGGTCTTCGCTGTACGTCGCGCGGCTGAGGCTGTCGATGCCGACGACGTCCGGGAGTTCGGGGATCTCGAACCTGAAGACGCAGAACGGTCCGAATCCTCCGGGATGCAGTCCGGCGGAGAACGGCGCGATCTGGAGCGTGACGGAGGGCAGATCGGCCACCGCGAGCAGATGCTCGACCTGGTCCCGCATGATCGCGGAGGGCCCGACAGGACGGCGCAGAACCGTTTCATCGACCACCGCCCAGAAGTGCGGGGGCTCCGGATCGGTCCGGGTCAGCAGGGCCTGCCGCTCCCGGCGGAGCGCGATCTGGCGCTCGACCACCTCCGGGGCCGGGCGCGGCAGTCCGAGGCTGAGGACGCAGCGCGCGTACTCCGGGGTCTGGAAGAGCCCGGGGACGACATGGGGCTCGTAGGAACGGATCCGGGCGGCGCCGCTCTCCAGGCTGACATGGACGCCGAACCAGCTGGGCAGAACGTCACGGTAGCCCTGCCACCAGCCGGAGACATTGGCCTTCTCGGTCAGCTCCAGGAACTCGGCCGCCTCCGCGTCCCTGACCCCGTACAACTCCAGGAGAGCCTTGACCGTCAGCCATTTCAGGGTGACCTCGGCCCGCTCCATGCGGGTGATCGTGGTGTGGGACTGGCGCAGTCGTCCGCCTACGTCCTGGGCCGAGAGGCCCGCCGCCTGGCGCAGTTGCAGCAGCCGTCTGCCGAGCACCATCTGGAGCACCGTGGGCGCTGATCTCGGCTCACTCACGGCACTGGCCCCTTCCGAAAGCCGGGATCTTTCGATGCAGTGTGCCATGCCCTCAAGAGCCTGCACAGGACACCCACACGACAGTGCACTGTGCAGAGTGTTCTTGCCAACTTTCGTGACCGGGTCCATAGTTGGCGCAGTGACTCGGCTCACGCGGCAGACCGGCCGCCGGGCACGAGGCGCGGCGACGCCCCTGCCCTCGACCACGGCCGGGGTCGGGCTCCGAGCGGTCCCCTGCTCCCTTCGCGAGTGCGCGCGAAGACACCGCGACGACGGCACCCGGCGCCCGCCCGTTCCAGCTGGTCGCCGCACGGGCCGGGCGTGCCCCCACCGATAGGACTGCCCGTGACGATCGCCGCCGACATCCCTCCCCGGCGTCAGCCGGACGACAGCACCGTCAGCACGTGTTTGTTCGACCTCCCGGCGGAACAGCGCTCCGTCCCCATCGCCCGGCGTCTGACGGAGACGTATCTGGACAGCCGGACGCACTGCGACGAGGACGTCCGGCACTCGGTCACCTTGCTGATCAGCGAGTTGGCGACCAATGCGATCCGGCACACCAACGGAATCCAGTTCCGGTGCCTGGTCCGGCTGGAGCAGGGCGCGGTGCGGATAGAGGTGGAGGACCGGGGCGGTACGCACTCGGTGGTCAGGCCCCGCCGGGCGGCGGCCGACGACGAGTCGGGGCGGGGGCTACAGCTGGTGGAGTGCCTGTCGAAGGACTGGGGCATGCGGCGCCGGGCCCACGGGCCGGGGTCGGTCGTCTGGGCGGTGGTCGCCGCGCACTGAGGGGGCGCGGCCGGGGGCCGTGCCGGATCGGCAGAGGGCCGTGGCGGTGTCGTCCGCCGCGGCCCGTGGTGTGTCCGGACCGGAGGCGGCCTCGGGGGACTCGGGGACACGGCGCCCCGGAGTCCCGGAGTCCCGGAGGTGAAGCGTGTCGCCGCGCCAAGTCCGGCCCGCCGGACGCCCGGTGATATCGGGATGCCGTGGGGAGATGTCGTGTTCGAACCGTCGCCGGTTCGGGGGTACGGCATCTTCTCCGGGCCCCTCGCGAGCCGCCGTGAGCCATCAGCCGGATACCGCGGGCCGTCGGCCGCGCACCGCGAAACCAGATGTACCGCGCGACTACCGCCGGGCGATCATGGTCGGACATCCGACCGACGACACCCACGACCGACGACCGGCGAGGAACCCATGAATCTGCCTGCGGACCCGACGATCCTCCACCCGATGCCGGGCCGGCCCCGGGTGGTACTGCTCAAGCCCCTGGTGAAGTCGCCGCTGATCGAGGTCGGCACGTACTCCTACTACGACGACCCGGACGACCCGACCGCTTTCGAGACCCGGAACGTGCTCTATCACTACGGCCCGGAGAAGCTGGTCATCGGGAAGTTCTGCGCGCTCGCCACGGGCACACGGTTCCTGATGAACGGGGCCAACCACCGGATGGACGGCCCCTCGACCTTCCCCTTCCCCGCCCTGGGCGGCTCATGGTCCGAGCACATGGATCTGCTCACCGGGCTGCCCGGCCGGGGCGACACGGTCGTCGGCAACGACGTCTGGTTCGGCCACGGCGCGACCGTGATGCCCGGGGTGCGGATCGGCCACGGCGCGATCGTCGCCGCCGGTGCGGTCGTGACGGGCGACGTACCGGCGTACGGCATCGTCGGCGGCAACCCGGCCCGGCTGATCCGGACCCGCTACCCCGAGGCCGAGGCAGCCCGGCTGCTGGCGGTGGCCTGGTGGGACTGGCCGGTGGAGCACATCACCGAGCACATCCGGACCATCATGTCGGGCTCCGTGGCCGAACTGGAGGCCGTGGCACCGCGCGGATGACGCCCGCCCCCGGAGACGTACCGCTCGGGCGGGCCGTTTCCGGGGCGACGACGCGGCAGGGGTTGATACGGCAGGGACCGGACACCCCGGCCGCTATAGCGCTAAGTTGATTAGCGGTATGATCCGGGTGGCACTCGCCCCCGGAGCCCTCCCGGGCCGCACTGCCCCGTGTCCGGCCAACAGGAAGCGGGAGGGCTCCCGCGGCTGTGCGTCGGCCCCGGCGGAACGCGCGCCCCGCGCACTCCGCCGGGGCCGCCCGCCGCTCTCCCTCCGGACGCACCCCGGCCCGGGCGGCCGGCGGGGCCCGCGCCGGTGCCGCAGGGTGGGCCGCTCACCGGCACACGGCGCCCTGCGGTGCCGGTCCTTCGGGCGCCGGACATGAGCCGGGCGTACGGGAAACCGGTACGGAGAACGCCCGGCTCGGGTCCGGCTACCGGCCGCCCGCCGACGGGCCCGGTCTCAGCAGGCCACCAGCAGCGGCAGAAAAGGCGCCGTCACACAGGCGAGCAGGACACCGAGCCGGGTCGCCCGGCGCGGGCGGGCCTCGGGAGTGAGGATGCGGCGCAGCCGGATCAGCGCGCCCGACCCACCCGAACCACCGGAGCCACCCGAACCGCCGGAGCCACCGGCACCGCCCGGGCCACCGGCGCCGAGCGCGGAGCGGGGCGCCCGCCCGGCCGCGACCTCGCACATCGCGGTGGCCAGCGCGTCCCGGGAGTGGCCGCGCAGCGCCCGGTCGTCCGCGATCATCTCCAGCAGCAGGGCGGTCTGCTCCCGGGCGTGCCGGGCGAGCGGCAGCCCCGGGAAGGCTCGGGCGAACGCCTGCGCCGCGAGCCGCACCAGATGGTGCCGCCCCTCGATATGGGCCCGCTCATGGGCGAGTACGGCGCGCAGTTGCTCGTCCGTGAGGCGTTCCAGGGCGCCCCGGGTGACGACGATCCGGCGCTCCCGGCCCGGCAGGCAGTAGACGGCGGGTACGTCGTGATCGACGACGGTCGCCTCGTAGTCGGCGGCCTCGGTTCCGATGACGGCGAGCAGACCGGCGTGCCGCCGCCGCTCCCGGCCCGTCTGCCAGGCGGTGACGGCCAGCCATCCCAGGGGCAGCAGCACGATGGTGGCGGGCGCCACCAGCAGGGCGGCGTCCGCGGGTCCCGCCGGGGAATCGCCGGGCGGCGCGTCGGCGGCGACGCCGCAGACGCTGAGCAGACCCACGATGCCCTGGTGGACATGCTGTTCGGCGAGGAGCAGATGGTAGACGGCGAGGGCGGTGGCCACCACGAAGGTGACCGTCAGGCCCTGCCAGGCCAGGACCCCGGCGGTGGGTGCGCGATGGGTCCAGCGGGCCCCGGCGAGTACGTAGGGGACGGCGGCGCCGACCAGGACGGCGTAGGCCGCGAGACCGGCGCCCGTGATCACGAGCCGCTCCGCCGCTTGGCGGCCCGCAGCGCCGACCGCAGCGCCTGCACCTCGTCGGCGGAGATCTGTTCCACGAAGCTCAGCAGCACTCCGGCCGGGTCGGGGTTGCCGTCCAGCGCGTCCTGCATCCGGGCCGCCGTGTACTGCTGGCGGGTGCAGGTGGCGCGGTAGACCCAGGCCCGGCCTTCCTTCTCGCGCGCCAGCATGCCCTTGTTGTAGAGGATGTCGGCGACGGTCTTCACGGTGCTGTACG
The DNA here is from genome assembly GCF_040635975.1 of Streptomyces sp. NPDC006798. Classification (NCBI taxonomy): domain Bacteria; kingdom Bacillati; phylum Actinomycetota; class Actinomycetes; order Kitasatosporales; family Streptomycetaceae; genus Streptomyces; species Streptomyces sp. NPDC006798. The sequence continues at coordinate 25,404 of NZ_JBEYIS010000048.1, forward strand.
CGATCGGGCGCTTCCGGTTGAGATCGTCGCGGACCTCCCGGGCGGTGGCCGGACGCCCCCAGTTCCAGAGGCGGTCCATGATCTCCGCCTCCAGATCACCCAGCTGTCGCACGCCCGCTCCTCTCGTCGGCGGCCTCGACGCCCCCGCCCTCAGTGGCTGCTCATCGTAGTCGCCGGTCCGGCGGGGTCCGGCGGCCCGGCCCCGCCGTCCGCGCCTCCCGCCTCACCGTGATCCACGAGCACGGGGAGGCGCCGTAGGGCAGTCCGCCGCGGGCCGACCGCCCGCCACCCGTGGCCGCTCGCGCAGTTCTCCCGGCGCCCCTGAAACCCTCCCGCTCATCGCGGGCCACGCGGCGCCGGAGGGGCCGTGGAGCTGTCCGCCGTGGGCTGTTCGCGTGGTGCCTCGTGCTTCCCGGGGAGCTCCAGGGCGTCCGGTTCGCCGGTCGCGGGAGCGGGGACCGGGCAGGCGGAGGCGGTCCGCAGGCGCTTCACCAGGGCATGGGCCAGCAGGGCGACGGACGCCACGGCGAGCAGGGGCTGCGCGGGGGCCCAGTAGGACATCGCGCCGCTCATCCCGAGCGCCAGGACGACCAGCTTGTTGCAGACCGGGCAGCCGACGGCGAGTACCGAGAGCACCCCGGCGGCCAGCGCGCGGGCGCCGCGCGGCCGGTCCCGGCCGGTGGCCGGGCCGGCGCCGCCCGCGTACGTCCCGGCGAGCAGACCCATCAGGACGGAGCTGACGGCCCAGACCGGATAGTTCCACCAGAGCACGGGCGTCATCCGGCTGTAGAAGGCGGAGGGGACGACCCCGGTCGGCACCCCGATCAGGACCGCCGCGAGCACCGCGGCTCCGGCCGCCACCAGCCACTGCCGCGGGCTCCAGGACCTCAGGCTCATCGCTACTCCTCCACCGCTCGCCGACGCCGCTCATCGATATCACTCACCGATATCGGTGAAGCAGCTTAGTAGAGGGTGGGGTACGACAGCAGAGGGGACCGGCCTTGGGTATCGTCGAGTGCGGAGGTCACAGTGGTGCGGACGAGCGGGACGAGCAGAACGGCGGGCGCCTGGGCGCCACTGCTGCTGCTCGTGCTCGCGCTAGGCGTCTTCGCGATGCACACCGTGGGCCATCCCGAGGCCGACGCACCCGTCGCCACCGCGGGACCCGCCTACGGAGTGGCGGCCCCCGCCCCCGGGGACACCCCGGCCGGACACGGCGGCGGACCAGCGGCGGCGCTCGCCGATCCGGACCCGGACCGCTCGTCCGGCGGCCACGGCGGGCACGGGGACCCGGGGGATTCCGGCGCCGGTATGGCGATGGACATGCTCGCCCTCTGTGTCGCCGTCCTGGGGACGGCCCTGCTCGCCGCCCTGCTGCGGGCCGCGCTCGGCCGCCGCCCCGACTGGCTGGTACGGCTCCGTACCGGTGCCCTCCTCGTCACCCGCCGGGGCCCGCCGCCCCGCGCACCGGACCTCGCGTCCCTGTCGATCCTGCGGATCTAGATCCCGTCCGCCGCGGGCCGCTCCGGCGTGCCCGCGCGCCCCGGACGAACGATTCCACGGATCGCACAGACAGCACGAGGTTGTGACATGAAGGACTTCGCACACTCCGGCGCCGCCACGGCGGACGCCATCACCACCGACGCCACGGCCACCGGCAGCGGAGCCCCGCGCGGGCCGCGCCGCCGCGCCCCGCGCCGTACCGCCGTCGTCTCGGCCGTCGTCGCGGCGGGGCTGCTGCTCGCCGCCTGCGGCGGTGACGACGGCGACGACATGGCCGGGATGGACCACGGCAAGAAGGACTCCGCTTCGGCGTCCGCGGCACCCGGCGGGGGCGACAACCCGGCCCCGGGCGCGTTCAACGACACCGATGTGATGTTCGCGCAGATGATGATCCCGCACCACCAGCAGGCGCTGGAGATGTCGGCGCTGGCCGAAGGACGGGCGAAGGACGCCGACGTCATCCGGCTGGCGAAGGAGATCGCCGCCGCCCAGGACCCCGAGATCACCACGATGCGGGCCTGGCTGAAGGCCTGGGGCAAGCCCGAGTCGGCCACGGACCACGGTTCGCACGGCTCCGGCGGCGGGGCCGCGATGGACGGCATGATGACCGAGGAGCAGATGGCCGCCCTGAAGGCGGCGAAGGGCACGGACTTCGACCGTGAGTTCGCCCGGCTGATGATCGAGCACCACAAGGGCGCCATCACCATGGCCGAGGAGGAGCGGACCAAGGGCCGCAACGCGACGGCGAAGAAGCTCGCCGCCGAGGTCGTCAGGACCCAGCAGGCCGAGGTGGACACCTTCACGGCGATCCTGAAGCGGCTCTGAGCCGCCGGGCGGGGGTGGTGTGCCGTACCGCCCCGGTACGGCACACCACCCCCGCCCCCTCGCCGGACCCCCTCTCCCCCACCTTCTGATCAGGACCCCATGAACAAGCGCATCGCCACCCTGTCCGCCGCGACGGCCGCCCTCGTACTGACCCTCACCGCCTGCGGCGGCGACGGTGACGGCGACGGCTCCGAGGCCGCGTCCGGCGGCGCCGGTATCAGCCATATCCACGGCGTCGAGATCCATCCGAAGGACGGCAAGCTGTACGTCGCCACCCACAACGGCATCCACACCCCCGACGCCGAGGGCCGCCCGCGGCTGGTGGGCGACCGCGAGGACGACTTCATGGGCTTCACCCTCGGCCCGGACGGCGCCTTCCTCGCCAGCGGCCACCCCGCGCCCGGCCGGGACGCGCCCGCGAACCTCGGCCTCATCGAGAGCACCGACACCGGCCGCACCTGGAAGGACCGCTCCCTGGTCGGCGAGGTCGACTTCCACTCCCTCGACTACGCCCACGACACCGTCTACGGCTACGACAGCACCAACGGTCTGCTCCGGGTCAGCAAGAACGGCACCGACTGGGAGACGCGGAGCCCGCTGAAGGCCCTCGACATCGCGGTCGGCCCCACCGACCCCGACACCGTGCTCGCCACCACCGAGAAGGGGGTCTCCGTCAGCACGGACGGCGGAAAGACCTTCGCCGCCGGAACCGGGCCGGTGCTGGCCTTCCTCTCCTGGACCGCCGCCGACGCCCTGTACGGCATCGGGCCGGAGGGCGGGATCAGCGTCAGCGCCGACGGCGGAAGGAGCTGGCGGGCGACCGGCACCGCGCCCGGCGGATCGCCGCAGGCGCTGACCGCGGTCGACGCGCGGCGGCTGATCGCCGCGACCGGGGACGGCGTCTACGAGTCGAAGGACGGCGGGCGGACTTTCACCAAGCTGATGGACACCGGCCCGGGCGGCGGTCACTGAGCCGCGGCCGACTCGGTGCCGGGGTCCGGACCGGATCCGGACCCCCGCGCCCCCGCCGCGCGGTGAACGGCGCGGCTCCCCGAACGGCGGCGGCCGACGCGCCGCCGCCGGGCCCCGGCCCGCCCGTGTCCCGGCCGCCCCGGTACGGCACCGGGGCGGCCGGGGCGCTTCCCATGACCCGGGATGCGTCCCGTACCGGCCCGTCGTTGACTGGAGCCACCCCACCCGCGCGCCGCACCGACGGGAGGCCGTATGGACGCGCTCCCCCCGTCGCTGCTCCGTGCGGTGCTCGCCGATCCGGAGCATCTGCCGGAGCATCTGGCCCGGTTCGCCCTCCGGCACATGGGTCCCGCGGCCGACCGGTCGGTGGCCCGGGTCCGGGAGCGGAATCCGGACGCCGCCCCGGCCGAACTGCGCGCTCTGGTGGTGGCCCGGGGCAGGCGGAGCACGGTCGCCGAGGGCGCCTTCGTCGGCGGCCCCTTTCTGCTGCTGATCCCGGTGGCGTTCTGCGCGGCGCTGCTCAACCAGGCCCGTACGGTGCTCGAACTCGCCGGGCTCGACGGGCGCGACCCGACCTCACCCGAACGGGCCGCCGAGCTCCTCGTCCTGATGGGCGTCTATCCGGACACGGTCCGGGCCGGGGCCGCCCTCGACGCCCTCGGATCCTCCGACACCGGACGGGACACCGAGTCCGCCGAAAGCCCGCACCGGCCGCACCGTCTCCGGCGCCTCCGGCGCCTCCGCCGACCGGCCGCCGGGGCCGTCTGGGGCGTCACCCTGCGAATGGCCCGGCTGCTGGGGCTGCTGACCCCGCCCGGTACCCGCCGGGACGGCCCCGGCCGGGCCCGCGGGGCGGCCGCCACCACGGCCAACCTGCTGCTGCTGGCGGCCGTGATCGCGGTGGGCACCGTGGCGCCGCTGGTGTGGCTGCCGTACATGGCGCTCTCCTACCACCGGGCGACGGGCCGGCTCACGGACCGGGCGGCGCTCTACTACTTCCGGGAACCGGCCCCCCGGCCCGACCGTACGGTCCCCGGACTCGCCGGGGCGTCCGCCAGGGCCGCGGTCTCGCTGCTGGTCCCGGCGGTACTGACGGCCGTCGTCCTGGTGGTGGGCTGGCGGATCGAGCACGCCCGCTGGCCGGTGGTGACCATGGTCCTGGCCCTGTCGTCGGTCGGTACGGGACTGTGGTGGCGGGCCCGGCGCCGGGTCCGGGGAGGCCGGGCCGCCGCCGACGAGCCATGACCGACCGGGCGGAAGGCCGCCCGGAGACCCGTTTCCGTACGCCGCCCGTACCCGGCTCCCGGATACCCGGGTGATCCGGACCGGACCGTGTGCCAGGGTGTCGGCCGTGACCACGACATCCGATCCACGAACCGTCCCCCAGCCCCACGCCGGCGAACGCGCCATGCTGGAGAGCTGGCTCGACTTCCATCGCGAGACCCTCGCGCTCAAGACCGCCGGGATCACCGACGGACAGGCTCGGACGGCCTCGGCCGACCCGTCGGCGATGACACTGCTGGGCCTCGTACAGCATCTGGCCGAGGTGGAGCGGAACTGGTTCCGCAAGGTCTTCGCGGGCGACCGGGACGCGCCCCCGGTCTTCGCCGACGGCGGCGCCGACGGCTTCGGCCTCGACCACGACCGGGGCCTGACCGAGACCCTGGCCGTCTGGCGGACCGAGATCGACCGGGGCCGGGAGCTGGCCGCCGGGGCGTCCCTCGACGACCGCGGCCGCCTCTCCGACCGGGCCGCCGCCTTCGTGGGCGACCCCGAGGTGTCCCTGCGCTGGATCCTGGTCCACATGATCGAGGAGTACGCCCGGCACAACGGCCACGCCGATCTGCTGCGGGAACGGCTCGACGGCGCCACCGGGGCCTGACCCCGGCCGCCGGGGACCGCCGTGCCACCGGTCCGGGGCCCCGCGGTCCCGGACCGGTGGTGCGGCAGGGCCCCGCGCGGGGCCCCGTTCCGCGCGGGTCCACCGGGGACGGCCGTCGGGCACCGCCCCCGTGAACACCACGGTAGGCAGGGATTTCCGCCGTTCCCATCCCAGATGTCTGGGAGTCCCCCTAACCTGCCCGCGTGACCCGCTTTCCCGCCCGCTCCCCCGCACCCGATCCGGCCGCCCGGGCCGCGCTCACCGAAGCGCTCCGCCGCCGGCTCGGCGGCCCGGGGACCACCGGCTCCCTCGACGTCCTCCGTGCCACGGCCGACGCGCTGCTGCCCGCCGTACCGGCCGATGTGTGGTGTGCCGTACTCCTCGACCCGTCGACGCTGCTGGACACCGGCGGGCTGCACGAGCACGGCTTTCCGCACTCCGTGATGCCCCGGCTCTTCGAGATCGAGCACGCCGACCAGGAGGGCGTGGACAACATCAGGGCGCTGGCCCGGCGGCCGGCGGCGGCGAGTCTGCTGAGTACGTCGACCGGCGGGCGGGTCGCCGACAGCGTCTACTACCGCGACGTCCTGCGGCCGGTGGGGATGGCGGACGAGTTACGGATCCTGCTCCGGGACGGCGCACGCACCTGGGGGCTGCTCGTGCTCTGCCGGGCGGCGGACGCGCGGCCGTTCACCGCCGCCGATACGGCGCTCGCGGCGGCCGCCGGCGCCCCGGCGACGACGGCGCTGCGCCGGTCGCTGCTGCTGACGGGGATCGACCGGGACGACGTACCGGACGCGGCGGGGCTGCTGGTGGTGGACGACGGGATGGGCGTACGGCTGGCGACGGCGACCGCCGAACGCTGGCTGGCCCTGGTCCAGGAGGCGCATCCGGCGCCGGGGCGCGGACTGCCGTACGCCGTCGGGGCCCTGGTCCACCGGGCCCGCACCGTGCCGCCGGGGACCCAGGTGCGGTCCCGGGCGATCACGGTCACCGGGCACTGGGTCACCCTCAGCGCCTGGCGGGAGGCGCCGGGCGGCGGTACGGACGGCCCGGCTCCCGGCGCGTCGGGCACCGGCCTGGACGAGGGGCTGACGTATGTGTCCCTGGCGCCGAGCCATCCCCGGGAGCTGACGGCGATCGTGCTGGACGCGTACGGGCTGACGCCGCGCGAGCGGGAGGTGGCGCAGCAGGTGCTGCTGGGGCGGTCGACGGCGGAGATGTCGGCCCGGCTGCATATCGCCGAGTACACGGTCCAGGACCATCTGCGGAAGGTCTTCGACAAGGCGGGGGTGCGCAGCCGCCGGGACTTCAGCGGGGAGTTGTTCCAGCGCTGCTATCTGCCGCGGCTGGAGGATCCGCCGCTGACGAAGGACGGCCGGATGCGCGGCGAGGAAGGGCCCGGCAACGGCGCCGGAACCGGGAGCGGGGCTGGTTCCGGGGACGGGAAGGGCGGCGGATCGGGCGGCGGGGCCGGGAACGGTTCAGGTCGCGGTCGCGGTCGCGGTCGGCGTGAGGGGACCGGCGGCGGGGCGGCGGTCGAGGGCGGGGGCGGGGGCGGCGACGGGAGGTGAACCGGGCCCGGCCCGCGGTCGCGTCGTACCGCCGCTCCCGGGCCGTCGGCACGGTTCCGGCGAACACCGCCGGGGCCGGTCCCGTGGCGTCCGGCGTCACCGCGGCGGACCGGGGCCGGAACGGGCTCCGCCCCGCCCGGCGCGGTGGCCGGACGGGGCGGAGCTGACGTTCGACCGGTCTTCGGGACCGGCGGGCGGCGTCAGCCGAGGGAGGCGATGGCCTCGTTGAACGTGGCGGACGGACGCATCACGGCCGCGGCCTTCGCCGGGTCGGGCTGGAAGTAGCCGCCGATGTCGGCCGGGGAGCCCTGGACCGCGATCAGCTCGGCGACGATGGTCTCCTCCTGCTCGGAGAGCGTCTTCGCGAGCGGGGCGAACGCCTCGGCGAGCCGGGCGTCCTCCGTCTGGGCGGCCAGCTCCCGGGCCCAGTACAGGGCCAGGTAGAAGTGGCTGCCGCGGTTGTCGATCCCGCCGAGACGGCGGGTCGGCGACTTGTCCTCGTTGAGGAAGGTGCCGGTGGCCCGGTCGAGGGTCTCGCCCAGGACCTTGGCGCGGGCGTTGTCCGTGGTGACCGCGAGGTGCTCGAAGCTGACGGCCAGCGCGAGGAACTCGCCCAGGCTGTCCCAGCGCAGGTAGTTCTCCTTGACCAGCTGCTGGACGTGCTTGGGGGCGGAGCCGCCGGCGCCGGTCTCGAAGAGGCCGCCGCCCGCCATCAGCGGGACGACCGAGAGCATCTTGGCGCTGGTGCCCAGCTCCAGGATGGGGAAGAGGTCGGTCAGGTAGTCGCGGAGGACGTTGCCGGTGACGGAGATGGTGTCCTCGCCGCGGCGGATCCGCTCCAGGGAGAACTTGGTGGCCTCCACCGGGGAGAGGATCTTGATCTCCAGACCCTCGGTGTCGTGCTGCGCCAGGTACTCCCCGACCTTGGCGATCAGCCGCGCGTCGTGGGCGCGGGTCTCGTCCAGCCAGAAGACGGCCGGGGTGCTGCTGGCCCGGGCGCGGGTGACGGCCAGCTTGACCCAGTCCTGGATCGGCAGGTCCTTGGTCTGGCAGGCGCGGAAGATGTCGCCCTCGGCGACCGGCTGCTCCAGGACCACGGTGCCCGCGGTGTCGACCAGGCGGACCGTGCCCTCGGCGGCGATCTCGAAGGTCTTGTCGTGGGAGCCGTACTCCTCGGCCTTCTGGGCCATCAGACCGACGTTGGGCACGGAGCCCATGGTGGCCGGGTCGAAGGCGCCGTTGGCCCGGCAGTCCTCGATGACGGCCTGGTAGACACCGGAGTAGCTACTGTCCGGGAGGACGGCCAGGGTGTCGGCCTCCTTGCCGTCCGGGCCCCACATGTGGCCGGAGGTGCGGATCATGGCCGGCATCGAGGCGTCGACGATGACGTCGGACGGTACGTGCAGGTTGGTGATGCCCTTGTCGGAGTCGACCATCGCCAGGGCCGGGCCCTCGGCGAGCTCGGCGTCGAAGGACGCCTTGATCGCGTCGCCGCCGGGCAGGGTCTCCAGACCCTTGAGGACGGTGCCGAGGCCGTCGTTGGGGCTGAGTCCGGCGGCGGCCAGGGCCGGGCCGTGCTCGGCGAAGGTCTTCGGGAAGAAGGCCCGGACGACATGGCCGAAGACGATCGGGTCGGAGACCTTCATCATCGTGGCCTTGAGGTGGACCGAGAACAGCACGTCCTCGGCCTTGGCGCGGGCGATCTGCTCGGAGAGGAAGGTACGCAGGGCGGCGGCGCGCATCACGGAGGCGTCGACGACCTCGCCCGCCAGGACCGGCACGGACTCGCGGAGCACGGTGGTGGTGCCGTCGGCGGCCACGTGCTCGATCCGCAGGCTGCCGTCCTCGGCGATCACGGCGGACTTCTCGGTGGAGCGGAAGTCGTTCTCGCCCATGGTGGCGACATTGGTCTTCGAGTCGGCCGTCCAGGCGCCCATCCGGTGCGGGTGGGCCTTGGCGTAGTTCTTCACCGAGGCGGGGGCGCGGCGGTCCGAGTTGCCCTCGCGCAGGACCGGGTTGACGGCGCTGCCCTTGACCTTGTCGTAGCGGGCGCGGATGTCGCGCTCGTCGTCGGTCTTGGGGTCGTCCGGGTAGTCCGGGAGCGCGTAGCCCTGGCCCTGCAGCTCGGCGATCGCGGCCTTGAGCTGCGGGATCGAGGCCGAGATGTTGGGCAGCTTGATGATGTTGGCGCCGGGGGTCTTGGCCAGCTCGCCCAGCTCGGCGAGGGCGTCTTCGATCCGCTGCTCCTCCGCCAGACGCTCGGGGAAGGAGGCGATGATCCGCCCGGCCAACGAGATGTCACGGCTCTCGACCGCGACCCCGGCGGTGGAGGCGTACGCCTCGATCACGGGCAGGAACGAGTACGTCGCCAAGGCCGGGGCCTCGTCGGTGTGCGTGTAGATGATGGTCGAGTCAGTCACCGGGTGCTCCGCTCCTACTCCACGTCTGCAACATTGCTCGACATCAAGATATCTCGTGGCGGTGCCGGGCTCGACAGGGACCCTGAGACATGGGTCACCCGGGGCCGGAACCCGCCTCCGGGCCACCCGTATGCCGATGACACCCATCCGGATCGCCCGAAGGGTGTGAATTGCCGGAATCAACCCCCCGGGCGCGGCCCGAAGCGGGTCCCGACCGCTCCCGCCTGCGGACTCCCGCGAAGATCACGTTCATGGTTCACTGATCAAGCAAAGGTTTTGGCCACTCCTGGAGGCGCTCTGATGACCGAATCCGATCCCCGGCCCGCGTCCGCCGACGACCTCCGCTCCAGGATCGACACCGGCAAACCGCATTCGGCGCGCTTCTGGAACTACTTCGTCGGCGGCAAGGACAACTACGAGGTCGACCGGGAGATCGGGGACCAGATCAAGGAGATCTTCCCCGGTCTGGTGGATGTGGCCAGAACCAGTCGGCTCTTCCTCGGCCGGGCCGTCCGCCATCTGGCGGCCGAGCGGGGGATCCGGGACTTCCTCGACATCGGTACGGGTCTGCCGACCGCCGACAACACCCATGAGGTGGCCCAGCGCGTCGCGCCGGACGCCCGGATCGTCTACGTGGACAACGACCCGCTGGTCCTGGCCCACGCCCGGGCGCTGCTCACCAGTACGCCCGAGGGCCGAACCGCCTATATCGACGCCGATCTGTACGACCCCGCGCGGATCGTCGCCCGGGCCGGGGAGACCCTGGACCTCTCCCGGCCGGTGGCGCTGATGATGCTCAACGTGCTGGGGCATGTGGCCGACCCCGAGCGGGCCAAGGGGCTGATCGACGCCGTGATGGCGGAGCTGCCGTCCGGCAGCTGTCTGGTGATCAGCGACTCGACGGCCACCAGCCCGGGGATGGTCGCCGCGTCGGAGGCGTACAACAAGAGCGGCGCGGTGCCCTACCACGTCCGTACCGTCGAGGAGTTCGGCGGATTCTTCGACGGGTTCGAGCTGGTGGAGCCGGGTGTGGTGCCGGTGACCCGGTGGCGCCCCGAGGGCGAGGGCACGCCCGAGCGGGTCGACGCGTACGGCGCGGTGGCCCGCAAGCCGTAGGCCGTCTCCTCACCCGGTCCGGAACCGGCCTGTTCCCTACGGGGGTTGGCCGGATTCCGCCGCCGGTACGACCTGAGGTGTAGGCCGGGCACCGGTTTCCCCGCCCGGGGGCGGAGTGCCGGTCTTCCGGAAGTCTGACGCGAAGCGGCGGATCCGGCTCTACCGTCGTCCCCATGTTCCCTCTCACCCGTACGGCCACCGCCGTCGTCCTCGCCTGCACGCTCGCGCTGCCGCTGGCCGTCGCGGGCCCGGCGTCCGCCGGGACCGCCGAGCGCGCGGCGCCCGACCGGGTCGCCGTCGCGGTCGCCCCGGCGGGCTCCGCCGGGACCGACCGGGCGCCGAGCACCGCCGAACTCCGGCTCCCGCGCCCGACCGGCAAGTACGCGGTCGGCAGTTCGGTCCACCATCTGGTCGACCGCTCCCGGAAGGATCCGTGGGAGCCGGCGGCGGACGGCCGCGAACTGATGGTCACCCTCCACTACCCGGCGAAGCGCTACGGCGGCGGCACGGCCCGGACCCCGTACGCCACCAGCGCCGAGACCACGGCCCTGATCCGGGGCCTGGGCATAGAAGGAGCCGTTCCGCCGGAGCGGCTGGCCGCGACCGGCACCCACAGCCGCCCCGGGGCGAAGCCCGCGCGGGGCCGGTACCCGCTGGTGGTCCTCTCCCCCGGGTTCAGCGTCTCGCGGTACACCCAGACGAGCCTCGCCGAGGACCTGGCGAGCCGGGGCTATGTCGTCGCCTCCGTCGACCACGCCTACGAGTCGTTCGGCATCTCGGTCCCGGGCGGCCGGACGCTGCCCTGTACGGCGTGCAAGGCATTGGACGTGGACGGGGTGCCCCCGAGCGTCGTCACCTCGACCCGGGCGAAGGACGTCTCGTACCTCGTCGACCGGCTCACCGGCCGTCACCCGGTATGGAAGTACGCGGGGATGATCGACCGCGAGCGGATCGGGATGGCGGGCCACTCCATCGGCGGGGCGTCGGCCGCCACCACCATGGCGGGTGACCGGCGGGTGCTGGCCGGGATCAACATGGACGGGGCGTTCTGGGAGGACCTGCCGCCCGGCGGGCTGAACGGCCGGGCCTTCATGATGCTGGGCACCGATGACGAGGTCCACCGGCCCGGCGGTATCGACACCACCTGGGACCGGATGTGGCCGACGCTGGACGGCTGGAAGCGCTGGCTGACGGTGGAGGGGTCGGACCACGGCTCGTTCTCCGACTTCCCGCTGATCCAGGGGCACTTCGGACTGCCCGCGCCGCCGCTGCCCGCCGAGCGGACCGCCGCCCTGGTCCGCTCCTACGTCGCCGCCTTCTTCGACCAGCATCTGAAGGAGCGTCAGCAGCCGTTGCTGACGGGCCCGTCGGCGGCCACCCCGGAGGTCGACTTCCACCATCTGCCCTGACGGCGGCCCCCGGGACACCCCGCTCACCGGGGAACACGCCTGGTCACTGTTGGTCCAGACCTCTTGACGAAAGGTCTGGACCAACTTACGTTGTGGCGCACCACCCCCACGTACGTCTCCAGGCCCCCCACAGTCCCAGGAGGTGAGCGTGTCCCGGCGATGTCCCCCCACCCCCCGTCCGCCGCATCCCGCCCCCTCCCGTCCGGCCGTGAGCCGACGGCCACCGGCTGCCGGAAGCCCGTGGAGACAGGAAGGGAGCACGCATGAAGGCTCGCCGATCCCGATTCTTCGGGGCGGGCATCGCGGCGGCCCTGGCCGTCCCGCTGTTCCTCGCCGCGGCCCCGCCCGGACAGGCCGCCGACGGCCCGCCCCGGGCCGTACCGCTCGAACTGACCTCGAAACTCGCCGAACGGGCCGCCGAACGCCCCGTCACGGCCGAACGTGACCGGGGCGCCGACTCCGCCGCACGCGCCGCCGCCGATACCTGCGCCATCAAGTCCAAGCCCGCGGGCAAGATCCTGCACGGCTACTGGGAGAACTGGGACGGCGCCGCCAACGGCGTCCATCCGCCGATGGGCTGGATCCCGATCAACGACTCCCGGATCACCGCCAACGGCTACAACGTCCTCAACGCCGCCTTCCCGGTGATCCTCCCCGACGGCACGGTGCTGTGGGAGGACGGGATGGACCGTACGGTGAAGGTCGCCACCCCGGCCGAGATGTGCGCGGCCAAGGCCAACGGCCTGACCATCCTGCTCTCCATCGGCGGGGCCGCCGCCGGGATCGACCTCAGCTCCGCCGCGGTCGCCGACCGCTTCGTCAACACCGTCGTACCGATCCTCCAGCGGTACAACTTCGACGGGATCGACATCGACATCGAGACCGGCCTGACCGGCAGCGGCAACATCAACCAGCTCTCCGCCTCCCAGACCAATCTGATCCGGATCATCGACGGCGTACTCGCCCGGATGCCGTCGAACTTCGGTCTGACCATGGCCCCCGAGACCGCCTATGTCACCGGCGGCAGTGTCGTCTACGGCTCCATCTGGGGCTCGTATCTGCCGATCATCAAGAAGTACGCCGACAACGGCCGGCTGTGGTGGCTCAACATGCAGTACTACAACGGCGCGATGTACGGCTGCTCCGGCGACTCCTACGAGGCCGGTACGGTCGCCGGGTTCCGGGCGCAGACCGACTGCCTCAACCGGGGCCTCGTCATCCAGGGCACCACGATCCGGGTGCCGTACGACAAACAGGCTCCCGGCCTCCCGGCCCAGCAGGGCGCGGGCGGCGGCTATATGCCCCCGCCGCTGGTCGCGCAGGCGTGGAACGGCTACAACGGCGCGCTGAAGGGTCTGATGACCTGGTCCCTGAACTGGGACGGCTCCCGCAACTGGACCTTCGGCCAGAACGTGAAGTCGCTCCAGGGCCGCTGACGGCACGTCACCCGAGGCACCACGCCGCCGCCCGCGCCCACCCGCGCGGGCGGCGGCCCGCACCCCACGGAAGCCGGCCGACCGGCCCGGCCATCGACCTCAACTCCGTTGTGTCACGGCCCTGTTACGTCACGGTTCTATCGGTCTGCCCCGGCCCGACCTCGCCACCTGCCCGCCGTGACGAAACACTCCGCAATAATGGTCCAGACCTTTACGGACGCCCAGGTCGCCTTATAGCGTGCACACCGGTGAAACATCCCCCACAGTTTCATCATCCCCCCACAAGGAGTGACACGTTGACGGCCATCCTCGATGCCGCACTGTGCCGCTACCAACGGCACAGCACCACCATCCTCAGAGTCTCCGTCGGGCTGGTCTTCGTCGGATTCGGCGTCATGAAGTTCCTCCCGGGCGCCAGCCCGGCCGAGGACGTCGCGACCCGGACCATGGACGTCCTCGCCTTCGGGCTCGTACCGCCGGGGGCGACCCGCCCCCTGCTGGCGCTGTTCGAGACCGCGATCGGCGTCGGGCTGATCACCGGATTCCTTCTGCGGGTGGTGCTCGCGGCCTTCTTCCTGCACATGGGCGGGGTCTTCTCGGCCCTGCTGATCCTTCCGGACGAGATGTGGAACGACCAACTGCCCACCCTGGAGGGGCAGTACATCATCAAGAATGTCGTCCTGATAGCCGCCTGCCTCGCGGTCGCGGCCGAGGAGAGCCGCCACACCACGGTGGTCACCCCACGCCGCCGTCATGCCCGCGATCCCGAACCTCGGGCCGTCCGGGAAGCCGAGCCGCCGCTCGTCGTACCCGACCCGGGGCCGACCGTCCCGCGGCGGTCCGACCCGGGACACCGATTCGCCGCCCGGGAGCCGGCCACCAGGCCGAGCCGGGAACCCAGCGCCCGGTTGTAGCACCACCGTTACCGGGATTGTGGGCTCCACCACAGGTGGATCCGGTGGTCCGCTGCTGGACTCGGCCGATGCGCCGACCCGCACGGACCACCGCGCCCCCGATTCCCGTCACCCCGGCCGCCGGACGGGCGACGTGACGGCCCTCTTCCTGCTGCTGGTCATCCCGGTGGGTGGAGGCGTCGCCGTCACCCTCACCGGATACGGCATCGGGACCCTGGTGGACTCCTTCCGCGCCCGCCACCGGACGGCCGCCCGGCTGCGGGCCCTGGCGGGGCTCTGCTGGGGCGCGGCGGCCGTGGTCTATACGTACGGCGCCGTACTCCTGGCCCTGTCCGTACTGTCGGCGGAGGACGGCGGCACGAACTCCTCGCCCCCGCCCCCCTGCTGGGATGTCCCGGGGCACCGGGAGGACCTCGAACGGGTCGCCGGCTACTCGCTGGACTTCCTGCCGCTGCGGTTCGACTGCGACCTGACCGGCGGCGGCTCCTACGACGCGGGCGCGGTGCCCGGAATCGTCAACGCGGGCGCCGGGGCCCTCACCCTCTCCGGAGCCGTCGTCCGGTTCGCCGCCGGACGGCTCCGGCCCTCACCCGATCGGCGCACCGGTATTGCCTCCGCGAAGGACCCGGCGGAGGGTGGCGGGGACGGCTGTGCGGGGAGAAGGGCTGGTCGACGGCATGGCGGAGAAGGCCGATAGGACGGACCACACCGACAAGCGGGCCCGGCGGATCGCGGACTTCATCGCACCGCTGCGGGTCCCCCCGGGATCGGAAGTCGATCTCGCGGCGGACTACGACCCCCGCTACCGGGCGCACCTGCAGAAGGCACAGGGCGTGGAGCTGCTGCGGACGGGCGTCGAACTGCTCGCCGAGTACCAGGCCCGGCTCGCCGCCCAGGACACCTACGGTGTGCTGGTCTGCCTCCAGGCGCTGGACGCCGGGGGCAAGGACGGCACCATCCGGCATGTGATGACGGGGATGAACCCGCAGGGCGTCCACGTCAGCAGCTTCAAGGTGCCGTCCGACGAGGAGCTGGACCACGACTATCTGTGGCGGTACGCGCGCCGGCTGCCCGCCCGGGGCGATATCGCGGTCTTCAACCGCTCCCACTACGAGGAGGTCCTCGTGGTCCGGGTCCATCCGGAGGTGCTGGACCGGCAGAAGCTGCCGCCGTCGGCGCGCCGGCGCGGGATCTGGGAGCGCCGCTACCGGGAGATCAACGACTGGGAGCGGTATCTCACCGACAACGGCTTCAAGGTCGTGAAGATCTTCCTCAATCTCTCCAGGGAGGAGCAGCGGACCCGGTTCCTCAAGCGGATCGATCTGCCGGAGAAGAACTGGAAGTTCTCCGCCGCCGATGTCCGGGAGCGCCGGTTCTGGGACGACTACCAGCGGGCCTTCTCGGAGATGCTGTCGGCGACGAGTACGGAATGGGCGCCCTGGTACGTCGTACCGGCCGACCGCAAGTGGTTCGCCAGGATCTGCGCCTCTGCGGTGCTGGTGCACACTCTGATGGAGCTCGACCCCCGGTATCCGACCGTGGGGAAGAAAGCCCGCGAGGAGCTGCTGAACGTCCGGCGGGAGCTGGAGGCCGAGGCGCCCGAGGGCGCCGCGGAGGATCCGTACGCGGCCTCTCACCCCGGTACCGCTTCGCCGCTGCCCCGCAAGCGGAGCCGTAAGGGCAAGGCGGCGCGACGGTGAGCGGCGGCGCCGGGCCGGAGCCCGCGGCCGGTCCCGGTGACACGCCCTGGTACGCGCGGGAGGCGGCGGAGGTCGCGGCGGCGTTCGGGGTCGATCCGGAGTCCGGCCTGCCGTCCGGGCGGGCAGCCGAGCTGCTGGCCGCGCACGGCCCGAACGCGCTGCCGGAGGAGAAGCCGCCGCCCGCCTGGCGGCGGTTCCTGGCGCAGTACCGCAGCTATATGCAGATCATTCTGGTGGCCGCGGCGGCGGTGTCGCTGGCGATCGGCCAGTGGAGTACGGCGGTCCTGCTCGCCCTGCTGACCGTGTTGAACGCGGTGGTGGGGTTGCGGCAGGAGGGCAAGGCGGAGAGCGCGATGAACGCGCTGAAGTCGATGATGCGGGCGACCGCGCGGGTCCGGCGGGACGGGACGGAGTCCGAGATCCCGGCCGAGGGGCTGGTGCCGGGGGACGTGGTGCTGATCGCCGCCGGGGACCAGGTCCCGGCGGACGGGCGGATCGTGTCGGCCGACGCGCTCCAGATCGACGAGTCGGCGCTCACCGGGGAGAGCGTGCCCGCCGGGAAGGACACGGCGGCCCTGGCGGCGGCGGGCGGCGCCCCGTCCGGCGGGCTCTCCCCCGGCGAGCAGTCGAATACGGCCTTTATGAACACCCCGGTCACCCATGGCGGCGGGGTGCTGGTGATCACGGCGACGGGGGCGGACACCGAGCTGGGGAAGATCTCCGGCATGCTGTCGGCGACCCGGTCCGAGCAGTCCCCGCTGACCCGGCAGCTCGACCGGCTGACGCTGTGGATCGCCGGGGCGGCCGGGCTGACCATGGTGGTGATGTTCGCCCTGGGCCGGACCCGGGGCCAGGCGTGGGACACCCTCTTCGTCAGCGCCGTCTCCCTCGCGGTGGCCGCGATCCCCGAGGCCCTGCCGACGGTGACACAGGTGATCCTCTCCGTCGGCAGTCTCAATCTCGCCCGGCGCAACGCGATCGTGAAGGAGCTGCCGTCGGTGGAGACGCTGGGCTTCACCTCGGCGATCAACTCCGACAAGACCGGCACGCTGACGATGAACCAGATGACGGTGGTGGAAGTGGTCACACCGACGGACCGCTACACCGTCTCCGGTACGGGGTACGGGCTCGGCGGCCGGATCCACCGGGCGGCGGGCTCCACGACGAGCGTCGAGGACGCGATCCTGCCGTTCCTGATGGCCAATGACGCCCGGCTGGTGGACGGCGCGGTGGTCGGGGATCCGACCGAGGGCGCCCTGCTGGTCCTCGGACACAAGGCGGGGCTGGACATCGAGGCCAGCCATGACCGGCTGCCGCGGCTGGCGACCCTGCCGTTCGACCCGGTCTACAAGCTGATGGCGACCTTCAACTCCGCCGAGGACGCGGCCGGGCGGCCGGTGGTGCGGGTCTTCGTCAAGGGCGCGGCGCCCGCGGTGACCGAGCGGGCCACGAGCGCGCTGGCCGACGGCCGTGACGTGCCGTGGGACGCGGAGCTGAGCGGCCGCGCCGCCGAGGCCGTGGCCCGGATGGGCGGTGAGGGCCATCGGGTGATGGCCGCCGCGACCCGGGATCTGGATCCGGCGGAGTTCGATCCCGGGGGCGATCTGCTGGGCCTGGTCACCGGGGTGCGGATGACGGCACTGGTGGGGATGGTGGATCCGCCGCGCGAGGAGTCCCGGGCGGCCGTGGCCGCCGCGCAGAAGGCCCATATCCGGGTCCGTATGGTCACCGGGGACGATGTGACCACGGGCGCGGCGATCGCCCGGCAGCTCGGCATCCCCGGTGACGCGGTGCTCGGGGCCGACTTCGCGGCGCTCCCGGAGGCGGAACGTCTCGCCAGGATCGACTCGGTCGGGGTGGTGGGCCGGGTGGCGCCCGAGCACAAGGTGCTGCTGGCCGATGTGCTGAAACGGAAGGGCGAGGTCGTCGCGATGACCGGCGACGGGGTCAACGACGCGCCCGCCATCAAGGCCGCCGATATCGGGATCGCCATGGGCAGCGGAACCGATGTGGCGAAGAACGCCGGCCGGATGATCCTCTCGGACGACAACTTCGCCACGATCGTCTACGCCGTCGAGGAGGGCCGCAAGCTCTACGACAATCTGAAGAAGTACATCCGGTTCGTGCTGTTGCTGCTGGTCACCTTCGTCCTGACGTTCCTCGGCGCGACGCTCTTCAATATCGCGGCGGGTGAGCCGTTCACCCCGGCCCAGGTGCTCTGGATCCACTTCGTGGTCAACGCGCCGTTCGGCTTCGCACTCGGTTTCGACCGGGAGAGCCCGGGCCTGATGCGGCGGCGGCCCCGGCCGCGCGGCGAGTCCGTACTGACCCGTCCGCTGCTGCTCACGGCCGGGCTGAGCGGGCTGCTGCTGACCGTGCTGCTGCTGGCGCTGATCGTGCTGGGCGAGAAGCACTTCGGCAGTGCGGAGATCGGCCGGTCGACGGCGTTCACCGCGTTCGCGCTCTGTCTGATCGTGGCGGCGTTCGAGTGCCGGAGCGAGACGGAGTCGGTACTGCGGGCGTCCACCTTCGACAGCAAGCAGATGAACTGGGCGGCGCTGGCCGAGTTCGTCCTGGCGGTGATGGTGACCCAGCTGGACGGCTTCCGCCGGATCCTCGACACGGTCCGGCTGGACCTGCGGCAGTTCGGCTGGGCCCTGCTGGCGGCGGTGGTCCTGCTGGTCTGCTGGGAAGCGGCCAAGTTCCTGGCCCGCCGCGCCCGCGGGGCCCCCGCCGCCGTACCCGAACCGGTGCCGTCGTCCGCGTCCTGACCGCCGCCGCGGTCCGTTACCCGACCGGCGGCCCCGGGACAGCCGTAGCCACGCACTGACCAGCGCCCCGGTCCGCGCGCAGGCGGACCGCGCGATTCTCCGGTCGGCTGAGCGGACCCGGATACTCCATGTGTCCCGCGGATGAAAACCCGCGGGACATTTGCCTGCTCTTGGGGACATCGTGGCCGACGCGCGGGCCGCGACGCCGATGCCCTCTTGTTGCGGGGGTGCCCACTGCTCCACGATGAACGGCAACGTTAACCCGTCCATGACAACGGCTCCGCCCGGGGCCGTGTCCCGGGCGGGTGTTTCTGCTCCACGCACGTTTCCGGCACCTTCCTCAGCGGCCCGAACGGCCGCCAGCGCAAGGGGAGACAACGTGGCACGACGGATCACTCGTATCGGCCGGGTACTGCGCGTCAGACGCGCCCGGCCCTCCTCCACCCCCGACCGCGGACCGCGCCGCCGTCCCTCGCGGACCGCGCTCTCCGCCCTCGCCGCCTGCTCCGGCGTCCTGCTGTTATTACCGCTCGGCGCGGGCTCCGCGGGCGCGGCTCCGGCGGCCGGTCCCTCGTCCGCCGAGCGGCGGGCGATCGCCGAGAACAAGATCGAACCCGAACTGCGGCGCCAGCTCGACCGGGGCAAGACCGAGTTCTGGGTACGGTTCGACACCGCCGCCGACCTCGGCACCGCCGAGCGGGCCCGGGGCAAGGCCGCCAAGGCACGGGCCGTGTACGACGCCAAGCGCGCCCACGCCGAACGCTCCCAGGCGGGTGTGGTCGAGGCCCTGAAGAACGTCCGGGCCGAGTACACCGCCTACTGGGCCGTGAACACCGTCCGGGTCGTCGCCGACGCCAAGGTCGCCGATTCGCTGGCCCAGCGGCCCGAGGTCGCCGGGCTGGACGCCGACGACACCGTCACCCTCCCGAAGCCGGTCAGGGGCGAGCGGGAGACCACCGTCGACGCGGTCGAGTGGAACATCGACCGGATCGGCGCCCCCCGGGTCTGGGAACAGCTCGGGTTCCGCGGCGAGAGCGTCGTGGTCGCCAATATCGATACCGGGGTGGACCTCCAGCACCCCGCGGTCAACACCCAGTACCGGGGCCGGGCGGCCGACGGCACGTACACCCATGACTACAACTGGTTCGACCCGGCCGGGATCTGCCCCACCAGGGCCCCCTGCGACAACAACGACCACGGCACCCACACCATGGGCACGATGGTCGGCGACGACGGCGGCGCCAACAAGATCGGAGTGGCGCCCGGGGCCCGCTGGATCGCCGCGAAGGGCTGCGAGTCCAACTCCTGCTCCCAGGCGTCCCTGCTGGCGTCCGGGCAGTGGATCCTCGCCCCCACCGATGGCAACGGGGTCAATCCGCGCCCCGATCTCGCCCCCGACATCGTGAACAACTCCTGGGGCAGCGGCGTCCACAACCCCTGGTACAAGGAGATCGTCAACGCCTGGCGGGCGGCCGGGATCTTCCCCGCGTTCTCCAACGGCAACAACGGTCCGGCCTGCGCCACCAGCGGCTCCCCGGGCGACTACGTGGCGTCGTACAGCTCCGGCGCCTTCGACGTCAACAACGCCATCGCCAGCTTCTCCTCCCGGGGCGCCGGTGACGAGGGCGGCGTCAAGCCCAATGTCGCCGCGCCCGGGTCCAATGTGCGCTCCGCGATCCGCAACGGAGGATACGGCTCGTTCTCCGGCACCTCGATGGCCTCCCCGCACACCGCCGCCACGGTCGCCCTGATCTGGTCGGCAGCCCCGGCGCTCCGCGGCGACGTGGCCCAGACCGCCGCACTGCTCGACCAGTCCGCGATCGACGTCGACGCCACCGCCTGCGGCGGCACCCCCGCCGACAACAATGTCTTCGGCGAGGGCAGGCTGGACGCCTTCGCCGCCGTCCAGGCCGCGCCGAGGGGACCGGTCGGCGCGCTCACCGGTACCGTGACCGCCACCGGCGCCCCGCTCGCCGGGGCCCGGGTCGTCGCCGAGGGCCCGATCAGCCGGACCGCCGTCACCACCGCCGACGGCCGCTACAGCTTCCCGGCGCTCTCGGCCGGGACGTACACCGTCACCGGCGGCAAGTTCGGCCACCAGAGCGCGACCGGTACCGTCACGGTCGCCGAGAACGCCACCGCCACCCTCGATCTCGCCCTCGTCCCCGCCGCGTCCGGCAAGGTCACCGGCGTGGTGACCTCGGCCGACGGGCCCGCCGCCGGTGCCACGGTGTCCGTCACCGACACCCCGGTGACCGCGGTGACCGACGCCGCCGGCCGGTTCGAGGCGGTCCTGCCGCACGGCGCGTACGAACTGCGGGCCACCCACCCCTCCCGCTGCGCCACCGCGGGCTCGACCCGGATCACCGTCGGCGGTGAGACCACGGCGCAGATCGCGCTGCCGCAGCGCACCGACACCTTCGGCTACGCCTGCGCCACCGGGAGCGGCGGCTATCAGGCCGGGACCCAGCGGCTCGCGCTCACCGGCGACAACGCCACCGAGCGGGTCGAACTCCCCTTCGCCGTCCCGTTCTACGGGAAGAACTACGGGGTCGCCCATGTGGGGACCAACGGCAACCTCAGCTTCGGCGGCCCGCACACCGGCGACTCCAACGGAAGCATCCCCAGCCTCTCCACCCCGAACGCCGGCCTCTACCCCTTCTGGGACGATCTGGTGCTGACCGGTGAGGGCGAGTCCGCGGTCTACACGGGGGTGACCGGAACCGCGCCCAACCGGGCGTACGTCGTCGAATGGCGCGACGCCGTCCACTGGTCGGACCAGAACAGCCGGTTCTCCTTCGCCGCGGTGATCGGCGAGAACGGTGTGGTGACCTACCACTACAAGGGCACCACGGGCAGCGGTCTGCCGGGCGGCGCCAGTGCGACCGTCGGGGTGGAGAACGCCAACGGCACCGACGCGTTCCTCTACTCCCTCAACTCCCCCGCCCTCACCGACGGCCTGTCGATCTCCTTCCGCACCACCCGGCACGGCGTACTGCAGGGCCGGGTGCTCGACGCCAATGACGGCAAGGGCGTCGCCGGGGCGACGGTGGCGGTCGGCACCGGGACGTCGGCGGTGACCGTCACCACCGGCGCGGACGGCGGCTATGTCGCCCAGACCCCGGCGGGCGCGCAGCCGGTGGCCGTATCGGCGCCGTCGTACGAGAGCGCGGAGGCCACCGTCGAGGTGGCGGCCGGGACCGTGGCCCGGGACAGCCGGTCGCTGCGGACCGGCCGGGTGACGCCCGCCAGGGCGTCGCTCGATGTGGTCGCCCCCGGTGACCAGCGCCGCACCCGGACGATCGAACTGTCCAACCCCGGTCTCGGAACGGCCTTCACGGCCGCGTCCGAGGCGTCCTGGCTGACGGTCGGCCCGGCCTCCGGCGAACTGGCCACCGGCGCGAAGACGGCGCTGACCGTGACCGTGGACACCGCGGGGCAGGCCCCGGGCACGGTGCTCCGCGGCGCGGTCCGGGTCGAGTCCCGCAGCGGCCGTTCGCCGGTGCTGTCGATCCCGGTCACGGTCGTCGTGCCGCGCTACCGGACGGCGCTCGACACCGGCGCCAGGGCGGCGTCGGTCGACGCGCTGGGCGACAGCTGGACCCCGGACCGGGCCTATGCGAGCGGTTCGTACGGCTACCAGGGCGCGTCCGGGACCCGCTCCACCAGCCGTACGATCGCCGGTACGGATGATCCGGCGCTCTTCCGCACGGCCCGTGAGGGCATGTACGAGTACCGCTTCGACGGTGTGCCGAACGGGGTCTACACCGTGGAACTCGGCTTCGCCGAGGTGTCGTCGACCCGGCCCAACAAGCGGGTCTTCGACGTACTCGCGGAGGGGACGCAGGTACTGCCCGCCCTCGACATCGCCCTGGAGGCGGGGGCGTACACGGCCGTTCAGCGCGCTTATACGGTGACGGTCACCGACGGGACGCTCAACGTCCGGTTCGTCGCCCGGGCCGGTTACGGCAAGCCGCTGGTCAACTCCCTGCGGGTGACCGACCGGCCGGACCTGGCACCTCCGGCGCGGGCGGCCCGGTGACGGCCGCGGGCTGATCCGCCGAGCCACCGATCCTCTTGAAGAGGCGGGCGGGGCACCGGAAGTCTTCCGGTGCCCCGCCCGTACGGATTCTCCGGCCCTACGGCTCCGGAGCCTCAGGTCCCGATGCCCAGGCGGGCGCCGACGGCGGCCGGGACGGGCAGGATCCGTTCCGGCGGCAGCAGCCGCTCGGCCTGCGCGGTCCGGCCCGCGCGGACCAGTTCACCGATCCGGCGGGCCCTGGGTGTGATGTCGGTGATCTCCGTGACCCACTCCTCGGCATAGGTACGGATCAGGGTCCGGCCGATCCCGATCTGGATGCTGTAGTGGTTCAGGGCCGCGCCCCGCGGGGACCGCTCGGGATCCCACTGGACATGGACCGGCGCGTCGGCGAGTACCGCGGGATCGCCGGTGGTGAGCGCGGCGGCGCCGAGCGCCTCGGTCCAGCCCTCATGGGTGATCCGGACCGCGAGGATCCGGGTCTGCCCCGGCTTGCGGGCCCAGTTGCTGCGGTGCATCAGCCAGTTGAACGACGGTTTGATCCAGGTCATCCGGCGGAACGAGAACGGCGCCGTGAACCGTCCGGCGCGCAGGGCGGCGTCGGCGACGGCGGGGGCGTACGCCTGATAGACGACGATCGTCCGCGCGTCGTAGTCGGCCCGGACGCTGTACTGCGAGGTCATACGCGTCACGCTCGCATCGAACGGCCGGGCCGGGCGACCGGTTTTCCCGGGCGTGAAGGGCACGGCGAGCCTCCTCCGAACCCGGAACGGATCGTTCCGGGGCGGGGTTCAGCGGTCGATCCGCCAGGCCGCGTCCGGGGGCGGGGCACCGGTGGCGAGGACGTGCGCCACGATCCGCAGCGCCTCCGGCAGCGGCACCGTGTCCTGGTCGGGGTACTCGTCGTCCTGTCCGTTGGCGAGGACGAAGCCGTCGCTCCACTCGTCGCCGGCGTCGGGGTCGACGGCGTGCTCCCCGGGGTCGCCGGGCCGTTCGAGCAGCATCACCATCGCGCGCCGGTTGTTGGAGAGCACCGCCAGGGACCGCCCGGTGGAGCTGGTCAGCCAGGTCTCCAGCTCGCCCCGGCCGGCCCGGGCGCTGAGCAGCGCCGACACGTCCCCCGGCGCCACGGGGGCCGGATCGGGGCCCACCGTCCAAGTCTCGGTCATGGGTCCGACCCTCTCACGGCCCCGGGAGGGGTCGTATCCCGCTCCCGGGCGCCGTTGTCAGTGGCGGCCCGTACCGTCGGTCGCGTGGGGTGATCCGGGCGGGCGGACGGGGGTCGTACGGTGCTGACTCGGTGGGCGGGCGGTCTACGGGCGGGCGCTGTCCGGCTGTGGCGCCGCCCGGTGCGCGGCGGGTGGCGGGATCCGGAGGCCGTGCGGCCTCCGGACGGGCCGTCAGCCGCGGGCCACGACGCGGGTGAACGGGCCGGGCGCGGAGGTGACCTCCTGCCAGGTGCCCTGCTGGACGATCCGGCCGCCGTCGAGTACGGCGATCCGGTCGGCGTGCCGGATGGTCGCCGGGCGGTGCGCGATCAGCAGGGTCGTACAGCGCGGCAGGGCCGTCAGGACCTCCGTGTCGCCGACGCCGTCGAGTTGGGCGGTGGTCTCGTCCAGGACCAGGACCCGGGGCCGGGTGAGCAGGGCGCGGGCCAGGGCGACCCGGGCCCGCTGGCCGCCGGAGAGGGTGGCGCCCCGCTCGCCGACCAGGGTGTCGTAGCCGTCGGGAAGCCCGGCCGCCACCCGGTCGACGCCGGTGGCCCGGGCGACCTCGCGGACCGCCCGGTCGTCGGTGTCGGGGGCGGCGAGCCGCAGATTCTCCATCAGGGTGCCGTGGAACAGGGGGGTGTCCTGGCCGACGACGGCGACGGTCCGCCGCAGTTCGGCGTCGGCGACGGCACGCAGATCGACGGCGGTGCCGTCGGCGCCGACGAGTTCGACCCGCCCGGCGGCCGGATCCCAGTAGCGGGCCAGCAGATGGGCACAGGTCGACTTGCCCGCGCCGGACGCCCCGGTGAGCGCCAGCCGCGTCCCGGCGGGCACCCTCAGATCGACGCCGGTGAGTACGGGCCGGTCGCCGTAGTCGGCATGGACCCGGTGGAACCGTACGGACAGCGGTCCTGCGGGGACGGGCCGGGGCTCGGCGGGCGGCGGGGCGAGTGCCGGGGCCCGTACCGCGTCGCCGACCCGGGCGGCGGCGGCCCGCAGTCCGCTGGCCTGTCCGGCGGCGGCGGTGGCGTCGGCGACGGGGGCGAGGGTGCCGAGGGCGAGCGCGAGGGCGGCCGGGGCCCAGGCACCGGCGACGCCGTATCCGGCGACGGCGGCGACCCCCGCGACGGCGCAGGTCACCAACAGGTCGCGGGCCGCCGCCGAGCGGGCTTCCCGGCTGTGTTCGGCGAGCTGGGCCCGGCCCAGGGCACGGCCGTCCTCCGCCAGTCGCTCCCGGCCGCGCTCCAGAGCGCCGAAGGCGAGCAGTTCGCGCAGCCCGTCGACGGTCTCGACGGTCCGCGCCGAGAGCCGGGCGGCGGCCCGCCGGGTGACGGCGGCCCGGCGGGCCCTGGTGCGGCCGTCCAGCATCGGCAGCAGGACCAGCAGGGCGGCGGCGGCGAACACCGGCGGCAGCAGCCCCGGCTCGACCAGCCCGAGCGCCACCGCGCCCGCGCCGAACACGGTCCCGGAGGCGGCGAACTGGGCCACGGCGTGCGCGTAGAAGAACTCCAGCGCCTCGACGTCGGCCAGGGCGGCGGACGCCAGATCGCCGCTCTCCCGGCCTTCGACCCGGGCGGGCGCGCTCCGGGCGAGCCCGTCGAAGACCCGGATCCGCAGCTCGGCCAGGACCCGGTAGGCGAGATCGTGGGAGAGGTCCATCTCCCACCAGGTGACAACCGCCCGTACGGCCACCAGGGCGCCCAGCGCGCCGATGACGCCGGGGCCGGGCGCGGTCCCCGCCACGACGGCCGTGCCGACGGTGTGCGCGGCGAGGACGACGAGGGTCACGAGCGCGGCCTGGGACAGCAGGGCGGCGACGAAGGTCCGTACGGTGGCGCCGCGATGGACGAGCAGGACGGGCAGCAGCGCCCGCAGGGCACCGGGCGGCGGCGACTCGGCCTCGCAACCGGGCCCGCCGGGACCGGGACCGCCGGGACCGGGACCGCCGGGACGGGGCCCGAGCCCGGGGCCGTCGTAGTCGGCTCCGCCGGTGGCCGGGTCGGTTCGGCGGGGGGTCGGGTGTGCGGATGTCATGGTGTCAGTTCTCCTATCCGCGCTCCGGTGGTCCCGGGCGCGACCGTGGCCGCCGTCGCCAGGCGGGCGTACAGACCGCCTCGGGCCAGCAGGGTGTCGTGGTCGCCGATCGCGTCGACCCGGCCGCCGTCGAGGACGACGATGCGGTCCGCGTCGCGTACGGACGCCAGCCGGTGGGCGACGACCAGCCGGGTCCGGCCGTCGGCGGCCCGGGTCAGGGCGCGGACGATGGCGGCCTCGGCTCGCTCGTCGACGGCGCTGGTCGCCTCGTCGAGGACGAGGACGGGCGCGTCGGCCAGCAGGGCCCTGGCCAGGGCGACGCGCTGGCGCTGGCCGCCGGAGAGGGTGGCGCCGCGCTCCCCGAGGCGGGTCAGATAGCCGTCGGGGAGGGCGAGGATCTCGTCGTGGACGCCCGCGACCCGCGCGGCGGACCGGAGTTCGGCGTCGGTGGCACCGGGACGGGCCAGCCTCAGGTTGTCCGCGACGGAGACCGGGAAGAGGTACGTCTCCTGGGAGACCACGGCGATCCCCCGCCGCAGCGCCGCCAGGGTCCAGGTGCCGAGGGGGCGGCCGTCGGCGGTGATCCGGCCGTGCGCGGGGTCGGCGTACCGCAGCAGCAGCCCGACGAGGGTCGACTTGCCCGCGCCGGACGGCCCGACGACGGCGGTGGTGCGTCCGGCGGGCGCGGTGAAGGTGACTCCGTCGAGGGCCGGGTTCCCGGCGCCGGGGTGGGTGTAGTGGACGTCCTCGAACCGGATCTCGGGGGCCTTCGGCCACGGTTCGGTCCGGGTACCGGTGTCGGGTACGCCGCCGTCGGCGGTCCGCAGCCGGGCGATGCCGTCGGCGGCGGAGGTCCCGAGGTATCCGGCGTGCCATTCGCGGGCCAGGTCGCGGACGGGCCGGAAGCACTCGGAGGCCAGCAACAGCAGCAGATAGGTACCGGTGCCGGTGGTGGTACCCGCCGTCGCGGACCAGCAGGCGACGAGGACGGCGGCGACCGTGCCGCCCTGGACGGCCAGGTCGGTGATCCCGGTGTCGACGAGGGAGACCCGGAGTTTGGCGACGGTGGCCCGGTGCAGCCGGTCGGAGTGTTCGGCGAGCCGGGCCCGGGTGCGTCCGGTGGCGCCGGTGGACCGCAGGGCCGCCATGCCCTGAAGGGCCTCCAGATAGTCGGCGGCGAGGGCTTCGTAGGCGCCCCAGTGCTGTTGGCCGCGCCGTTCCAGCAGCCGGTCCCACCAGCGGGGGGCGAGCAGGGCGACGACGAGCGCGGGGGCGATGACGGCGACGGCCGGGGGGTGGACGGCGGCGACGGCGGCCAGGACGAGCGGCGGCAGGAGGCAGGTGACGGCGAGTTGGGGCAGATAGCGGGAGACGTACGCGTCGACGCCCTCGACACCGTCCACGACGACGGCCCGGAGCGCCCCGGCGCGTTCGGCGCTGTCCCGGGCGGGCCCGGTGGTGCCGAGCCGGGTCAGCAGTTCGTCCCGGAGCCGGACCCGTACGGCCGCCCCGGCGGTGACGGCGGCCCGCCGCTGCCGGACGGTGAGCAGGGCGCGGAGGAGTACGGCGGCCACGACGCCCGCGAGGAGGGCGGGCAGTGGTCCGGTGTCGCCGCGGGCGGCGGCGGCGAGGGCGACGGCGAGCAGCGCGGCCTGGGCGAGCTGGGTCAGGGCGACGGCGGCGAGCAGCGCGGTGGCCCGGGCCAGGGGGCGGCGGGCGGTGCGGGCGGCGCGCAGCAACTCCGGATGGAGCATCATGCGACGGGTTCTCCTCGGTCGTCGGGGGCGGCCCCGGCGGTCCGGGGCATGGGCGGGGCATCGGCGGGGCGCGGATGCGGGTGGGCACGGGCGGAAGGGGGCGGGGCGCGGAGCCGGTGGCGGGTCAGGCCGTGGGCGTCCGGTCCGGTCTGCCGGACCGGGCGCGCGGGGGCCGCTTCCGGGGTGCGGTGCCGAAGGCCAGTCCGTGGACGATCCAGCGCCGTCCGGCGGGGCCGCCGAGTGCGGCGCCGAGGTCGGCGCGCTGCCAGGCGCCGACGGGTCGGGCGGGCAGTCCGAGGGCGGTGGCGGTCAGTTGGGCGTGCCCGATGCCGTATCCGGCCCGGAGGTGCTCGGCCCGGATCCGGGCGGGCGCGGCGGCCGTCGGGCAGCCGACGGCGAGGAGGACGGCGCCGGTTCCGGCGAGCCAGCTCTGTCCCGCGGCCCAGCGGGCGAGGGTGTCGAGTACGGGTCCGGTGGCCTCGGTCCTCAGTCCGCCGGGCGCGGCGGTGAGCAGGGCGGGGCGGGTGCCGCCGACGGCCAGCCACCAGTCGGGCCCGCCGGGCGCGGCTGACCCGGCGGCGGTCAGGACCCGGCGGAGCAGCCGGTCCGGAGGGCGTCCGGCGGTGGCGAGCACGTCCACCGGGGCGCTTCTGCGGGCCGCGATCACGGGGCGGGCCGCACGGCGGCGCGCGGTGTACCAGGTGCCGGTCCCCCGTCCGGACGAGGCGAGGAGGCGCAGGATGCGCCGGGCGTCGGCGATATCGGGATGCGGGGCGGGGTGCGGGACTCCGGTCGTCGGCGGCGGGCCCGGGGGACGGTCTTCGAGTTCGCCGTGCGGGGTGAGCCGGACAACGGCCAGCGGTATCTCGTCGGGTCCGGCGCCGGGGCGGGCGGGGCGGGGCAGGGCCCGGGGCGCCGGGTCGAGGCTGTAGCCGGGGGCGCCCGCGGCGACGAGCGCGGCGACGGCGTGCCCGGTGTCGAGCAGGGTCAGCGGCCAGGCCCGGTGCCGGTAGTGGGAGACGGTCCGTTCGGGTACGGCGCCGAGGATCGCGAACGCGCCGTGCGGTGGTGGTCCGGTGAGCGGTCCGGCGGGGTGCAGCCGGTGGGTGGCGGGGTCGTACGCGTAGTGCCCGGCGGGCAGTCCGGCGCCGGTCCCGGCCAGCAGCCGTACGGAGACGGGGTGCAGGGCCCCGGCGGAGGCGGCGGGCCGCAGCCGCCCGCCCGCGACGGAGTGCCGGAGTACGGGGTCGAGCGCGTCGGGCACGGGAAGGCCGTCGTCGGGACGGGCCGGGGCGGGGGCCCGGTACGGCAGATCGGGCCCCGGCGGCCGGGCCGACCGGGCGGCGGCGAGCGCGGCGGCGACGGTCGGCCCGTTGCCACGCCGTACGGGCGCCGGGTCCGGGGCGTCCGTACGGGCGGGGTGGCGATCGGGACCCGATCCCCGGCCGGGGTCCGGAGCATCCGCCGGGGCGGTGCGCGCCGTCCGCGTACGAGCGGGGTCGCCACCCGGCTCCGGGTCCGGGGCCGGCTCCGGGTCCGGGGCACGCGTACGGCCCGGAGCCGGCGCGGCCGTGCGTTCCGGATCCGGTACGGCGGTATCGCCCGGCTTTCGGGCGGGACGGGGGTACGGCACACCGGCGCCTCCCGAGTCCGGGCCGCCGGGCGGGCCCTGATCACCTGTCGGAGCGGCGCGCGGCGTGTCCGTGGTGCCGGGATGGCCATCCGGCTGCGGGCCCGGTCCGGGGCCGTCGCCGGGCGCGGCCGTACGGCCCGGATCCGGTGAAGGCGTCCGTACCGGGGCCGGCGTGTGTGCCGGGCCGTCGTCCCGGGCCGCCGGTCCGGACCCGGCCGGAAGCGGGGCGGACATGCCCGCCAGGCCCCGGCAGGCGGGCGCCGCGGCGTCGTGGCCGTCGGGCGCGTCGGGACCTTCGGGCGCCGGGGTGGATTCGGTGGGCATCGGGTCCGGCCTCACATGTGCGGCGGCGGGACGAGGGTGAAGTCCGCCGGGCTCGTGGGGCGCCGGGCGCGCCAGCCCCGGGCGAGGGCGGCGTCGGCGAGCCGGGGGCTGCCGAAGTAGCCGAAGGCGGCGGGCGCGTTGGGGATCAGTCCGGGGACGAGGACCCGGGCGACCCGCAGTTCGGTCCTGGCGACGTCCTCGGTGGTGAGGTCGGTGACGAGGACGCGGTGGCCGCCCTCGGCGAGCCGGGCGTCGAGGAGGGGCCGGTCGCCGGGGCGGAGCGCGGAGACGGGGACGGTGCCCTGCGCTGGGTGGGTGAAGCGGCGGGCGAGCGGCGCGGTCCTGGGGTCGAGCCAGACCTGGACATGGGCGCCGAGGTCGCGGACGGCGGCGAAGTCCTGGCCGCAGTCGTCGAGGTAGCGGCGGTCGGCGCGGTGGTCGAGGTAGAGGCCGCGGGCGAGGAGTCCGGCGTCGACGGCCTGGAAGACCCAGCCGTCGGGGTCGGTGGTGCCCTGGGTGAAGACCCAGGTGTGGACGGCTTCGAGGACTGCCTTGCGGACGGCTTCGGCGGGGTCGAACCGGCAGGCGAACCCGGCGGCGTAGAGGCCCCGTACGGGGTCGTGGGCGAGGGCGGCGGCGCAGGGCGCGAACTCGGACGGCAGCTCGACGGCGGTGATCTCCAGGTCGCAGCCCGCGAGGTCGTCGGCGAGGCCGGGCACGGAGTCGAGGTCGATGCCGCGGGTGGGTCCGTCGAGGTGCCACCACAGTTCCAGCGCGTCGCGTTCGACGACTTCCAGCAGGGCCCGTTCGACGGCGTCGCCGAGGCCGCGTCCGGTGGCGATGCCCGCGTAGTTGAGGTGGTGGGTGCGGGGCAGTTCGCGCAGGGGGCCCTGGCGCCAGTTGAGATGGCTGAGGGAGACGGGGACCCACCAGGGGTCGCCGTCGGGGGCGCCCGCTTCGGCGGCCCGGGTCCACAGGGCGGGGGTGTCGGGGGTGAGGCGCCGGTAGGGGAAGCCGGGGCGGTCGTACTGCCAGTCGGCGTAGGCGGGTACGGCGCCGGGCCCGTACACCCGGTGGCCTTCGGCGGTGAGTTCGGCGGCGGTGGCGCGGCGGGGGGCGTCGGGGTGGCCGGGCGGCGGGACCCGGTTGCCGCAGTAGCGCTCCACGGCTTCGGCGACGGCGGCGATCCGGGCGCCGTCGGGGTCGGCGAAGGTGGTGCCGAGGGCGACCCGGTCGGCGGGCCAGGCGCCGAGCCTGCGGGCGTCGGCGACGTTCGCGGTGACGGCGGTGTAGCGGGGCGGTGCACCGGCGGGGTGGGGTACGGGGGCGACGTCGCGGACGATTCCGCAGACGGGGTCCACCAGGTGGTCCACGGGCAGTGGCGGGGGCAGGGGTGACGGCGGGGCGGTGGGCCCGGCGGCCGTGGTGGTCATGCGGGTATCTCCTCGGAGAGGTCGGGTCGGGCGCCGTCGGGGCGGGGCCGGGCTACGGGCAGCAGCAGGGCGCAGTCGTCGGCGCGCAGGGCCCGGCCGGAGGGCCGGAGCCGGGTCGCGGTGACGGGGTCCTGTCCGGTGTGGGGATTGCGGGCGTGGGCGGGGAAGTGGTGTCCGGCGATCTCGGTCCGCAGCCGGGTGCCGCGCGGGATCCTGCGGGCGAGCGGGCCGAGGGGGACGGTGACGGTGGACCAGGTGCCGGGTGGCCGGGCGGTCCTGGCGCTGCCGACGGCGACGGGTTCGGCCCGGCCGGAGGGGTCGACGGCGACGATCCGGACGAACCAGTCGGCGGCCGGGGTGTCGGCGGTGACGCGCAGTTCGGCGGTGGCGGGCCCCACGAGGTGGGTGTCGTGGGGCAGCGGCCCGGTGACGAACAGGGCGCGGTCGGCGCGGCCGGGGTCGGCGCGCAGATCGTCGGAGCGTACGGGGTGTTCGGGGTCGGCCCGGAAGTCGCCGCCGTACAGCAGCGCGCCGTCGAAGGGCCCGCCGGTGAGGGGGATCCGGCGGGCCGGGGTGTCCGTGACGGCGGTCGCGGGATACCAGTACGGGGTCCCGGCGACGGCGACGGCGCCGCTCCGGCCCGCGGGCGGCCGTCCGGCGCAGACGGCCCGCGCCCAGGCGACGGTCAGGGCACCGAGGTCGATCCGGTGTTCGGGGCGGGCGCCGGGGCCGGGGTCGCGGGTCAGCCGGTGTCCCCAGGGGCCGAGGACGAGCCGGGCGGGGCCGCCCCAGGCGCGCCACAGGGCGAGGGTGTCGGCGGCGAAGGGGTCGTGGGTGCCGCCGATGGCGAGCAGGGGCGTCCGGGCGCCGGGGGCCCGGCGGACGACGAGGTCGGCGCGCGGGGAGCACCAGATGCCCGGCCAGGACGGCAGGGCGCGGCCGAGCCTGACGGGGAGTTCGGCGACCGGGAGATGGCGCAGCAGGTCAGGGTCGTGGCCGAGGCGCCGGTCGAGGGCTTCGGGGTCGGAGTCGGCGCGGTCGCCGTGCGCGGCCCACCAGCCGGCCCGGCCGAGGAGGCGTTCGACGCCGGAGGGGTCGCGGGCGGTCTCGGCGGTGCCGAGGGCGGGGACGGCGACGGCGACCGCGTCGGGCGGCGCCGCGGAGCCACCCGGATCACCCGGATCGCCGAGGACGGTCACCAGGGCGCAGTAGGCGGCGTAGGAGGATCCGGCGGCGACGATCCGGCCGTCGCTCCAGGGGCGTTCGCGGATCCAGCGGAGGGTCGCGGCGCCGTCGGCGGCCTCGTACGCGTAGGGCCGCCAGCGGCCTCCGGAGCCGTACCGGCCGCGGACGTCCTGGACGATCGCGGCGAATCCGCGCGCGGCCCAGGCGCGCGCCTCGCCCCGGTGGGCGCGGCGGCCGTAGGGGGTGCGGATGACGACGGCGGGGTACGGGCCTTCGGCGGGGCCGGACGGCGGCAGGACGACGTCGGTGGCGAGGGGGACGCCGTCGGCGGTGACCCGTACGGTACGCGTCACGGCGCGTTCCCCGGCTCGCCGGGCGGGCCCGGGAAGGGGGCGCACGGCGGCACCGGCAGGACGGGGTGGCGGGTGGTGCCGAGATCGCGCAGATCGACACCGCGCAGCACGGGCGGTACGGGCTCGGGACCGGTCCCGGCGGCGGCCAGCAGGTCGTGGACGAGGAGGGCGGCCGTGTGGGCCGCGGTCACCTCGGTGTGCCGGGGGCCGGTGTCGGCGGTCCGGGATCCGGCCCAGTAGGCGGCGAGTTCGCGGTGGGCGGGGGTGGCGGCGAGCCGGCGGAGCCGGAGGTCGGCGGCGGTGACGCCGTACGGTCCCCGGGCCGTCGGCTCGATCCAGACCCGGGCGCCCTCGCGGTGGCAGCGCGCCCAGAGCGCGCCGTCGCGGGAGAGCCGGTCGGCCGGGTCCCACAGGCCGGGCGGGACGGGCCCGTCGAGACACCAGACGACGGCGGTACGGGGCACGGCCCCGGCGGCGCGTTCGGCAAGCCGGTCGGGTGCGACGGGCTCGGGTTCGGCGCCCGCGGTACGGAGCAGCCGGGCGACGGGCCGGGTCAGGACCGGATCGCCCAGCAGGAGTACGGCCGTTCCGGCCAGGGGGGCCGCGGACCCGGGCGGGGGTACGCCGTCGGGGGCGCGGGTGGCGTATCCGGCCTCCTCGAAGGCGGCTACGAGCCGGTCCGTACCGGGATCGGGCTGTTCGTACGGGACCCCGGCCGGGTCCGGCGCGGCGCCGAGGCGCCGCAGGAGGGACGGCGGCGGTACGTCACCGGTGTCGACCCGGAGGAAGGTGCCGTCGGGGGTCCGCAGGGCGAGACCCCGGCCGGGCACGGTGACCAGGGCGGTCCCGGCGGAGAGACGGGGGGTGTTCACGGACGTACTCCTCAGCTCGTCTGCGCGGCCCGCCGGTCGGGCGGGGTCGACCGGGTGTTCTCGGCGGCTCCCCGCTCCCCGGCGGTGTCCGCGGAGAGCCGCGGACGCGGCCGGGAACGGCCGCGAGGGCTCGTGGTGCGCCAGGGGGCTCGGCTGGTCGGGACGGGCCCGGCGGACGAGTCCGGGGCCGCGGAACGCCGCGCTCGGTGGCGGGTGTTCGGTTCGGACCGGGCTGCGGGACCCGGCGGCCGGGGTCGTGCCCGGTACGCGTACTCGGCGGTGACCTCGCCCTCCTCGGGCGAGAACCGGAGCAGCCGCAGATTGCGGGACGCCTCGCCGGCGGGCTTGTCGGGT